>NZ_MUME01000077.1 GCF_002155915.1 Streptomyces thermovulgaris | reverse complement strand
GACCGCAACGCCGGCTTCTCCTCCTGCGACCCCGGCCGCCTGTTCCTGCCCACGATCATGGACCCGGTCCACGGCTACCAGGTCACCAACGTCGAAGCGGCCATGTCCTCCCCCTCCTCCCTGCTGCACTGGACCCGCCGCATGATCGAGATCCGCAAGCAGAACCCCGCCCTCGGACTCGGCTCCTACACCGAACTGCCCTCCTCCAACCCGGCCGTCCTCGCCTTCCTGCGCGAACACGAGGACGACCTGGTGCTGTGCGTCAACAACTTCTCCCGCTTCGCCCAGCCCACCGAACTCGACCTGAGCGCCTTCCGCGGCCGCCACCCGGTCGAACTGTTCGGCGGCGTCCGCTTCCCTCCCATCGGCGACCTGCCCTACCTGCTGACCCTGGCCGGACACGGCTTCTACTGGTTCCGGCTGCGCAAGGAGGCGGTCAAGGAAGCGGCCTAGGAAGCGCCGTCCGGACCTTGCGGCGGGCCGCGGCGGCCGGCGCGGGCCCTTGCCGCGCCGTCCCCGCCCGGCCCGCCGCACGGCACCGCGCACCGGGGCCGGTCCGGCCCGGACGGCACCTCGGTGCCCGGGGCGGGCGTTTCCTCCCGCCCGCCCGTGGGCACGCGTCAGTGACACCCGACCAGCGATTGGACGGACGCCATGCCGGAAGCCATGTCGCACGCCGTCACACGCTCTGTCACGACCACGGGCGCCGGTCTCCTCACCTCACTGGATCCGCTGCTGCGCGAGTGGCTTCCGCGTCAGCGCTGGTTCGCGGGCAAGGGACGTCCGGTCACGGGCTTCTCACCGGTCGCCGCCACCGAGCTGCTGCCCGTCGCCGACGGAAAGCTCGGTCTGTACCACCTGCTCGTCCGCGCCCACCAGCCGTCGGCGAACCTGGCGGGCGCACCGCCGCACCCCGGCGACTGCTACCAGCTGCTCATCGGTGTGCGCGAGGCGCTGCCCCCGCGGCTGGCGCACGCGCTGATCGGGCATGCGCACGAAGGTCCGCTCGCCGGACGCACGGTGTACGAGGCCCTGTACGACCCCCGGCCCGCCGAGGTGATCCTGGAGGCGCTGCGCACCCGGGCCCGCATCGGCGGACTGCGTTTCGAGCGCCGGGAGGAGATACGTCCCGACCTGGTCCCCCGGGTGGTGACCGCCGAGCAGTCCAACTCCTCGGTCGTCTACGGCGACACGTTCATCCTCAAATTGCTGCGCCGGGTGGTGCCCGGCGTCAATCCCGACCTGGAGCTGCCGCTGGCCCTGGCCCGTGAGGGCTGCTCCCGGGTGCCGGCGCCGGCGGCGTGGATGACGGCGGAGCTGGCCGAGGAGTCGTATGTGCTCGGGGTGCTCCAGCCCTTTGTGCAGGGCGCCTCGGACGGCTGGGAGCTGGCGCTGCGCGAGCTGGCCAAGGGCGAGGACTTCAGCGCGGAGGCGCGGGCGCTGGGCCGTGCCACCGCCGAGGTGCACACCGCGCTGGCCCGCGCGCTGCCCACGGTCACGCTCGGTCACACCCAGCTGGAGTCCATGGTGGCGGGCATGATCGAGCGGCTGGAGGAGGCCGCGCAGCTGGTGCCCGCGCTGGGGCCGTACGTCCCCGGGCTGCACTCCGCCTTCGAGGCGCTGGCCGATCTGGCGGCCGAGGGCCACACCTGGACCGCCCAGCGCATCCACGGCGATCTGCACCTCGGCCAGTGCCTGCGCTCCCCCTCCGGCGAGTGGTGGCTGATCGACTTCGAGGGCGAGCCGGCCAAACCGCTGGCCGAGCGGCGGATGGCCCAGCCGGTGGCGCGGGACGTGGCCGGAATGCTGCGCTCCTTCGACTACGCGGCGCACTCGGCGGGCGGCCCTCCGGCACCGGAGTGGGCAAAGGCCTGCCGGGCCGCGTACTGCACCGGATACGCCGAGGTCAACGGGACCGACCCGCGCACCGACCCGGTGCTGCTGCGTGCCTGCGAGACGGACAAGGCGGTCTACGAGGTCGTCTACGAGGCCCGGCACCGGCCCGACTGGCTCCCGGTGCCGCTGTCCGCGGTGCGCCGCCTGGCCGGCCCCGCCCCTGTCTGACCCCCGTCCACCGCACCCGACCTGCGCCGAGGAGGCTCCGCCTGTGACCCCCCGCCCCCCGTCCAGCGGTTCGGATCCGCAGAAGACGCCCGAGGCCGCCGCCGGTGCCGAGCCGCCGGCTCCGCAAAGGAGCGCCGCGCGGAAGACCGCGGCCGCGAAGACGACGGCGAAGAAGGCGGCCGCGAAGAAGGCGGCCGCGAGGAAGACCGCCGGGACGACCACCGGGAGGAGGGCCGCCGGGAGGGCACCGGCGAAGGCGCCGGCCGCCCCGGAGCCGGTCGCGCCCGTGGCGCCCGGGCCCGTCGCCGCGTCCCCCGCACCGTCCGTGCCGGCCGGGATCGACCTCGTGCGCGTCGGCGCCGCCGACCGGGAGCGGCTGCTCGGCGGCACGCACCACGACCCGCACTCCGTGCTCGGGGCCCACCCCGTGCCCGGCGGGGTGGCCTTCCGGGTGCTGCGGCCGTACGCGCTCGGGGTCAGCGTGGTCGTCGGCACGCTGCGCAGCGAGCTGAACGACGACGGGGACGGATTCTTCTCGGGTCTGCTGCCGCTGCGGGACGTCCCCGAGTACCGGCTGGAGGTGACGTACGAGGGGACGGTGCAGCACACCGCGGACGCCTACTCCTTCCTGCCCGCCCTCGGCGAGTTCGACCTGCATCTGATCGGCGAGGGCCGGCACGAGCAGCTGTGGAAGGCGCTCGGCGCCGAGCCGATGACCCATCAGGGGGTGAGTGGCACCCGCTTCACGGTGTGGGCGCCCAACGCCCGGGGGGTGCGGGTGGCCGGCGGCTTCAACTTCTGGGACGGCACCGCGTTCCCGATGCGCTCGCTCGGCTCGACGGGCGTGTGGGAGCTGTTCGTGCCCGGCATCGGCGAGGGCGAGCTGTACAAGTTCGAGATCACCCGGCCGGACGGCTCCAGGACGCTGCGCGCCGACCCGATGGCCCGCCGTACCGAGGCTCCCCCGGCCACCGCGTCGATCGTGACGGCCTCGCACTACGAGTGGGGCGACCAGGAGTGGATGGCCCGCCGCGGGGACGTCCCCGCGCACGAGGCGCCGCTTTCGGTGTACGAGGTCCATCTGCCCTCCTGGCGGCCGGGCCTGACCTACCGCCAGCTGGCCGAGCAGCTTCCCGCGTACGTCAAGGACCTCGGCTTCACCCATGTGGAGCTGATGCCCATCGCCGAGCACCCCTTCGGCGGCTCCTGGGGCTACCAGGTCACCGGCTTCTACGCCCCCACCGCGCGCCTGGGCACCCCGGACGACTTCCGGTACTTCGTGGACCGCTGCCACCAGGCCGGCATCGGCGTGATCATGGACTGGGTGCCCGCCCACTTCCCCAGGGACGACTGGGCCCTGGCGGAGTTCGACGGGCGTCCGCTGTACGAGCACTCCGATCCCCTGCGGGCCGCGCACCCGGACTGGGGCACCCTGGAGTTCGACTTCGGGCGCCGCGAGGTGCGCAACTTCCTCGTGGCCAACGCCGTGTACTGGTGCGAGGAGTTCCACATCGACGGTCTGCGCGTGGACGCCGTGGCCTCCATGCTCTACCTCGACTACTCGCGCGGGCCGGGCCAGTGGACGCCCAATGTGCACGGCGGGCGGGAGAACCTGGACGCGGTGGCGTTCCTGCAGGAGATGAACGCCACCGTGTACCGCCGGGTGCCGGGCGTGGTGACCATCGCCGAGGAGTCGACGGCCTGGGACGGGGTCACCCGGGCCACCCACCACCGGGGACCGAGCGGTTTCGGCGGCCTGGGCTTCGGGCTGAAGTGGAACATGGGCTGGATGCACGACACGCTCCGGTACATGAGCCACGACCCCGTCCACCGCAAGCACCACCACGGCGAGATGACGTTCTCGATGGTGTACGCCTACAGCGAGAACTACGTCCTGCCGATCTCCCACGACGAGGTGGTGCACGGCAAGGGCTCGCTGGTGTCGAAGATGCCCGGCGACTGGTGGCGGCAGCGGGCCGATCTGCGGGCCTATCTGGGCTTCATGTGGTCCCACCCGGGCAAGAAGCTGCTGTTCATGGGCCAGGAGTTCGCGCAGGGCTCCGAGTGGTCCGAGGTCCGCGGCCCCGACTGGTGGCTGCTCGACCCGGCGTACGGCGCCGAGGCCGACCACCGGGGCGTGCGGGACCTGGTCCGCGACCTCAACGCCGTCTACCAGGCCACCCCCGCCCTGTGGGCGCGGGACGTCCACCCCGACGGCTTCCAGTGGATCACCGCGGACGCGGCGGACGACAACGTCCTCGCCTTTCTGCGTCATGACGCCGACGGCACCCCGCTGCTCGTGGTGTCCCACTTCTCCCCGGTCGTCCGCGAGGGCTACCGCATCGGCGTCCCCGGCGACGTGCCCGCCTGGCAGGAGGTGCTCAACACCGACGCGGCCCGCTACGGCGGCAGCGACGTCGTCCACCCGGACCCGGTCAAGCCGGAGCCGCAGGGGTGGCACGGACGGCCGGCGAGCATCCGGCTGACGCTGCCGCCGCTGGCCACGGTGTGGCTGCGCCCGGCCTGACCGGGTCCGGTCCGGACCCCCGGCCCGACCCGGTCCGGTTCACAGGGACCGCTCAGGCCAGGGCGTCCGCCAGGGCCTTCGGCAGGGGCTCGGAGTGCACCACGCCGAGCCTCTGCGTGGCCCGGGTCAGGGCCACGTACAGGTCGCTCGTGCCGTACCGGCCCGGCTCGACCACCAGGACGGAGTCGAACTCCAGGCCCTTGGCCTGGCGCGGGTCGAGCAGGACGACCGTCCGGGTGAGGTCGGGCTCGGCGCCGGCGGTGACCCCGTCCAGCCGGGCGGCCAGGGCGCGGTGCAGCTCGCGCGGGGCGATCACCGCGAGCCGGCCCTCGGAGGGAGTGAGCTCGGCGACGGCCTCCGCCACCGCGGAGGGCAGGTCGCCGGTGGCACGGGCCCAGGGCCGCACGCCCGTGGAGCGGACCGAGCGGGGCGGCTCGAAGCCGGGGAGCTCGGCGCGGACCACGGCCGCCGCGACCTCCATGATCTCCGCGGGAGTGCGGTAGTTGACGCCGAGACGGGTGTGGGTCCAGCGGTCCTCGACATACGGCCGGAGGATCTCCTCCCAGGAGCCGACCCCTCCCGCCTCCGACGTCTGCGCGGGGTCGCCGACCAGGGTCATGGAGCGGGTGGGGCAGCGCCGCATCAGCAGCCGCCACGCCATCGGCGACAGCTCCTGCGCCTCGTCGACGACGATGTGCCCGAAGGTCCAGGTGCGGTCGGCCGCCGCCCGCTCGGCGGCGCTGCGGTGGTCCGCCTCCTCGTGCCGTTCGGCGAACCGCTCGGCGTCGATGATGTCGTGCGCGGACAGGACCTCGCCGGCGTCGGGGTCGATCTCCTCCTTGTCCTCGAACTCGAAGGTCCGCGAGCCGTACGACACGTCCAGCACGCCCTGGGCGTAGGCGATCCGGGCGGCGCGTTCACGGGCGGCGCGGGCGCGGGCCAGGCGGTCGTCCTCGCCGAGCAGTTCGGCGGCCTCGTCGAGCAGGGGGATGTCCGCCGGGGTCCAGGCCCGGGTCACCGGGCGGCGGATCGCGTCCGCGTCCTCGTCGCCGACGTACCCTTCCGGGGCGGCCAGGAAGTCCGCGACCAGCTGCTGGGGGGTCAGCCGCGGCCACAGCCGGTCGATGACCGACCAGACCTCGGGGTTCTCGGCGAGCTCGTCGCGGATCTGGGTGATGTCGCCGGCGTCGAGGAGGCCGGCCCCGTCGTAGGGGTCGGTGCCGATGCGCTCGGCGTACAGGTCGGTGAGCGTGTTGAGGATGTGTCCCTCGAAGTACTCGCGGGCCACGTTGTGCGGCAGCCTCGTGGCGCGGGCGCGCTCGCGGGCGACGCGCACCAGGTCGTCGTCGAGCATCAGGACCTCGCGGTCGTGCTCGACGGGGATCACCGGGTCGGGCAGCGCCTGCCGGTCGCGCACGACGGCGGCGAGCACGTCGGCCATCTCGGCGCGGCCCTTGACGGCGGCGGCCTCGGGGGTGTCGGTCGCGGTGGCCCTCACCCCGGGGAACAGCTCGCCGATGGTGGCCAGCAGCACGCCGGTCTCGCCGAGGGAGGGCAGCACCTCGCCGATGTAGCCGAGGAAGGCGGGGTTGGGGCCGACGATGAGGACGGCGCGCTTGGCGAGCAGGTCGCGCTGCTCGTAGAGCAGATACGCGGCCCGGTGCAGCGCCACCGCGGTCTTTCCGGTGCCGGGGCCGCCCTCCACCACCAGCACGCCGTGGTGCGGCGCCCGGATGATGCGGTCCTGGTCGGCCTGGATGGTCCGCACGATGTCGCTCATCCGGCCGGTGCGCGCGGAGTTGAGCGCGGCCAGCAGCACCGCGTCGCCGGCCGGGTCCTCGTGGCCGGTGCGGGTGGTGTCCTCGAGGTCGAGGATCTCGTCGTGCAGGGCGGTGACCCGGCGGCCCTCGGTGGAGATGTGCCGGCGGCGGCGCAGGCCCATCGGGGTGTGGCCGGTGGCCAGGTAGAAGGGGCGGGCGACATCGGCACGCCAGTCGATCAGGATCGGCGTGCGCTCGGCGTCGTCGGCGCGCAGGCCGATACGGCCGATGTGGTGGCTGTTGCCGTCGGCGAGGTCGATCCGTCCGAAGCAGAGCGAGCCGTCCACGGCGTTCAGCGCGGCCAGCAGCCCCGACCGCTCGGCGACGGCGATGTCCCGCTCCAGCCTGGCCTGCATGGGCGTGTGGCCCTGGGCGAGCGCGTCCGCGACGGACTCCTCGGTCTCGCCGCGCAGCGCGTCCACACGCGCGTACAGTCCGTCGATGAATTCCTGCTCCTGCCGCAATTCACCGTCGGAGAAATCGGTGTTTGACAATTCGGCTCCCGCCCGGATATAATTCCTTCAGTGAACTTCTTCGCGACCCCTTTCATCGGAAGTCGCGAATCACCGAATATACGCAAGGAAATCCCCCGGGCGCAATTTCCCGGGGGTTTTCCTTTGCCGTGGGGCGGCTCGTCGTGGGCCCGGCGCGGGCGGGGGACGGCGCCGGGCGCCCCGCCCCGCCTCGGGCACCCGGGTTGGGCGGGACCGGATGCCCGAGGCGGAGGAGCGGACCGGGGTCAGGCCCCGGCGAGCTCCTTCTCGCGCCGGCCGGACTGCCCGGCCGGGGCCTCGGCGGGGCCGCCCTCGTCCAGCAGGGTCTTCTCGTCGAAGGGCAGCTCGCCGGAGAGCACCCGCCGCACCCGCTCCTTGTCGACCTCGCCGGTCCAGGTGCCGATCAGCAGGGTGGCGACCGCGTTGCCCGCGAAGTTGGTCAGGGCGCGGGCCTCGCTCATGAAGCGGTCGATGCCGACGATCAGGCCGACGCCGTCGACCAGGGCGGGCTTGTGGGACTGCAGGGCACCGGCGAGGGTGGCCAGACCGGCGCCGGTGACACCGGCCGCGCCCTTCGAGGCGACCATCATGAACAGCAGCAGGGTGATCTGCTGGCCGACGGACAGCGGCTGGCCCATCGCGTCGGCGATGAACAGCGAGGCCATCGTCAGGTAGATCATCGTGCCGTCGAGGTTGAAGGAGTAGCCGGTCGGCACGGTGATGCCGACGACCGGACGGCTCACGCCCAGGTGCTCCATCTTGGCGATGAGCCGGGGCAGCGCGGACTCGGACGACGACGTGGACACGATCAGCAGGAACTCACGGCCCAGGTACGTCAGCAGCCGGAAGATGCTGACGCCGGTCACGATCCGGGTCAGCGCGCCCAGCACCAGGAACACGAACACCAGGCAGGTGAGGTAGAAGCCGAACATGATCGTGGCGAGCGCCTTCAGGGCGTCGACGCCCGTCTCGCCGACGACGGCGGCGATGGCGCCGAAGGCACCCACCGGGGCGACCCACATGATCATGGCAAGGACGCGGAAGACCAGCCGCTGGATGTGCTCCACCCCGCGCAGGATCGGCTCGCCCCTGCGGCCCATGCCCTGCAGGGCGAACCCGACGAGCAGGGCGACCAGCAGGGTCTGCAGCACCTCCCCCTCGGTGAACGCCGACACCAGGGTGGTGGGGATGACACCGAGCACGAAGTCGACCGTGCTCTCGCCCCCGGCCTCGGCCTGCGCCTGGCCGACGCCCTTCACCTCCTCGGTCAGCTGCATGCCGCTGCCCGGCTGGATGACGTTGCCGACCACGAGTCCGATGGTCAGCGCGATGAACGACATCACGACGAAGTAGCCGAGCGCGAGCCCGCCGACCTTGCCGACCTTCGCCGCCTTCCGCACCGAACCGACCCCGAGCACGATCGTGCAGAAGATGATCGGCGAGATCATCATCTTGATCAGGTTCACAAAGCCGGTGCCGAGCGGTTTGAGCTCCTTGGCGACGTCCGGCGCGGCGAACCCGACGGCGATTCCCAGAAGCGCCGCGGCGATCACGGCGATGTACAGATAGTGGGTGCGGTCCCGCTTGGCTGCGGGTGCGGCAGGTGCCGTATCGGCTGCGCTGCTCACGGCTGCCCTCCTCGATGACGACGTCGGCATCACCGGCGTGCGGCTCACGTCCGGGTTTTCGGGAATGCCGTGACTATCTCCTGCCGTGTGAGAGCGGTCACCCTTCCGTTCATTTAGTTCATGCCCGACAGTTCACCCCGGACAGTTCGCGCCGGAACAGAGAGGCAGACTTGCGGCATGCGCCTACCCGCCCTTCCGAGACCTCGCAGCCTGGCGGGCCAGCTGTTCGCGATGCAGGCGGTGCTGCTCGCCCTCGTCGTGGCCGGATACGCGCTGTTCGCCTACGTCAGCAACCGGGACCAGGCCGAGGAGGCGGCCCGCCGCCAGGCCGTCGCGGTGGCCCGCTCGATCGCCGACGCACCCTCGGTCCGGGCGGCGATCCACACCCCGGACCCCTCGGCGGAGCTCCAGCCGTACGCGCTGAGGGTGCAGAAGGACACCGGGGTCGACTTCGTCACGATCATGACTCCCGGGGGCATCCGCTGGACGCACCCGGACCCGCACCAGATCGGCAGGCCCTTCCTCGGCAACATCGCCCGCGCCCAGCGCGGCGACACCTTCACCGAGACCTACACGGGCACCCTCGGCCCGTCCGTCCGCGCGGTCACGCCCATCGAGGAGGACGGGCGTGTGATCGGGCTGGTCAGTGCCGGCATCAAGGTGGAGTCGATCAGCGAGCGGGTGCGGGAGCAGGTCGTCGCGCTGTTCTCGGTCGCCGCCGGGGTGCTGGTGCTCGGCGCGATCGGCACCTATGTGATCAACGCCAAGCTGCGCCGGCACACCCACGGGATGAACGCGACCGAGCTCAGCCGGATGCACGACTACCACCAGGCCACCCTGCACGCGGTGCGCGAAGGGCTGCTGATGCTGGACGCCCGGCGCCGGGTGGCGTTGATCAACGACGGGGGGCGGGAGCTGCTGGGGCTGGGCGGCGAGGAGGACGTCGTGGGACGGCCGGTGGCGGACCTGGGGCTGCCGGCTCCGCTGACGGGCGCGCTGCTGGCCTCCGAGCCGCGGGTGGACGAGGTGCATCTGACCGCGTCGCGGGTGCTGGTGGTCAACACCTCGCCCGTCTCGGGCGGGGAGCGCCGGGGCACCGTGGTGACCCTGCGGGACGTCACCGAGCTGCAGGCCCTGATGGGCGAACTGGACTCCGAGCGGGGGTTCACCCAGGCCCTGCGCGCCCAGGCGCACGAGGCCGCGAACCGTCTGCACACCGTGGTGTCGCTGATCGAGCTGGGGCGGCCGGAGGAGGCCGTGGAGTTCGCCACGGCGGAGCTGGAGCTGGCCCAGGCGCTGACCGACCGGGTGGTCTCGGCGGTGAGCGAGCCGGTGCTGGCCGCGCTGCTGCTCGGCAAGACCGCGCAGGCCAACGAGCGGGGTGTGGAGCTGGTGGTGTCCGAGGACAGCGGTCTGGACGACGGGCTGCTCCCGCGGAACCTGCCGTCCCGGGACCTGGTGACGATCCTCGGCAACCTCGTCGACAACGCGGTGGACGCGGCGCGGGGCAGCCCGCGGGCGCGGGTGACGGTGACGGCCCGCACGCAGGACGCGGAGCTGGTGCTGCGGGTCGCGGACACCGGGCCGGGGGTGGATCCGGCCCACACCGACCTGGTGTTCCGGCATGGCTTCTCGACCAAGCCGGCACCGCCCGGCGGACGCGGGCTGGGCCTGGCCCTCGCACGGCAGACGGTGCTGCGGTACGGAGGGACGCTGACGGTGGCGCAGGGCGAGGAGGGCGGCGCGGTGTTCGAGGCACGGCTGCCGCTGGAAGGCGGCGGCACGGACCGAGGAGCCGGGAACGAGGCACGGCTGCCGCTGGAAGGCGGCGGCACGGACCGAGGAGCCGGGAACGAGGCACGGCGGACGGCGGGACGGACGGCATGACGAGCGAGCAGCCCATTCGTGTCCTGGTGGTCGAGGACGACCCGGTGGCGGCGGACGCGCATCTGACGTACATCGGCCGGGTGCCGGGGTTCGTCGCGGTCGGCAAGGCGCACACGGGCGCACAGGCCCGGCGGATGCTGGACCGGACCCCGGTGGACCTGCTCCTGCTCGACCTGCATCTGCCGGACGTGCACGGCCTGCAGCTGGCCCGTTCCCTGCGGGCCGCCGGCCATCACGCGGACGTGGTCGCGGTGACCTCGGCCCGGGACCTGGCGATGGTGCGCGAGGGAGTCTCGCTGGGGGTGGTCCAGTACGTGCTGAAACCGTTCACCTTCGCCACGCTCCGGGACCGGCTCGTACGGTACGCCGAGTTCCGTGCGACGGCCGGGGAGGCCGGCGGGCAGGAGGAGGTGGACCGGGCGCTCGCGACGCTGCGCGCCCCGGCCCCGGCCGCCCTCCCCAAGGGACTGAGCGCGCCGACCCTGGAACGGGTCACGGGCGCGCTGCGGAAGGCGGCGGCGGGCCTGACGGCGGCCGGGGTCGCCGAGGCGGTCGGCATCTCCCGCATCACGGCCCGGCGCTACCTGGAGCACCTGGTCGACGCGGGCCGGGCCGAGCGCAGCCCCCTGTACGGCCAGGTGGGCAGGCCGGAGCTGGTGTACCGGTGGATCCCGGACTCGGGCCGGGCACGCTGAGGCCCTGCCGGCGGGCAGTGCCGCCGGCAGGGCGCGGGCGTCCGCAGGAGACGGGCGGGGTCCGGGCCGGCCGGGAACGGCGGCCCGGACCGTGGCTTTCCGGGGGTTCGAAGCCTCCGGGCGGGAGGGGCCGCAGTCAGAACACCGACTCGGTCTCGTCCATGCGGTCCTTGGGGACCCTCTTCAGCTCGGTCACCGCCTCGGCGAGCGGCACCATCACGATGTCGGTGCCGCGCAGGGCGGTCATCCGGCCGAACTCGCCGCGGTGCGCGGCCTCCACCGCGTGCCAGCCGAACCGGGTGGCGAGGACGCGGTCGTACGCCGTCGGGGTGCCGCCGCGCTGGACATGGCCGAGGATCACCGGCTTGGCCTCCTTGCCGAGCCGCTTCTCCAGCTCGTGCGCCAGGGCCGTGCCGATGCCCTGGAAGCGTTCGTGGCCGAACTTGTCGATCTCGCCCTTGCCGTAGTCCATGGTGCCCTCGACCGGGTGGGCGCCCTCGGCGACGCAGATCACGGCGAACTTCTTGCCGCGGGCGAAACGCTCCTCGACCATCTTGACCAGGTCGGCCGGGTCGAAGGGACGCTCGGGCAGGCATATGGCGTGGGCGCCGGCCGCCATGCCGGACTCCAGGGCGATCCAGCCCGCGTGACGGCCCATGACCTCCACCACCATCACGCGCTGGTGGGACTCGGCGGTGGTCTTGAGGCGGTCCATCGCCTCGGTGGCGACGGTCACGGCCGTGTCGAAGCCGAAGGTGCGGTCGGTGGAGGAGATGTCGTTGTCGATCGTCTTGGGCACGCCCACCACCGGCAGTCCGGCGTCCGACAGCATCCGTGCCGCCGTCAGCGTGCCCTCGCCGCCGATCGGGATGAGCGCGTCGATGCCGAACCGGTGGATCATGTCGGAGGCGTTCTCGCACGCCTCGCGGAGCCGGTCGCGCTCCAGCCGGGAGGAGCCGAGGATCGTGCCGCCGCGCGCCAGGATGCCGCTGACCGCGTTGAGGTCCAGGGTCCGGTAACGGCCGTCGAGCAGGCCGGCGTAGCCGTCCTCGAAGCCGATGACCTCGTCACCGTACGCCGTGACCGCGCGGTGCACGACCGATCGGATCACCGCGTTCAGCCCAGGACAGTCGCCGCCTGCCGTGAGAACTCCGATACGCATCGTGCTGTGGTCTCCTGCTCGCTGTTGACACCGGTGATCCTGTCCGATTGTTCCATGTCCGCCGGACTGCCCCGGCCCGCCGGACACCTCGGCCGGCAACAGGACCCGATGGGCGCTTTAGCTGCTGGGAAGGGTATTGTCAAGAGGGTTGCGATCACTCTTGTGAGTGTTTTTACAGGGCATCACCCATGCCTTTCTTAGGAAAACCCCTCAAAAGCCCCCAGAAGATCCGAGGAACGGAGAGCTCGCGTGACCCGCAGCGTGTACGTGACCGGCATCGACCGCGGCGACGGCCGGCAGGTCGTCGAGCTGGGAGTCATGGAGCTGCTGACCCGGCAGGTCGACCGGGTGGGCGTCTTCCGTCCCCTGGTCCATGACGGCCCGGACCGCCTCTTCGAGCTGCTGCGCGCCCGCTACCGGCTCTCCCAGGACCCGGCGACCGTCTACGGCATGGACTACCACGAGGCGAACACGCTCCAGGCCGAACGGGGCAGGAGCGAGCTGGTCTCCGCCCTCGTCGACCGCTTCCACCGGGTCGCCCGGGACTACGACGTCGTCCTGGTGCTCGGCACCGACTTCGCCGAGACCCAGCTCCCCGACGAGCTGTCGCTCAACGCCCAGCTGGCCAACGAGTTCGGCGCCTCCGTGCTGCCGGTCGTGGGCGGCCGCCGGCAGAACCCCGAGTCCGTGCTCGCCGAGACCCGCAACGCCTACCACGCCTACGAGGGCCTGGGCTGCGACGTCCTCGCCATGGTCACCAACCGGGTGGCCCGCGAGGACCGGGACCTGATCGCCGGGCAGCTGGCCGGCCGGCTCCCGGTGCCGTGCTGGGTCATCCCCGACGAGCCCGCCCTGTCCGCGCCCACGGTCGCGCAGATCACCCAGGTCCTGGGCGGCAAGGTCCTGCTGGGCGACGACTCCGGTCTCGCCCGTGACGTCCTCGACTTCGTGTTCGGCGGCGCCATGCTGCCCAACCTGCTCAAGGCGCTGACCCCGGGCTGTCTGGTCGTCACCCCCGGCGACCGGGGCGACCTGGTGCTCGGCTCGCTCGCCGCGCACAGCGCCGGCACCCCGCCCATCGCCGGTGTGCTGCTCACCCTCGACGAGGCACCGGGCGAGGAGGTCCTCTCCCTCGCCTCCCGGCTCGCCCCGGGCACCCCGGTCGTGTCGGTGGCCGGCAACAGCTTCCCCACGGCCGAGCGGCTCTTCTCCCTGGAGGGCAAGCTGCACGCGGCCACGCCGCGCAAGGCGGAGATCGCGCTCGGCCTGTTCGAGCGGTACGCCGACACCGCCGAGCTCAGCAAGCGGGTGTCCGCGCCGAGCAGCGACCGGGTCACCCCGATGATGTTCGAGCGCAAGCTGCTCGAACAGGCCCGCTCCGACAGGCGCCGGGTGGTCCTGCCGGAAGGCACCGAGGAACGCGTGCTGCGCGCGGCGGAGGTGCTGCTGCGCCGGGGCGTGTGCGACCTGACCCTGCTCGGGCCGGTGGACACCATCCGCAAGAAGGCCGCCGACCTCGGCATCGACCTCGGCGACTCGCAGCTGATCGACCCGGCCACCTCCGAGCTGCGGGAGTCCTTCGCCGAGCAGTACGCCCGGCTGCGCGCCCACAAGGGCGTCACGGCCGAGCTGGCGTACGACATCGTCTCGGACGTCAACTACTTCGGCACCCTCATGGTCCAGGAGGGGCTCGCCGACGGCATGGTGTCGGGCTCGGTGCACTCCACCGCCGCGACCATCCGGCCCGCCTTCGAGATCATCAAGACCAGGGAGGGCGCCTCGATCGTGTCCTCCGTGTTCTTCATGTGCCTGGCCGACCGGGTGCTCGTCTACGGCGACTGCGCGGTCAACCCCGACCCCGACGCCGAGCAGCTGGCCGACATCGCCATCCAGTCGGCGGCCACCGCCGCCCGGTTCGGCGTCGAGCCGCGGGTCGCCATGCTGTCGTACTCCACCGGCACCTCCGGCTCGGGCGCCGGCGTGGACAAGGTGCGCGAGGCGACCGAGCTGGTCCGGAAGCGCCGCCCGGACCTGCTGGTCGAGGGGCCGATCCAGTACGACGCGGCTGTGGAGCCGACGGTGGCCGCCACCAAGCTGCCGGGCTCGAAGGTCGCCGGGCAGGCCAGTGTGCTGATCTTCCCGGACCTGAACACCGGCAACAACACCTACAAGGCCGTGCAGCGCTCGGCCGGCGCCATCGCGGTCGGCCCGGTCCTGCAGGGTCTGCGCAAGCCGGTCAACGACCTCTCGCGCGGCGCCCTGGTCCAGGACATCGTCACCACCGTCGCCATCACCGCGATCCAGGCCCAGGGCCAGCCGCCCGCCGGCCGACGCATGAACGACGCCTGAACAGAAAGCTCCCGACCATCGTGCACGCCACCCGTGTCCTCGTCCTGAACTCCGGCTCCTCATCGGTGAAGTACCAGCTGCTCGACATGCGCGACGCCGACCGGCTCGCCGTCGGCCTGGTCGAGCGCATCGGTGAGCAGACCTCCCGCCTCAAGCACACCTGCCTGGCCACGGGCTCCACCCGTGAGCGCCACGGCCCGATCGCCGACCACGACACCGCCCTGAAGGCCGTCGCCGAGGAACTGGCCAAGGACGGCCTCGGCCTGGACTCCCCCGAACTGGCCGCGATCGGGCACCGGGTGGTGCACGGCGGCATGTTCTTCACCGAGCCCACCGTCATCGACGACGAGGTGCTCACCGAGATCGAGCGGCTGATCCCGGTGGCCCCGCTGCACAACCCGGCCAACCTCACCGGCATCCGCACGGCCATGGCGCTGCGCCCGGACCTGCCGCAGGTCGCCGTCTTCGACACGGCGTTCCACACGACCATGCCGGAGCACGCGGCCCGCTACGCGATCGACCCGGCGATCGCGGACCGGTTCCGGGTGCGCCGCTACGGCTTCCACGGCACCTCGCACGCGTATGTCTCCCGTGCCACGGCCGCGCTGCTGGGCAAGGCGCCGGAGGAGGTCAACGTGATCGTGCTGCACCTGGGCAACGGGGCCTCCGCCTCGGCGGTGCGCGGCGGACGGTGCGTGGACACCTCCATGGGGCTCACGCCGCTGGAGGGACTGGTGATGGGAACGCGTTCGGGCGATCTGGACCCGGCCGTCATCTTCCATTTGCATCGCGTTGCCGGAATGTCCATGGACGAGATCGACACTCTTCTCAACAAGAGGAGCGGTCTGTTCGGTCTGTGCGGCGACAACGACATGCGGGAGATCCAGCGCCGGATGGACGAGGGCGATCAGCGGGCGCGACTCGCGTTCGAGATCTACATCCACCGGCTGAAGAAGTACATCGGCGCCTATTACGCGGTACTCGGCCGGGTGGACGCGGTCGCCTTCACCGCCGGGATCGGCGAGAATGCGGCCTTCGTACGCGAGGCCGCCATCGCGGGCCTGGAGGGACTGGGCCTGGAGGTGGACGGTGAGCGCAACGCCGTACGGGGCGGCGGGGCGCGGCTGATCTCGCCCGAGGGGGCGCGGGTGGCCGTGGCCGTGGTTCCGACGGACGAGGAATTGGAGATCGCTGCCCGGACCTACGAACTGGTGGGAAACAGGACGGAAAACGGCTGACCGCGGCCTTTTTCCACGCGCGCCTGAGCGCGACTCCGCACATATGTGTCTTCCCCGGGACGGAATATTCCGCAGCGAAACAAACCGATAGGATCGCCTCATGCGCCGTTCGAAAATCGTCTGTACTCTCGGCCCCGCAGTCGACTCCCACGAGATGCTCGTCGCCCTGATCGAGGCGGGCATGGACGTGGCCCGGTTCAACTTCAGTCACGGCACGCACGCCGAGCACCAGGCGCGGTACGACCGTGTCCGCGCCGCCGCCAAGGAGACCGGCCGGGCCGTCGCGGTCCTCGTCGACCTCCAGGGACCGAAGATCCGTCTGTCGACCTTCGCCGAGGGTCCGGTCGAGCTCGAGCGGGGCGACGAGTTCACGATCACCACCGAGGACGTCCCGGGCGACAAGCACATCTGCGGCACCACGTACAAGGGACTGCCCGGCGACGTCTCGCGCGGGGACCAGATCCTCATCAACGACGGCAATGTCGAGCTGAAGGTCCTGGACGTCGACGGCCCGCGGGTGAGGACGATCGTCATCGAGGGCGGCGTCATCTCCGACCACAAGGGCATCAACCTGCCCGGCGCGGCGGTGAACGTGCCCGCGCTGTCCGAGAAGGACGTCGAGGACCTGCGCTTCGCCCTGCGCATGGGCTGCGACCTGGTCGCCCTGTCCTTCGTCCGGGACTCCAAGGACATCGCCGACGTCCACCGGGTCATGGACGAGGAGGGCCGCCGCGTCCCCGTCATCGCCAAGGTGGAGAAGCCGCAGGCGGTGCAGAACATGGAGGACGTCGTGATGGCGTTCGACGGGGTGATGGTGGCCCGCGGCGACCTGGCCGTGGAGTACCCGCTCGAGAAGGTCCCCATGGTGCAGAAGCGCCTGATCGAGCTGTGCCGCCGCAACGCCAAGCCGGTGATCGTGGCGACCCAGATGATGGAGTCGATGATCACCAACTCCCGTCCGACCCGCGCCGAGGCCTCCGACGTGGCCAACGCGATCCTGGACGGCGCCGACGCGGTGATGCTGTCCGCCGAGTCCAGCGTGGGCGCGTATCCGGTCGAGACCGTCAAGACGATGTCGAGGATCGTCCAGGCGGCCGAGGAGGAGCTGCTCTCCAAGGGCCTGCAGCCGCTGGTGCCGGGCAAGAAGCCGCGGACGCAGGGCGGTTCGGTGGCCCGCGCCGCCTGCGAGATCGCCGACTTCCTGAACGGCAAGTGCCTGGTGGCCTTCACCCAGTCCGGCGACACGGCCCGCCGGCTGTCCCGCTACCGCGCGGCCCAGCCGATCCTGGCGTTCACCACCGACGAGTCCACCCGCAACCAGCTGGCGCTCAGCTGGGGCGTGGAGCCGCATGTGGTGCCGTTCGTCAACAGCACCGACGCCATGGTCGAGCTGGTCGACCAGGAGATGATCAGGCTCAAGCGCTTCTCCCCCGGTGACACGGTCATCATCACCGCCGGTTCGCCCCCCGGCGTCCCCGGCACCACCAACATGGTCCGCGTCCACCACCTGGGCAGCGGCGACCGCGACTGACCGGACGGGGCCGCCGGCCCCGCCGTCCGTCACGACGCCCGGGGTTTCCTTCCGCGGCGGAAGGAAACCCCGGGCGTCGTGCGGCTTTGGACGGTGCCCCGGTGCTCAGCCGGTGGTGTAGACGTGCATGCCGGGCACGTGCAGATTGCCGCCGAACTGGGCCGCCTGGACCACGTGGACGTCGGTGAAGTAGATCAGGGGGAGGTTCAGCGGAGGCGGGTTGTCCGGGCTGAACTCGGCGGGCAGCAGCCCGAACAGCTTGCCGGAGATCTTCTCGGTGTACATCACCGTCTTGCCGCCGCGGATCCTGGACATCGAGCCCTTGGCCGCCTGCACGTGGTAGGTCTTGCCGGCCCGCTCGTCCCGCACCGTCTGGTGCAGGTCGCCGATGTCGGTGCCCTGCGAGACGACGTACTTCAGCACTCTTTTGACGGTGCCGTTGGCCGTGCGCACCTTCACGATGCCCTGGTAGTCGGCCCCCATCAGCAGCAGCGAGCTGGCGTCCAGGTGCCAGGGGTCGTCGGCCAGGGGCACCGTGTTGTCCACGCCGCCCTCGTCGTCGGTGGCGACCGGGCAGTTCTCCAGGTCCGTCGTGGGGCTCGCGGACGGGCTCGGCGAGGCGGTGGCCTCGCGGACCGCGCCGTCCTCGGCCCTCCCGGTGTCCTCGGCCCTGCCGGCCTCCCCGGCATCTGCGGCGTCCCCGGCCGTCCCGGACGCGGTGCCGGCCGTGTCCCGCGCGCCGTCCCCGGCCGTGCCGGCGGCCTTCTCGCCGCCGTCCCCGGCGGTGGTGTTCCCGGCGGCGCCGGACTCGGTCCCGCCGGCGGAGGCCGTGGCCTGCTTCGTCCCGTCCGCCGAGGAAGTGGCGGAGGGCGACGGCGTCGCCTCGGCGGCCGGGGACTCCTCGGCCCGGGAGGCCGATTTGCCGCCGGTGAGGATGTTCTCGATCGTTTCGCCGATGGTCCTGAGCAGACCGCCGCTCCTGTTCGCGGACTCCGACGGGGCCGGTGCGGCGTCCCGGTCGGCCGGCGCGCTCTGCGAGGCGGTGGCGGAGGGCTGGGGTGCGGCCTTGCCGGTGTCCCCCGCGTCCGCCGAGGAGGACGTGTCCGAAGGGCTGCTGCCCGCCTTGTCCGCCCCGTTCGCCCGGTTCGCGGGATCCGCGGAGGAGGTCGCCGAGGGGGCCGGCTGCGCACCGCCGCCCCGGCCGTCCCCGGCCGGGTCGCCGTCGCCCGCGGAGGCGGACGGCGTCGGCGCGGCGGAGGGCCCGGTGGCGTCCTCGCTCCTGTCCTTGTCCGCCTTCTTGTCCTTGTCCTGGTCCTCGGAGTCCTCGAGCGCCGCGACACAGTCCTTGTACTCGTCGATCGTCAGACTCTTGAGCGTCCTGGCGGACGACGCCGAGGGGTTGTTGTCGGCGACGGCGAACGTCGACGTGACCCCCATTCCCATGAGGACCGCCGTCGGCATGGCCGCCATGACCATGGCCTTGCCGGCCGGCATGTGGAACCTGTTGAACAGCGGCTTCCTGGGTGCCGCGTGGCGATGCCCGGATCTCGCACGGGACTCGTCCACCTCAGCCCCGTGGGCCACCTCGTCAGTCGGCACTGCGCCTCCCGTTCGCCCCGTTGGCCGGGCTCGTTCCTGACAGGTCGTTCGGCTTGTTCGACTCGCTCGCCTCGTCCATCGCCGCCTCTTCCCCCGCTGCCCCGGACGCGGCCTCGGAGGCGGTCCCGGGCGCGGCGTCCCGGCCCGGACCGGTCTCCGTGGCGCTCTTCGGCGCGGGCGGCACGCCCTCCGCCCAGGACACGGCCATCGCGCCGCCGATGAGCGCGAACAGGAAGCCGATGAGGAAACCGCCGAAGTTGGACACGGGGAGGGACACCAGCGCCAGCAGGATCGCCGCGACACCCGCGAAGACCCGGATGTGCTTCTGGAACCACAGGCTGATGCCCAGGACGACGAGCAGTACGCCGATGATCAGGGATCCGGCTCCCGCGGTGGTCGCCATCGCCAGGGTCAGATGACCGAGCTTGAGCTGGGCGTACGGGAAGTACATGATCGGGACACCGCCGAGCATGACGTACAGCCCGGCCCAGAACGGACGTGTGCCCCGCCAGGCGCGGAACTGCTGCCTCCGGCGAGTGAACTGGCCGGATGCGGCAGGGGTCTCGGCGCTCATGGAAAACAGCTCCCTGGTGCGGCGTTGCTGTGAAGAGGGTGGTGCTTCGTCGGTGTGGGGGGTGGGATGCGTGATTGTGGGGGGTGCGC
>NZ_MUME01000076.1 GCF_002155915.1 Streptomyces thermovulgaris | reverse complement strand
GTTTCATAGTGTTTCGGTGGTTATAGCGTGAGGGAAACGCCCGGTTACATTCCGAACCCGGAAGCTAAGCCTTACAGCGCCGATGGTACTGCAGGGGGGACCCTGTGGGAGAGTAGGACGCCGCCGGACAAGACGTGAAGAGCTCTGGCTCTTGGGCAACACACCCAAGGGCCAGGGCTTTTTTGCGTTGCGGTAAAGTCAGGAGGCATTGTCGGCACGTTTCCCCAGGAGGCCCCCGGGTGGAGGTCCAGGAGACCCGCGTTCAGACGGACCGGGTCCTCACCATCCCGAACATCCTCAGCATGGCGCGGCTGCTTGGCGTACCCCTCTTCCTCTGGCTGGTTCTCAGGCCGGAGTTCGGCGGCCCCAAGAGCGACGGCTGGGCCCTGCTGGTGCTGGCACTGAGCGGGATCAGCGACTACCTGGACGGCAAACTCGCCCGGCGGTGGAACCAGATCAGCAGCCTCGGCCGGCTGCTCGACCCCGCGGCCGACCGGCTCTATGTCCTCTCCACGCTGTTCGGCCTCACCTGGCGGGAGATCCTGCCGCTCTGGCTGACCGTGCTGCTCCTGGCACGGGAATTGATGCTGCTGGTGGCGGTGGGCGTCCTCAGGCGCCATGGCTACCCCCCGCCCCAGGTGAACTTCCTCGGGAAAGCGGCCACGTTCAACCTCATGTACGCATTCCCGCTGCTGTTGCTCAGTGACGGCAGCGGTTGGATCGCGTCACTTGCAGCTATTTTCGGATGGGCGTTCGCCGGATGGGGTACAACGCTCTATTGGTGGGCAGGAGCCCTCTACGTGATACAAGTCCGCCGTCTGGTCCGCGCGGACGCCAAGGCCGGCTGAGCACACCCGAAGAGGCGCCGCAGCGGCTCAGATGGTCCGCTTCGGAAAAGTGCGGGACAATCAGGACGGGTGAAGTCGGCCAGACCGTCGTCTCTAGAGGAGGACGCTTCCGACATGAAGGCCGTCGTGATGGCCGGAGGCGAAGGCACACGTCTTCGCCCTATGACCTCCAGCATGCCCAAGCCGCTCCTGCCGGTGGTCAACCGGCCGATCATGGAGCACGTGCTGCGGCTGCTCAAAAAGCACGGGCTGACCGAGACCGTTGTCACGGTGCAGTTCCTGGCTTCTCTGGTCAAGAACTACTTTGGTGACGGCGAAGAGCTCGGAATGGAGCTCACCTACGCCAACGAGGAAAAGCCACTCGGCACCGCCGGAAGCGTCAAGAACGCCGAAGAGGCACTGAAGGACGACACCTTCCTCGTCATTTCCGGTGACGCTCTGACCGACTTCAACCTCACCGATCTGATCAATTTCCACAAGGAAAAGGGCGGACTGGTGACGGTGTGTCTCACACGCGTCCCCAATCCGCTGGAATTCGGCATCACCATCGTCGACGAAGAGGGCAAAGTCGAGCGCTTCCTGGAGAAGCCGACCTGGGGCCAGGTCTTCTCCGACACCGTGAACACGGGCATCTATGTGATGGAGCCCGAGGTGTTCGACTACGTCGAGCCCGATGTCCCGGTCGACTGGTCCGGCGACGTCTTCCCCCAGCTGATGAAGGAGGGCAAGCCGATCTACGGCTATGTGGCCGAGGGCTACTGGGAGGACGTCGGCACCCACGAGAGCTATGTGAAGGCGCAGGCCGACGTCCTGGAAGGCAAGGTGGACGTCGAGATAGACGGCTTCGAGATCTCCCCGGGAGTCTGGGTCGCCGAGGGCGCCGAGGTGCACCCGGACGCGAAGCTGCGCGGACCGGTGTACATCGGCGACTACGCCAAGGTGGAGGCCGGCGCCGAAGTCCGGGAGCACACCGTCATCGGCTCCAACGTCGTCGTGAAGAGCGGTGCCTTCCTGCACAGGGCCGTGGTGCACGACAACGTGTACGTCGGACAGCACAGCAACCTGCGCGGCTGCGTGGTCGGCAAGAACACCGACATCATGCGCGCGGCACGGATCGAGGACGGCGCGGTCATCGGCGACGAGTGCCTGATCGGTGAAGAATCGATCGTGCAGGGCAATGTGCGGGTCTACCCGTTCAAGACGATCGAGGCCGGTGCCTTCGTCAACACCTCGGTCATCTGGGAGTCCCGGGGCCAGGCGCACCTCTTCGGGGCGCGCGGAGTGTCCGGCATCCTGAACGTGGAGATCACCCCGGAGCTGGTCGTGCGTCTCGCCGGCGCCTATGCGACCACGCTCAAGAAGGGCGCCACGGTCACCACGGCCCGTGACCACTCCCGCGGTGCCCGCGCCCTCAAGCGCGCGGTGATCTCGGCCCTCCAAGCCAGCGCGATCAACGTACGGGACCTGGAGAACGTGCCGTTGCCCGTCGCCCGGCAGCAGACCGCGCGGGGCAGTGCCGGCGGCATCATGATCCGGACCACGCCCGGGGTGCCGGACTCGGTCGACATCATGTTCTTCGACGGGCAGGGCGCCGACCTGTCCCAGGCCGGCCAGCGGAAGCTGGACCGGGTCTTCGCGCGCCAGGAGTACCGGCGGGCGTTCCCGGGCGAGATCGGCGACCTGTACTTCCCGGCCAGCGTCTTCGACTCCTACACCGGTTCGCTGCTGCGCAACGTCGACACCACCGGAATCGCCGAGTCGGGGCTGAAGGTCGTCGTGGACGCCTCGAACGGCAGCGCCGGCCTCGTCCTGCCCAGCCTGCTCGGCAAGCTCGGCGTGGACTCGCTGACGATCAACCCCGGCCTCGACGAGAGCCGGCCGACGGAGACCGCCGAGATGCGGCGCGCGGGCCTGGTGCGGCTCGGCGAGATCGTGGCGTCCTCCGGGGCCGCGTTCGGTGTGCGGTTCGACCCGGTGGGCGAGCGGCTGTCGCTGGTCGACGAGAAGGGCCGCATCATCGAGGACGACCGGGCGCTGCTGGTGATGCTCGACCTCGTGGCCGCGGAGCGGCGCAGCGGCCGGGTGGCGCTTCCGGTGACCACCACCCGCATCGCCGAGCAGGTGGCCGCCTACCACGGCACCCAGGTCGAGTGGACGACGACCTCTCCCGACGACCTCACACGGGTCGGCCGCCAGGAGGGAACGATCTTCGGCGGCGACGGCAAGGGCGGGTTCATCGTCCCGGAGTTCAGCAGTGTCTACGACGGCACGGCGGCCTTCGTGCGGCTCATCGGACTGGTGGCGCGCACCCAGCTCACCCTCAGCCAGATCGACGCCCGGATCCCGCGGGCGCACGTCCTCAAGCGGGACCTGGCGACCCCGTGGGCGGTCAAGGGCCTGGTGATGCGCCGTGTCGTCGAGGAGGCCGGGGACCGCTTCGTGGACACCACGGACGGTGTGCGGGTCGTGGAGGCCGACGGGCGCTGGGTGATGGTCCTGCCGGACCCGGCCGAGGCGGTCACCCACCTGTGGGCCGAGGGCCCCGACGACGCCTCCGCGCAGGCCCTGCTGGACGAGTGGTCGGCCGTGGTGGAGAGCGCCGGCCGGTAGACCAGGGCACCGGTCGGCGGAGCCGGGCGGCCGATCGGTAATAAGGGGCCCCACCGGCATGCCGGACAACTGTCCCCAAGAGGGCCTGTCCGGCATGCCGGTGGGGCCGTTCGAAAGTCCCGGCCGGGGCGTGCGACGATGTGCGGCATGCCGCAGCAACCCCCTGTTCGGAGCAACTCCGCGCGGCCCTCCCGTCCGGACGCCTCCATGTCGTTGATCACCAGTGTCATGGATCACAGCCTCGACGACGGTTACGCCGAGGCCGCCGCGCGCAAGAGGGCCGTGGGCGAGAGCGGCATGCCGAAGACCGTCAGGGCGAAACTGGGGCTGGCGGCCGGCCTGGTGCTGGCCGCGCTCGTCGTGACCGTGGGAGCGGCGCAGGCGCGTGTGTCGGCTCCGGTCGTCGCCAAGGAGCGGCAGGAGCTGATCGACCGCATCGACCGCGAGACGGAGGCGGCCGACAAGCTCGAGAAGGCGGTCGACAAGCTGCGCGCCGAGGTGAGCGCGCGGCAGCGCCAGGCGCTCAGGCACAGCGGCGCCGACTCCCGGGCCGATCTGGTGGGCGTGCTGGCGGGTGCCGTCGAGGTGCGCGGTCCCGGGGTGAAGCTCGTCGTGAACGACGCCAAGGAGGCCTCCGCCGGCGGCAGCGGCGGCCCGCGCGGGACGTCGGGTTTCGCCGACACCGGGCGGGTGCGCGACCGGGACATGCAGCGGGTGGTCAACGGGCTGTGGCAGTCGGGTGCCGAGGCCGTCTCCATCAACGGACAGCGGCTGACCGCCCTGTCGGCGATCAGGGCCGCGGGTGACGCCATACTGGTCGACAACAGGCCGCTGGTGCCGCCGTACACGGTGCTCGCGGTGGGGGACGGGGACGAGTTGAGCACCCGGTTCCAGGACAGTCCCGACGGGCTGTACCTGGACGCTCTGCGGGACAACTACGGCATCCGGGCCAGCATCTCCGTGGAGAGCGACCTCCGGCTGCCCGCAGCACCGAGTGTGATCGTACGTACAGCACAGCCGAGCACTGAGAAGGGCACATCGTGATCGCCGTACTGGGCCTCGTCGTGGGAGTGGTGGCCGGCCTGTTGGTCCGGCCCGAGGTTCCGGCGGTCGTCGAGCCGTATCTGCCGATCGCCGTGGTGGCGGCGCTGGACGCCGTCTTCGGCGGTCTGCGGGCCATGCTCGACGGCATCTTCGACGACAAGGTGTTCGTCGTGTCGTTCCTGTCGAACGTGGTCGTCGCCGCACTGATCGTCTTCCTGGGCGACAAGCTGGGCGTGGGCGCCCAGCTGTCCACGGGAGTCGTGGTCGTCCTCGGCATCCGCATCTTCTCCAACGCCGCGGCGATCCGGCGGCATGTGTTCCGGGCGTGAGAGCGATGAGCAACCAGGACGGACGGCCCGGGAACGGGCGAAGTGAGACCTCCCGTGGCGAACGCCTCGGGCTGGGGCCGCTGCGCAGGGAGTTGCCCGAGGAAGTGCCCCCTTTGGCGGCCGCTGGGGCGGCCGAGGACGCCGGCGGCGACCGGAGTGCCCAGGAGACCGCCGAACCCGAGCTGACGGGCCGCCAGAGGCTGCTGCAGGGCCTGTGGCCGCCGCGTTTCACCCGGGCCCAACTCGTCGTCGCCCTGCTGCTGTTCGGGCTGGGCTTCGGGCTTGCCGTCCAGGTCGCCTCGCACAGCGACGGCGACAGCGCGTTGCGCGGCGCCCGACAGGAGGATCTTGTTCGTATCCTCGATGAACTGGACGACCGCACTCAGCGTCTTGAGGAAGAGAAGCAGGGTCTCGAGAAGCAGCGTCAGGAGCTGGAGAACAGCTCGGACCGGGCGGAGGAGGCCCGCAGGCAGACGGCCGAGAGAGAGAAGCAACTCGGCATCCTGGCGGGCACGGTGGCCGCCCAGGGGCCCGGCATCACGATGACGATCGAGGACACGAAGGGGACGGTCCAGGCGGACATGCTGCTCGACGCGATACAGGAGCTGCGCGCGGCCGGTGCGGAGGCGATCCAGGTCAACGGGGTACGCGTGGTCGCGAGCACCTATCTGGCAGACTCCGGCAGGAGCGTCGAGGTCGACGGGAACAAGATCCAAGCGCCCTATCGTTTCCAGGTCATCGGCAAGCCGCAGGACCTCGAACCAGCGCTCAACATCCCTGGAGGCGTGGTGCAGACTCTGGAGAAGGAGCAGGCCACCGTGACTGTCGAGCGGTCGGACAAGATCGTCGTGGACGCCTTGCGAGCGGCGAAGCGCCCTGACTACGCTCGGTCGTCCTCGCAGTGAACAGGCGGTGCATGGCGGCTGTCCGGCAGGGGCATGAGGTTGCGGGGGGTCGGCGCACCGATTGGGCGGTGCGTGATGGAAACTGTTTGGTGGATACGGACGTTGTGAGGATGTCCGGGTCGACCGGTGTACACAGTCAGGGTTCGTCCTGCCCCACGGGCGGGTCTGTTTCGGTCAAGGGGAATCGCCCGTGAAGTTGTTTGCGAAGTTGTTCGGCAAGAGCGCGCGAGAGGGCAGCGACAACGCGACAGCCCCCCATCGCGCACAGCCCGAGGCAGAGGGTCAGCGCCCGCTGTTCCGGGATCAGGTGGCCGGTCAGGGAAGTGACGCCTCGGGTGGCCAGGGTGCGCCGTCGGCCGGCCCTGCCCAGCCGGGCGGCATAGGTTTCGGGCAACCGCCGGCCTCGGGCGCGGGCGGGGACTCCGCCCTGACGTGTACGAGGTGCGGCAACCGCAACGCGGAGAACAGCCGTTTCTGCTCCCACTGCGGTGTGCCGCTGCGGGGCGGGGTGGCGCCCGAGGGCTCGTCGGAGACGACGTCCACGATCTCCATCTCCGGCCTGGAGGCGTACGACGCCGAGACCACCGGTCAGACGCCGATGCTCTCCCCGGAGGCGCAGGCGGCCGTCGACGCGCTGCCGTTCGGGTCGGCCCTGCTGATCGTGCGCCGCGGGCCGAACTCCGGCAGCCGCTTCCTGCTGGACGGCGAGCTGACCACGGCCGGGCGTCACCCGCAGAGCGACATCTTCCTGGACGACGTGACGGTCTCGCGCCGCCACGTGGAGTTCCGCCGCAACCCGGACGGCACGTTCACGGTGGCCGACGTCGGCAGCCTGAACGGCACGTACGTCAACCGGGAGCGGATCGACCAGGTCGCTCTGTCCAACGGCGACGAGGTGCAGATCGGCAAGTACCGGCTGGTGTTCTACTCGAGCCGGCAAGGCAGCTGACCTCCCCGGACTCGGTCCGGGGGAACCAGGGAAGGTCCATGCGTCGAACACCGAGCGGCGGTGCGGGACACGGCACCGCCGCCGCGGACAGTGGGCTGATGAGCATCGGCACGGTGCTGAACGTGCTGCGCGACGAGTTCCCCGAGGTCACCATCTCCAAGATCCGTTTCCTGGAGTCGGAGGGGCTCGTCGAGCCGCAGCGGACCCCCTCGGGGTACCGCAAGTTCAGCACGGACGACGTGGAGCGGCTCGCCCTGGTCCTGAGGATGCAGCGTGACCACTACCTGCCGCTGAAGGTGATCCGCGAGCATCTGGACGCGATGGAGCGCGGCGAGGCGCTCCCGCCGCCGGTGCTCGGCCGGCAGCGCGACGGCGAGACCGGGCCGCCGGCCTCCGAGGCGCCCACGGCGGCCCGGATCGGACGGGCCGAGCTGCTGGCCGCCGTCGGGATCGAGGAAGCGGAGCTCCAGGAGTGGGAGTCCTACGGGCTGCTCACTCCGTTGGCGGACGGTTCCTTCGACGCCGAGGCGGTGACCGTGGCCTCGCTCGTCTGCGAGCTGGGGCGCTTCGGCATCGAGCCCCGTCATCTGCGGATGATGAAGGCGGCCGCCGACCGGGAGGCCGGGCTGGTCGACCAGGTGGTGGCCCCGCTCAGGCGGCATCGCAATCCGCGGACCAGGGCCCATGCCGAGGCCCGTACGAAGGAGCTGGCGGCGCTCACGGTGCGGCTGCACGCGGCCCTGCTGCAGACGGCACTCGGGGTGCGGCTGCCCTGACCGGGCCGGCCGCGGCGGCCGGATCGCTTTCCCGTTCCCGGCCCGACTACCCAAATCTCCCGGGCACGGCCTAGGGTTACTGTGTGAACGAGCTCGATGTCGTAGGTGTCCGGGTCGAAATGCCCTCCAACCAGCCGATCGTGCTCCTGCGTGAAGTGGGAGGCGACCGTTACCTCCCCATCTGGATCGGTCCGGGGGAGGCGACGGCGATCGCCTTCGCTCAGCAGGGCATGGCTCCCGCCAGGCCGCTGACCCACGACTTGTTCAAGGACGTGCTGGAGGCCGTCGGCCAGGAGCTCACGGAAGTGCGCATCACGGATCTGCGCGAGGGCGTCTTCTACGCGGAGCTGGTCTTCGCCAGCGGAGTCGAGGTGAGTGCTCGGCCGTCCGACGCCATAGCGCTGGCGCTGCGCACCGGAACGCCGATCTTCGGCAGCGACGCGGTGCTCGACGACGCGGGCATCGCGATTCCGGACGAGCAGGAGGACGAGGTGGAGAAGTTCCGCGAGTTCCTCGACCAGATCTCGCCGGAGGACTTCGGCACCAGCAGTCAGTGAGAGTCGGCAACCGGTGGAACACGTCCGTGCACCGCCGGTTGCGAGGGAGTCCTGAGGCCTGTCACCAGGGCATCCGGTCAGCCCTTCCCTGCGCGCAGGGACGCGAAACCACTCTTAGGGTGATTATCACTCGGCGTGCCGAGTGTGGCGATCGTTGACGCACCCCTGGTGACTGCCTACCGTCGAGGAGGCAGGTCGAGGACGGAGGTCGGCGTGAGAAGCAGCGGCGACAGTACGGCGGGGAGTGTCCCCGGACGCGGTGTCCGGAGAGGTTACTCCTACCAGGGCAGTGCGACCGATCTTGCTCCGCTGCGCCCGGCGGCCGTGCCGAGCGGCAAGGGGGCGGCGTCCATGGCGTCCGAGCAGATCGGCTACCGCGGTCCGACGGCCTGTGCCGCCGCCGGCATCACCTATCGGCAACTGGACTACTGGGCGCGCACCGGCCTGGTCGAGCCGAGCGTGCGGCCCGCCTACGGTTCCGGCACGCAGCGCCTGTACAGCTTCCGCGACGTCGTCGTCCTGAAGATCGTCAAGCGTTTCCTCGACACCGGCGTCTCGCTGCAGAACATCCGCACGGCCGTCCAGCACCTGCGGGAGCGCGGCTTCCGGGATCTGGAGCGGATGACGCTGATGAGCGACGGCGCCACGGTGTACGAGTGCACGTCGCCCGACGAGGTGCACGCCCTCCTGCAGGGAGGCCAGGGCATCTTCGGCATCGCGGTCGGCGTGGTGTGGCGCGATGTGGAGAACGCGCTGTCGCAGCTGCACGGCGAGCGCATCGACACCGGGGAGACCCTGGTGGGGCACAACCCCCAGGACGAGCTCGCCGCCCGGCGCCGCAACCGGGCGGTCTGACCGGGCCGCGACCCGGTCGCCCGGTGCCCGGCCCCCGAGCGCGGCTCGCGCGGTTCCCGCGCTTTCCCGCGGACGGCAGGGGCCGTACGGCCCGTGTGCCCGCTGTCAGTGGTGTGGTACAGCATCGTGGCTGTGAGAACCGCGCCCACGATCCTGCATCTCGACATGGATGCCTTCTACGCGTCGGTGGAACAGGCGTCCAAACCGAGTCTGCGCGGAAAGGCCGTCGTCGTGGGCGGGCTCGGACCACGCGGGGTGGTGGCCACCGCCTCGTACGAGGCACGGGCCTTCGGCGTCCACTCGGCGATGCCGATGGCCCAGGCGCGGCGGCTGGCGCCGAACGCCGCCTACCTGGTGCCGCGCTTCGCCTTCTACCGGTCCGTCAGCGAACAGGTGACGAGTCTGCTGCGGGCCCTGTCGCCCCTGGTGGAGCCGCTGAGCCTGGACGAGGCGTTCGTGGACCTGGAGGCCGGGGGAGCCGCCTGGGACGCGGAGTCGGCCCGGCGGGCGGGGGTCAAGCTGCGCGCCGACATCCGGGCCGTCACGGGGCTGACCGGCTCCGTGGGGCTGGCCGCCTCCAAGATGCTCGCCAAGATCGCCTCCGAGAAGGCCAAGCCCGACGGGCTGGTGCTCATCGAACCCGGCGCGGAACGGGCCCTGCTCGGCCCCATGCCCGTACGGGCCCTGCCGGGCGTCGGACCGGCCACGAACGACCAGCTGCGGCGCGCCGGGATCCACACCGTCGCCGAACTCGCCGAGGCGGGGGAGGACGAACTGGTGCGGCTGCTCGGCAAGGCGCACGGCCACGCGCTGTACGCCATGGCGCTGGCCCGTGACGAGCGGCCCGTCGTCGCCGAGCGCGAGGCCAAGTCGGTGTCGGTCGAGGACACCTACGACGTGGACATCCACGACCGCGTCCGGGTGGGCCTGGAGGTGCAGCGGCTCGCCGACCGGTGCGTACGGCGGCTGCGCGCGGCCGGGCTGTCGGGGCGCACCATCGTGCTGAAGGTGCGCCGCTACGACTTCTCCACCCTGACCCGGTCCGAGACCCTGCGGGGGCCCACGGACGACCCCGCGGTGGTGCGGGAGACCGCCGCCCGGCTGCTGGCCTCCGTGGACACCACGGGCGGGGTGCGGCTGCTCGGCGTGGGCGTGTCCGGGCTCGCCGACTACACCCAGGAGGACCTGTTCGCCCAGGCGGCGAGCGCGGAGGCCGGGAACCCGGACGAGGAGCCGGAGCAGGAGCCGGCCGCGGACCGGACGGCCCCCGCCGAACGGCGCTGGCTCGCGGGCCACGACGTACGGCACGCCGAGTACGGCCACGGCTGGGTCCAGGGCAGCGGCCTGGGCCGTGTCACCGTCCGCTTCGAGACCCCCGGCTCCCCGCCGGGCCGGGTCCGCACCTTCTTCGTCGACGACCCGGACCTGGAGCCGGCGGATCCCCTTCCCCTGGTGCCGTCGGCGCGCCACGTCCCCGCCGGGCCCGAGGACACGGCACTGCCGGAACCGGGGGACCGGACGGGGGAACGCGTGCCGTCGGAGAGCGCTGCCGAAGGCGGCTGACGCCGTTCGGGTGTCAGGCGGGCTCGTCCGGGCCCGAGCCGGAGCCCGCGAGATCGCCGGTGTCGCGGTCCGGGAGGGAGGAGGGAGACGTGACGTCCAGGCCGTAGTGGTGGTAAAGCTGCAGTTCCTGCTCGGGGGAGAGATGGCGGCCCACACCGAAGTCGGGGGCCTCCTTGATCAGGGAGCGGTCGAAGGGGACCCGCAGGGTGCCCTCCACCAGCTCGCTCGGCCCCAGGGGCACGAAGGCGTCCCGGGAGAACAGGCCGGTGCGTATGGCCGCCCACTCCGGCACCCCGGTCGCGTCGTCGAGGTAGACCTCGTCCACCGTGCCGATCTTGTGGCCATTGCGGTCGAACGCCTTGCGGCCGATCAGGTTGCGCGGATCGATCTCGGTCTGCACGGGCCCTCCAGATGGTCGCAAATCATTCGTAGGCACTACGAAAGAGCACAATCGACAGGACGGCCACTCGAGGGCTCCGGCGGCCGCCCCGCTGGTACGCTGGCAGAGGCCGCTGACCCCGTGCGGGAGAGCCCTCCGGCACCACCGGAGGCGCCGAAGGAGCAAATCCTCCCCGGAATCTCTCAGGCCCCCGTACCGCACGGACGAGGTCACTCTGGAAAGCAGAGCGGGTGACGACGGTGTCCGCTCTCACCGACGGTGAAAACCGGGAGCCCTCTGGGCGACCCGGTGAAACTCTCAGGTCGAGATGACAGAGGGGGAGGCCGTCGGGACACCCGTGCCGTGGTGTCCCTCGAAGGTCGTGTCAGACCAGGAGGCCTCCGCAATGACCGCCCAGCGCATTCCGCTCTCCGAGCTCGAACAGGGCATCCCCTTCGAGCAGCGCCACATCGGGGCCGACCAGGAGGCGCGGGCCAAGATGCTCGCGCAGGTCGGCTACGGCTCGCTCGACGAGCTCATGGCCGCCGCGGTACCCGATGCCATCAAGAGCACCGACGCACTCGACCTGCCGGGTGCCCGCACCGAGGCCGAGGTCCTGGCCGAGCTGCGTGCCCTGGCCGGCCGCAACCAGGTCCTCGACTCGATGATCGGGCTCGGCTACTACGGCACCTTCACCCCGCCGGTCATCCTGCGCAACGTCCTGGAGAACCCGGCCTGGTACACCGCCTACACCCCCTACCAGCCGGAGATCTCCCAGGGCCGTCTCGAGGCGCTGCTGAACTTCCAGACCATGGTCGCCGACCTCACCGGCCTGCCGACCGCCGGCGCCTCCCTGCTCGACGAGGGCACCGCCGCGGCCGAGGCCATGGCGCTGTCCCGGCGCATGGGCAGGAAGAAGAAGGGCCTGTTCCTGGTCGACGCGGACGCGCTGCCGCAGACCATCGCCGTCCTCCGGACCCGCGCCGAACCGACCGGCGTCGAGGTCGTCGTCGCCGACCTGAGCGAGGGCATCCCGGCGGACATCGCCGCACGCGAGATCAACGGCGTGCTCCTGCAGTACCCGGGCGCCTCCGGTGCCGTGCGCGACCTCAAGCCCGTCATCGACCAGGCGCACGAACTGGGCGCCCTGGTCACCGTCGCCGCCGACCTGCTCGCCCTGACGCTGCTGAAGTCGCCCGGCGAGCTGGGTGCGGACATCGCGGTCGGCACCACCCAGCGCTTCGGGGTGCCGATGGGCTTCGGCGGTCCGCACGCCGGCTACATGGCGGTGCGCGAGAAGTTCGCCCGCAGCCTGCCCGGCCGCCTGGTCGGCGTCTCCGTCGACGCCGACGGCAACCAGGCCTACCGTCTCGCCCTGCAGACCCGTGAGCAGCACATCCGCCGCGAGAAGGCCACCAGCAACATCTGCACCGCCCAGGTGCTGCTCGCCGTCATGGCCGGCATGTACGCCGTCTACCACGGCCCCGAGGGCCTGAAGGGCATCGCCCGGCGCACCCACCGCTACGCCACGATCCTGGCCGAGGGACTCAGGGCCGGCGGTGCCGAACTCGTCCACGACACCTACTTCGACACCCTGACCGTCAAGGCCGAGGGGCGGGCCGCCGAGGTCGTCGCCGCCGCGCGCGAGGGCGGCGTCAACCTGCGCCTCGTCGACGCCGACCACGTCTCCATCGCCTGCGACGAGACCACCCGGCGGAAGCACCTGCACACCGTGTGGGCCGCCTTCGGCGTCGAGGGCGACGTCGAGGCGCTGGACGCCGAGGCCGGGGACGCCCTGCCCGAGGCGCTGCTGCGCACCGACGCCTACCTCACCCACCCCGTCTTCCACCGGTACCGCTCCGAGACCGCGATGCTGCGCTACCTGCGCCGGCTCGCCGACCGCGACTACGCGCTCGACCGCGGCATGATCCCGTTGGGCTCCTGCACCATGAAGCTCAACGCGACCACGGAGATGGAGCCGATCACCTGGCCGGAGTTCGGCGGACTGCACCCCTTCGCGCCCGTGGAGCAGGCGCAGGGCTACCTCACGCTCATCCGGGAGCTGGAGGAACGTCTCGCCGAGGTCACCGGCTACGACAAGGTCTCCCTCCAGCCGAACGCCGGCTCCCAGGGCGAGCTGGCCGGCCTGCTCGCCGTGCGCGCCTACCACCGTGCCAACGGCGACGACCAGCGCACGGTCTGCCTCATCCCGTCCTCCGCGCACGGCACCAACGCCGCCAGCGCCGCGATGGCCGGCATGAAGGTCGTCGTCGTCAAGACCGCGGAGAACGGCGAGATCGACGTCGAGGACCTGCGGGCGAAGATCGAGCAGTACCGCGACCAGCTCGCGGTGCTGATGATCACCTACCCGTCCACGCACGGCGTGTTCGAGGAGCACGTCGCCGACATCTGCGCGCAGGTCCACGAGGCCGGCGGCCAGGTGTACGTCGACGGCGCCAACCTCAACGCCCTGGTCGGCCTCGCCAAGCCGGGCCACTTCGGCGGCGACGTCTCCCACCTGAACCTGCACAAGACGTTCTGCATCCCGCACGGCGGCGGCGGGCCGGGCGTCGGCCCGGTGGCCGTGCGCGCCCACCTGGCGCCGTACCTGCCCAACCACCCGCTGCAGCCCGAGGCCGGTCCCGGCACCGGGGTCGGCCCGGTCTCGGCCGCCCCGTGGGGCTCGGCGGGCATCCTGCCCATCTCCTGGGCCTACCTGCGTCTGATGGGCGGCGAGGGACTCAAGCGGGCCACCCAGATGGCCGTGCTGTCCGCCAACTACATCGCCAAGCGCCTCGAGCCGCACTACCCGGTGCTCTACACCGGCCCCGGCGGCCTGGTCGCGCACGAGTGCATCATCGACCTGCGGCCGCTGACCAAGGCGACCGGGGTGACCGTGGACGACGTCGCCAAGCGGCTGATCGACTACGGCTTCCACGCGCCGACGATGTCCTTCCCGGTGGCCGGCACGCTCATGATCGAGCCCACCGAGTCCGAGGACCTGGCCGAGCTGGACCGGTTCTGCGAGGCGATGATCGCGATCCGCGCCGAGATCGAGAAGGTCGCCTCCGGCGCATGGCCCGCGGACGACAACCCGCTGCGGAACGCCCCGCACACCGCCTCCGCGATCAGCGGCCCGTGGGAGCACCCCTACAGCCGCGAGGAGGCCGTCTTCCCGGTCGGTGTCCCGGCCGCCGACAAGTACTGGCCGCCGGTGCGCCGTATCGACCAGGCCTACGGCGACCGGAACCTGGTCTGCTCCTGCCCTCCGCTGGAGGCGTACGAGGACTGAGCGGCCTGAGCGGCCTGAGCGCTTTGAGCGGCTCTGAGCGGCTCTGAGCGGCGCGTGTGAGGGACGCGGGGCCTGCTCCCGGTTCGTGAGGGCCGGGAACAGGCCCCGCGTCCCTGCGGGGGTCAGGCCGGGTAGGCGTGCGTCTGGGCCGCCTTGACGGCCGCCCAGACCACCGCCCCCGGGCGCAGGCCGAGTTCGGCGGCGGCGAGGGCGGTCAGGTCGGCGGTGAGGGGGAGCGGGCCGGTGAGGGCCACGCGGATCTGGTCGCCGTGGGTCTCCAGACCGGCGACCTCGCAGCGCCACAGATTGCGTGCGCTGGAGCCGGTGGGGCGGTCCCGGTGGAGGGTGACCGCGCTCGGCGGGAAGGCCACGAACACGGGCCCGGACAGGTCCTCGCTGGTGGTGAGGGCGGGCCCGTCCGCCAGCCGGACGGTGTGCCCGGCGGCCCGGCCGCGGTAGAGGTTCAGGCCGACCAGCCGGGCGATGTAGTCCGTGCGCGGACGGCGGGCGATCTCGGACGGAGTGCCCTCCTGGACGACCCGGCCGTGCTCGACGACGACCAGCCGGTCGGCCAGCACCATCGCGTCCAGCGGGTCGTGGGTGACCAGGACGGCCATGGCCTCGAACCCCTCGAGGTGCCGCCTCAGCTGTGCGCGGACCTCCAGACGGGTGCGGGCGTCGAGCGCGGCGAGCGGCTCGTCGAGGAGCAGCAGCCGGGGCCGGACGGCCAGGGCGCGGGCGAGGGCCACACGCTGGGCCTGGCCGCCGGACAGACGGCGGGGCTTGACCCCGGCGTGGCCGCTCAGGCCCATGCGGGCCAGCCACTCGGCGGCCTGCGCACGGGCCTCGGCCCTGCCCGCACCCCGGCAGCGCGGTCCGAACGCGACGTTGTCCAGCGCGGACAGATGCGGGAAGAGCAGGTAGTCCTGGAAGACGACCCCGACCGGCCGGGCCTCGGGCGGCGCATGGCCCAGGTCGGCACCGTCCAGCCGCAGATGTCCGCCGGTGAGGGGGACCAGGCCGGCGAGCGCGCGCAGGGCCGTGGTCTTGCCGGCGCCGTTCGGGCCGAGCAGCGCGACGACCTCCCCGGGGGAGACGGTCAGGGACACGTCGAGCCGGAAGGTGCCGCGTTCGACGACGAGCCGGGCGTCCAGGCCCTGGCCCGGCGACTCCTGTGCGCGGGCGCCGGCCGGTGTCCCGTCGAGGTCGGTCATGAGGGGGCCGTCCTGGATCGTCCTGGGGTACGGGGCGGAGCGTGACCGGGGCGGAGCCGCGGTCACACGGAGGGTGTCATCCAACGGTCCCGCAGGCCCGCCAGCACCGCGATCGACACCGCCAGCAGCACCAGGCTCAGGACGATCGCGGCGTCCGGGTCGTGGTGCAGGGCCAGATAGACCGCCAGCGGCATGGTCTGCGTCCGGCCGGGGAAGTTGCCCGCGAACGTGATCGTCGCGCCGAACTCGCCGAGCGCCCGTGCCCAGGCGAGCACGGCACCGGCGGCGACGCCGGGGGCGATCATCGGCAGGGTGACCCGGCGGAACGCGGTGAAACGGGAGGCGCCCAGCGTGGCGGCCGCCTCCTCGTAGCGCGGGTCGGCGGCCCGCAGCGTGCCCTCGACGGAGATGACGAGGAACGGCATGGCCACGAACGCCTCCGCGACCACCACCGCGACGGTGGTGAACGGCAGTGTGATCCCGAACCAGGCGTCCAGCCACCGTCCGATCACACCGCCCCGGCCCAGCGCCAGCAGCAGGGCCACACCGCCCACCACCGGAGGCAGCACGAGCGGCAGGGTCACCAGGGCCCGGACGAGCCGGCGCCCGGGGAAGTCCGTACGGGCCAGCAGCCAGGCCAGCGGGACGCCGAGCACCAGGCTCACGGCGGTGGCCGCGGTGGCGCTGACCAGGGACAGCCGGAGGGCCTGCCACACCTCGGCGCTGGTGAGCTGCTCCGGCAGGGTGCGCCAGGGGGCCCGGATCAGCAGGGCGAGCAGCGGCATCAGCAGGAAGGCCAGGCCCACCAGGGCCGGGAGCATCAGCGGCAGGGGTGCGCCTCGGCGCGGGTGCCCGCGCCGTGCTCCGCTCTCCGCAGGCGCGGCACGGGTCTCCGCAGGCGCGGCACGGGGCCGGTCCGGTCCGGTCATGGTGTCAGGAAACCCGGCCGGACCGGCGTCCCCCGGTCCTCGGGGAACATCCGGCGCCCTGCTCGCGGGAGACGGAGGCGGGTTGCGGGCCGCTCACGGCGAGTGCCCTCTGCGTAGCGCCCGTGCCGGCCACTCGCGGTGTCCCGGCCCGGGGTGCGGAACGGGTCGTCATGCCGCGATGATACGCCGCATCTGCCAGCCGTAAGGGCCCGGCAGCGCCGCACACGCCGGGCAGGAAGCAGTGTGGGCCGGCATGTGCGGGGAGCCGAACAGCCGGTCAGGGCCGGTCGATGTGGACGTTCGTCGCCTTCACCCGGGCGGTGGCCTCCATGCCGACCTCCAGGCCCAGCTCCTCCACGGCCTCCCGGGTCAGCAGCGAGACCAGGCGGTGCGGGCCGGCCTGGATCTCGACCTGGGCCGCGACGTCGCCGAGCTTGATGGCGGTCACGATCCCGGGGAAGGCGTTGCGGGCCGAGGTGTACGAGGGGGTCTCCTCGTCGCCGTCCCCCGTCCTGGCGAGTTCGACGCAGAGGGCGGCGAGGTCCCGTCCGTCGATGAGCCGTCGTCCGCTGTCGTCGCGATGAGTGGCCACCCGGCCGGCGTCCGCCCAGCGGCGCGCGGTGTCGGGGCTGACGCCGAGCAGGCGGGCCGCCTGTCCGATCGTGTAGGACTGCATGCCGGTCACGATAGGGCCGCAAGGGGCGCACGGTGATCCGGGGTGGCGGGCGCGGGCGGTCCGGCGGATGTGCACGGGAGGGCGCCCGACGCGGTCCGGCCCGGCCGTGTGCGCGGCGTCCCGCGGGGCCGGAGGGCATACGGCCCCGGCCGGGCCTGACGGACCGATGAAGCGCCTCTGCCCCTCGGGGCCGCCTCCTCGGGGCGGAGAGGGGCCCCGGCCGTGCGGGCGGCCGGGGCGTCACCGGGGGCGGCGCGGTGTCCGACCGGTTCGCTCACCGCCTGCCGCAAGGGTTCTCCGGGCGGTTCGCCGGAACCGCCCGGGCCGCTCAGGCGGCGGTCGTCACCCGCTTGGTGTCCAGCGGGCGGTGCGGGGCGATGATCCGCCCGTCGGGCAGGAGCTCACCGGTGTCCTCGAAGAGCAGAACACCGTTGCACAGCAGGCTCCACCCCTGCTCCGGGTGGTGCGCCACGAGACGGGCGGACTCCCGGTCGGCGGAGTCGGCTGAGGGGCACGGTGGCTGGTGTCGGCACATGGGTGGGCTCTTTCGCTGCGTCGTGTGGTCCGTGTCGGCCGGCGTGGATGTCCTGCGGGTGGTGGTGTGCGACATGGCCGCCTCCCCCGTTCGACGATTCGGTCGGAACCAGTGTTCTCCCGCGGACTTGAATCCGCAGGGATTTTGCGGCACCGCTTCTCACGAGGTGAAGACGCGTCACACGGACGAGCGGTTCAGCCCGGGGACACCGTCACTTCGGATGGTTCGCCCTGGCCGGATGGGGCTAGTCCGATGCGATGGTGCCCCAAGGGGAGCGGCGTGCCCTTGGAGGGGAAGTGCCCCCGGGAGCACCGGAGGGAGAGGTGCCCCGGAGGAACACCCGGGGGAACAGCGGCGTACCCCGCCCCCGGGACGTCCGGTGACGGGGTACGCGCAGGAGCGAAGGGCGGGATGTCAGGCGGGAGAGCGCATCAGCCGCCCGGTCCTCAGCCGGTGAGTGAGAAGCGGCAGCAGGTCGGCGACCCGGTGCGGCCGGTGGGAGGCTATCCCGGGCGGGGCCGGCGCGAGCGGTACGAGCACATCGGCGGGGGCGGGATGGCCGGTGGCGCCGTCGCCGGAGGTGTCGCTGCGCAGCCACAGGGTGAGCATGTACAGGCTGGGCATGGACAGCAGGCGCGGCTGGTACGCCTGGGCCGCGGTCTCCGCCTGACGCAGCGCACGCTCGGTGGAGGCGACATAGGGGCCCTCGAAGAAGTGGGAGAAGGCCCAGCCGTCGGCGGTCAGCACGGTCTCCGCCGCGGCCACCGCGTGGTCGCCGCAGCGGATCAGGAAGCGCCATCCGGCCAGCCTGGTCGCAGAGACCCCCTCGGGGGTGAGCCGGTCCAGGACGTGCACGGGCAGCGGAAGCTCGGGAGTGGCGGGCTGCTGGGCGGCGCGGAGGGCCGGAGTCCGCGCCTCACGGACGGCGGTGGGGGAACCGAGCGCCGTGAGGACGGAGCGCAGAGCGGGGGCGGGAGCCGGGGGGAAATGCAGCGGCATGGTGGGTCGCCTCTCGTTCGACAGGCAGGGTGGCGCAAGGCCGGGCAGGGATGACAGCGCTGTCAGCTCTCGGGCAGGAGGAGGCCGGGCCGGATGCGAGGAAGAGCGAGGGAGTACGAAAGGCACGGCCTGCCGCACATGCTCCTGACGATGTTCAGGGCCGTGGGCATCGACCTTCTGCCGTAGAGGAGAGTTTATACGACAAAAATTCGGGCGATGTTTCGCCTAGCTGTTTCCGGTGTGAACTGCAAGAGAGTATTCAGTCGAAGATTTGAGGGAATCGTCCCGGATTCGTACGGGCCGCACCGCGATGACCTCGGCTTGCGCCCGTACGGCGGTCGGCCCGATGCCGTCGGAGTTTTTCACGAGCGGCCCGGGGTACCCGAATCCGTCGATGCCTCATGCCGAGTGAATGTGCCTCCGCTCATATGAGTCCAGAGTAGCCGCTGCGGCATGCCGACGGGGCGTTATCGATCGCTTCGACGGGGCATCATCCCACCGGACCGGGACCCCGGCGGCCGATCTTCGGCCAGCCCTGCGAGGAGGGATGCTGCGATGGGGGAGAAGGTCGTGGCCGGCCAGTTCGACCTGTCCGATCGCAACCGCTACCGCGACAAGCTCCGGCGCTGTCTGAAGGGGCTGGAGCGGCTGCTGGACGAGAGGCGCTTCGACCGGCCCAAGAATCTCATGGGGCTGGAGATCGAATTGAACCTGGTCGGCTCCGACGGCATGCCGAGAATGCTGAATGCCCAGGTTCTCGAGCGGATCGCCAGCCGTGACTTCCAAACGGAACTCGCCATGTTCAATCTGGAAGTCAACATCGCCCCCCATCGCCTGAGCGGCCGGGTATTCGACCGGCTCGCCGAGGAGCTCAGGACGGCGTTGGCATATGCGGACCGGAAAGCCGGGGAGGTGGACGCCTCCATAGCGATGATCGGAATTCTGCCCACCCTCGGCAGGGACGACCTGGTCTCCTCCAACCTCTCCGCCGTCGACCGCTACACGCTGCTGAACGACCAGATCGTGGCGGCCCGCGGCGAGGACTTCACCCTCGACATCCACGGTGTGGAGCATCTGACCTGCACCTCGAAGTCCATCGCCCCCGAGGCCGCCTGCACCTCCGTGCAACTGCATCTGCAGGTCACCCCGGACCGCTTCGCGGATGCGTGGAACGCCGCACAGGCGGCCTGCGCCGCGCAGATCGCCGTGGGCGCCAACTCGCCCTTCCTGTTCGGACGCGAGCTGTGGCGCGAGTCGCGGCCCCCGCTGTTCCAGCAGTCCACCGACACCCGTCCGCCCGAGCTCCAGGCCCAGGGCGTACGGCCGCGCACCTGGTTCGGCGAGCGGTGGATCTCCTCGGCGTACGACCTCTTCGAGGAGAATCTGCGCTACTTCCCGGCCCTGCTGCCGATCTGCGACGACGAGGACCCCCTCGACGTGCTCGACGCCGGCGGTGTGCCGAAACTCGCCGAACTCGTCCTGCACAACGGCACCATCTACCGCTGGAACCGCCCCGTCTACGACATCGCGGACGGAGTGCCGCATCTGCGGGTGGAGAACCGTGTCCTGCCCGCCGGGCCCACCGTCGCCGACGTGATCGCCAACGCGGCCTTCTACTACGGCCTCGTCCGCGCGCTCGCCGAGGAGTCCCGGCCGGTGTGGACCCGGCTGCCCTTCGAGGTGGCGGCGGCCAACTTCGACGCCGCGTGCCGGTACGGCATCGGCGCCCGGTTCACCTGGCCCCGGCGCGGACGCTACTCCGGCACCACGGAGGTCGACGCCGTCCGTCTCGTCCGCGACGAACTGCTGCCGCTCGCCGAGTCCGGCCTGAACGCCTGGGGCGTGGAGCGGGCCGACCGGGACCTGTACCTCGGAATGATCGAGGAGCGGTGCCGGCTGAGGACCAACGGCGCGGAGTGGCAGGTCGCCACCTTCCACCAGGCGCGGGAGCAGGGACTGAGCAGGGAGGCCGCCCTGGCCGCCACCACCCGGCGCTACCGCGAGCTGACGAACCTCGGCGAACCGGTGCACACCTGGCCGGTCGGCCTGCCGGAACCGGTGCCGCTGGGCTGACCGGCGCCGCCGGGCCGAGCCGCGTCACCCGCGCCCGGGCGTGTCGCAGGGGGCCGCCGATGCCGGGGAAAAGCGCATCGGGCAAGCTGTGACACCCCAGGAACGGTGTACAGGAGGCGCGGGTGCAGACGGAGGCGGGACCGGGGACCGATTCCTTTCCGAAGGAGCGGCCGTCGCGGCGGGTCCTCCGCGACGAGACGCTGCTCGTCCTGGCGCTCTCGCTCGGGGCGAGCGGTGTGTCCGCCCTGATCAGTTTCATCGGGGCGGTCACCAGACCCGGCGGTCTCAAGGACCAGGCCGCCAGGCTCAACGTCTCCGCCGCCCCGGGCCGCCCCTGGCTCGATCTCGCCTGGCAGCTGTTCGGGATCGCCACGGCCCTGGTTCCCGTCGCCCTCGTCGCCCACCTCCTGCTGCGCGAGGGACGGAACCTGCGCACCCTCGGCTTCGACCGCACCCGTCCCTGGCCGGACCTCGGGCGCGGAGCCGTGATCGCCGCGGTCATCGGCAGCACCGGCATCGCCTTCTACCTGGCCGTCCGCAGCCTCGGCTTCAACCTCACCGTGGTGCCCGAGGCGCTGCCCGCCGTGTGGTGGAAGTACCCGGTGCTGATCCTGGCCGCGCTGCAGAACGCGGTCCTCGAGGAGGTCATCGTCGTCGGCTATCTGCTGCGCCGGCTCGACCAGCTGGGCTGGAGGCCGGGAACCGCGCTGGCGGCCAGCTCCGTACTGCGCGGCTCGTACCACCTCTACCAGGGCATCGGCGGCTTCGTCGGCAATGTGGTGATGGGGGTGGTCTTCGTCTGGCTGTACCGGCGGTGGGGCCGGGTCGGCCCGCTGGTGGTGGCGCACACCCTGCTCGACATCGGCGCGTTCGTGGGCTACGGCCTGCTGGCCGGCAAGGTGGACTGGCTGCCGACGGCGTGAGCGGGCACGCGACCCGGGGAAAGCGCGAGGACCGTCGCTCCGGGCGCGGGAGAAGACGGCCGCGCCGGCCGGGCACCGATCTGTCCTGTCGTCAAGATGCTTCCCTCACCTGCAAGTTGGGCGAAATGCGCGGACGCGGCACCGCTGCCGGGTACCATCGGCCGGCAACAGGGACCTCAGGAACAGGGGCGGGAACGGCCCCGGGAACGGGGGAGCGATGGAAGAGACCGATGCCCCGGCGCTTCCGCTCGTCCAGCCGCTCAGGGACGCGGGCGTCGACTTCACCGTCCACGAGCACCCCGTGATCCGGACGGCCGAGGACATCCGCTCCAGGACCGACTTCCCGGTCGAACGCTCGGTGAAGGTCATGGCCTTCACCGCGGAGGGCGGCCGTGTGCTGCTCGCCGCCGTCCCCGGACCCGCCCGGCTCCAGTACGGCCGTCTGGCCGCCGCCGTCGGTGTCCGGCGCAGCTCGCTCGAGCCCGCCGGCGCCGATGTGCTCGCCGCCCTGGACATGGAGCCGGGAGGAGTCAGCCCCCTGTGCACACGGCCGGACGTCACGGTCGTCCTCGACTCGGCCGTCCCGGACATGGGCCGTGTCTTCTGCGGCAGCGGCCGGGCGGACCGCACGCTCGAACTCGAGGCGGCGGACATCCTGCGCATGGCGCACCACCCCGTCGTCGCCGGGATCGCCGCACCGCGTGGTGCGTGAGAACACCCCCGGTCCGGCTCCTGCCCGGCCCTCCTACCCGGCTTCCTCCACGGCGAGCAGATCGCCCTCGATGACGGTGACCGCACGGCCGGTGAGCAGGGTGCGGTCGCCGCGCAGCCCGGTGCGGACGAGGCCGGAGCGCGGGGAGGCCTGCAGACCGACGAGGTCGGGGCGGCCCAGGCGCTCGGACCAGTAGGGGGCCAGGGCGGTGTGGGCGCTGCCGGTGACCGGGTCCTCGTCGATGCCGACGTTCGGGAAGAAGCACCGGGAGACGAAGTCGTACCCGCGGGCGGGGTCCTCGGCGCGGGCCGTGGCGATGACACCGCGCGTGGAGCAGGCGGTGAGGGCCCTGAGATCGGGGGCGAGGCCGCGGACCGTCCTCTCGTCGTCGAACTCCAGCAGCAGGTCGCCGATGTCCGGACCGGTGTCGCAGGCGGTGCGCGGCACGGCCCCGAGGGCCTCGGCGACCGTGCCGGGGACGTCCACCGCGGTGAGCGGAGCGGTCGGGAAGTCCAGGGTGATCGCGCCGTCCTCGGCGGGAGTCGCGGTGAGCACGCCGCTGCGGGTGGCGAAGCGCACCGGTCCCTCGTGGACGCCCGTGGTCCGCAGGACATGGGCGGTGGCGAGCGTGGCGTGGCCGCACATCGCGACCTCGGTGGCGGGAGTGAACCAGCGCAGCGCCCAGTCGGCCTCGCCGCCCTCGGGCAGCGGGTGCGCGAACGCCGTCTCGGCCTGGTTGACCTCCAGGGCCACTTTCTGGAGCCAGTCGTCCTCGGGGAAGGCGTCCAGGAGCAGGACTCCCGCCGGGTTGCCGGCGAAGGGACGGTCGGTGAAAGCGTCGACGATTCGGATGCGCATGTCCCGACGGTACGGCCCCGGCACACGGTGGGCCGAGGGCCCGGAGGCGGCGTTGTGCGCAGCGGTCCGTGCGGTGCTCCCGGGCCGCACGGCAGCGACGGGCCCCTGCGCGGACGTGTCCCGTCTCCTTCCGCAAGGACCTGACCCGAGGACCCGGACCGGGGACCTGGTTGGTCCAAGGACCTGATCTCCTCCGCGAGGAGGAGATGCCGGCGGCCGGCGTCCGCTTCCGGTGGGACGCGGAAATGCTTCCCGCCGGGGACGACCGGGACCGGGAGAGGCTGATGGGCTGGGAGAGTGCGATTCCGTGTTCCCCGGCGGCCCCTGCCCGGACAGGACGCCTCCTGCCCGGACGGCGGTGCCCGGCTCAGCGCCGAGCTGACGGCGGTGATGGCCCGCGCCCGCAGAAGAGCGGTCCGGGACGGGGACCGGCAGACCGACACCGCCCATCTGCTGCACGCCCTCCTGGAGTCCGACCCCGAGGTGCGCACAGCCCTCGGCGGCGCTCCGCGGATCACCCGGCTGCTCGGCTACCTCGTGCAGCGCAGCATCGGCTACGGCCTGCGCTGGCAGGGCACCGTGGAGGACTTCGGCGCCCTGCCCGGGGCGACGGGGACCCGCGACGGCCTCTCACCGGTGGCGTCGGCCGCGCTGGAGCACGCCCGCGAGCGCGCCGCCCGGCGCGGCGAGGACCGGGTGCGCGGCGTCGACCTGCTCGCCGCGCTCGTCGCGGCCCCGCGGGCACGCGCCGTCGAGGTGCTCGGCCGTGCCGGAGTCGACACGCGGGAACTCGCCGACCGGCTCGGCACCGATGCCGGGGACCGCCGCGAGGACTGCACCGTCGGAAGCGGCGGAGGCGGCGGCTGAGCCGGGACGGGCGGACCGGGCGTTCGTGCCCCGTCCGCCTCGTGGGACATCCGTGCCCCTCGTCCATCTCGTGGGACAGGTGCCAACGGGGATGACGGTCATGTCATCGCCTGTCATCATGTGCCGGTGCGTACGTCTGAGATCAGCCAGGACCATTCCGGCAGAGGCGTCGGGCTCGGGCTCGCGCTCGTGTCCGCGGTCGCCTTCGGGGGGTCCGGTGTTGCGGCCAAGCCACTGATCGAGGCGGGCCTCGATCCGCTGCACGTGGTGTGGCTGCGCGCCGGTGGCGCCGCCCTCGTCATGCTGCCGCTCGCCGTGCGGCACCGCGCGCTGCTGCGCAGCCGCCCCGCCCTGCTCGCCGGATTCGGCCTGCTGGCCGTGGCGGGCGTCCAGGCCTGCTACTTCGCGGCGCTGTCGCGCATCCCCGTCGGGGTCGCCCTGCTCATCGAATACCTGGGGCCCGCCCTGGTCCTCGGCTGGGTCCGGTTCGTGCAGCGGCGGCCGGTCACCCGGGCCGCGGCACTCGGAGTGGTCCTCGCGGTCGGCGGACTCGCCTGTGTCGTCGAGGTCTGGTCCGGTCTGGGCTTCGACCCGCTCGGACTGGTGCTGGCGCTCGGCGCGGCCTGCTGCCAGACCGGCTACTTCGTGCTGTCCGACCAGGGCGGCGACGCGGGAGAGGCGGCCCCGGACCCGCTCGGCGTCATCGCCTACGGCCTGCTCGTCGGCGCCGGCGTCCTGACCGTCGTGGCACGCCCCTGGACCATGGACTGGTCGGTGCTCGCGCACAGCGTGCACATGAACGGCACCGCGGTCCCGGCCGTCGTCCTGCTGCTGTGGGTCGTCCTGGTCGCCACGGTGCTCGCCTACGTCACCGGAGTGATCTCCGTGCGGCGGCTCTCGTCCCAGGTCGCCGGGGTGGTGGCCTGCCTGGAGGCGGTCGTCGCGGCCGTGCTGGCCTGGGTGCTGCTCGGGGAGCGCCTCTCGGCACCGCAGATCGCCGGCGGTGCGGTCGTGCTGCTGGGCGCGTTCATCGCGCAGTCGTCGACACCCGCCAGGGGCTCGGCGGAGCCGGTGGCGAGCGGCGGCCCGGAAAGGCCGGAAAGGGAGCTGCCGGTCCGGGAGACGGCGGCCTGAGATGCGGGCGTGTGCCGGCCCGCCCGTCGGGCGCGGCCTGCTCCGCTGATCGCCGCCGGCGCCTGGGGCACCGCGGGCGCGGCCGCCTCCCTGGTCTACCGGACCAGTGACATGGGGCCCGTCGCCCTGTCCTTCTGGCGCTGCGCGATCGGGGCCGTCCTGCTGCTCGCCGTACGTCCGCCGCGCCCGCGCACCGGGCCGGCCGCGGCGGCCGTCGTCACCCTCGGCGCCGGACCCGTGCTCATCGCGCTCGGCGCCCGGCTCACGATGGGCGAACGGCTCGGCCGCACCGGGCTGACCGCCGTCGCCGGGGCCCTTGCCGGACTGGGCGTGCTGGTGCCCGGCAGCGGCGATGCCACCGTACGGCCCTGGGGGTACTGACCGCCCTGGTGCCGGCGGCCGGCTACTGCGCGATGACCCTCCTCACCCGCCGGTGGGGCCGCGAGGGCGGGACGGACCGGCCGGGCACGACCATCGGGGCGTTCGCGGTCACCGGCCTGTGCCTGCTGCCGCTCGCCCTGGTGGAGGGGCGGGGAGCCCGGACGGCGCGGAGGAGCCGGCCCTCGTACGAGGCCGGACGGGCCTGCTGCGGGCCCGTTCCGACGGGCGGGCGGGCCTCACAGGGCCGCGAGGTAGCCGGGAAGCGCGATGCCGGGGGAGAGCGCGGCGTCGGGGAGCGGGGTGCCGTACTGCCTGCGGACCGGGATCACACCGGCCCAGTGGGGCAGGGAGAGGTCCTCGGGCTCGTCGTCCACGCCGCCGGTGCGCACCTTGGCGGAGACCTCGTCCAGGTCGAGGCGGAGCACGGCGGTCGCCGCCAGCTCCTTGGCGTTGGCGGGACGGGAGTCGGCCGACCGGCCCGGCACCACCTGGTCGACCAGCGCGTCCAGCGCCGCCCGCTTCTCCTGCGGGTCGGTGACCCGCCGGGCGACGCCGTGCACCACGACGGAGCGGTAGTTGACCGAGTGGTGGAAGGCGGAGCGGGCCAGGACCAGGCCGTCGACATGGGTGACCGTCAGGCAGACCGGCAGCCCCGGATCGGCCTGCCCGGCCATGCGCAGCGGACGCGAGCCCGTCGAGCCGTGCACATAGAGGCGCTCGCCGATCCGGCCGTACAGCGTCGGCAGCACCACGGGGGCGCCGTCGCGGATGTAGCCGAGGTGGCAGACGCAGCCCTCGTCGAGTATCGCGTGCACCAGTTCCCTGTCGTACGACGCCCGGTGGGCGGAACGGGTGGGAACGGTGCGGTCGGTCGGGGTGTAGGAGCCGGCCGGTGCCGCCGGCGGCGTGGGCTCCCGCATTGCGGCCTCCTTTGTACTAGTACATAATGTTGTTTGTGCTAGGAGGATATCGGATCGAGGGGCGGCGTGCGGCGGACATCGCGGCGAGCATCGAGCGCGCGGTGGGGACCGGCGCGCTCGAGCCCGGGCAGGCGCTGCCGCCGCTGAGGGAGCTGGCGGCCGAACTCGGGGTCAATCCCAATACCGTCGCGGCCGCGTACCGGGTGCTGCGCGAGCGCGGGGTCATCGAGACCGCCGGGCGCCGGGGCAGCCGGGTGCGGCCCGCACCGGCCACGACCGGACGGGACCTGATCCGTGTGGACGTGCCCGAGGGCGTGCGCGACGTGTCGGACGGCAACCCGGACCCGGCGCTGCTGCCGCCGCTGGCACCGGCGTTCACGGCGGCCGCGGAGCAGGGCGACCGGGAGCCGGTGCGGTACGGGGACGCGGACGTGGAACCGGAGCTGGCCCGCATGGCCCGCGCGCAGCTGGACGCCGACGGGGTGCCGGACGGGCCGCTCGTCGTCGTCTCCGGAGCGCTCGACGGCGTCGAACGCGTCCTCGCCGCCCACCTCAGGCCCGGCGACACGGTCGCCGTCGAGGACCCCGGGTGGGGGAACGTCCTGGACCTCCTCCCCGCCCTCGGACTGCGCACGGCAGGGGTCGGGGTCGACGACGAGGGGCCGCTCCCCGACGACGTCCGCCGCGCTCTGCGGGGCGGTGCACGGGCGCTCGTCGTCACGGACCGGGCGCAGAACCCGACCGGTGCCGCGGTGAGCGCCCCGCGCGCGCGTGCCCTGCGGGCCGTCCTCCGGGAGCACCCGGGGACGCTGCTGATCGAGGACGACCACGGGCACGGCATCGTCGACCTGCCGCTGCACCCGCTGGCCGGGGCCACCCGGCACTGGGCCCTGGTGCGCTCGGCCGCCAAGGCGTACGGCCCCGATCTGCGGCTCGCCGTGCTCACCGGGGACGAGGTCACGGTCGACCGCGTCCGCGGCCGGCAGCGCCTGGGGCCCGGCTGGGTGAGCCGCCTGGTCCAGCGGGCCGTGGTGCGGCTGTGGACGGACGGCACCCTGGACACACGCGCGGTGGCGGCGGCCTACGGCCGGCGGCGCGCGCTGTTGATCGACGCGCTGGCCGAGCGCGGGATCGCCGCGCACGGACGCAGCGGGATGAACGTATGGGTGCCCGTGCCGGACGAGACCGGCGTCGTGGCGAGCCTGCTGCACGCCGGCTGGGCCGTCGCCCCCGGCGCCCGCTTCCGGCTGAACACCCCGCCCGGCATCCGGATCACGGTCTCGACCCTGCGGGAGAGGGAGGAGAGCGAACGGCTGGCGGACGCGGTGGCGCAGGCACTCCGCCCGGCGCCGCCGCGGAGCTATGTGTAGCCCTGCCGCGCGGAGCCCCGCACGGCCGTGCAGCCCGCGCGGCCCCGGGCCGCGCGGGGCCGCCTATGCGTTCTTCGGGCGGGCCTGGGTCAGGGCCGCGCCCACCAGGACGATCGCCGCGCCGACCGGGGTCGACCAGGTGAGCCGTTCGCCGAGCACGGCGACGCCGGCGGCGGTGGCGACGACCGGGATGAAGTACGTGACCATCTGGGCGGTCGTCGGGCCGACCTCGGCGACCAGCCCGTACTGGACGAGCATCGCCACGCCCGTGCCCAGGGCGCCCAGGGCGACGACCGCGAGCAGGGGCACGACGGACAGCCGGTCCGGGGCGCTGGTGAACAACGGGGTGACCACGGCGAGTTGCAGCGTGGCCAGCAGCAGCTGGCCGCCGGTCAGCGACAGATGGGACGCGGAGGAGCCCGCCAGGGTGCGGCGGACGTAGATCCAGCCGACCGGATAGCTCAGCGAGGCCAGCAGGGCCATCGCGGTGCCTCCGGCGTCCAGCCCGTGGAAGCCCTGCCAGGCGCCGAGCACGGTGAGCACCCCCAGAAAGCCGATCCCGAGCCCCGCGACCCGCAGCCGGGTCGGCCGGTCCTCGGAGAGGGCGACCAGGGACAGGACCATGCCCCACAGCGGCGAGGTCGCGTTGCAGATGCCCGCCAGAGTGGAGGGGATCGTCAGCTCCGCGTACGCGAAGAGCGAGAACGGCAGCGCATTGAGGAAGAATCCCGCGACCGCCAGATGTCCCCAGGTGCGTGCACCGCGCGGCAGCCGCTCCCGCTTCACCGCCATCGCCGCCGCGAGCACCGCCGTGCCGAACACCAGCCGTCCGAGCGTCACCTGGAAGGGCGCGAAGCCCTCCGTGCCCACCTTGATGAACAGAAAGCTGAAGCCCCAGACCAGCGAGAGGAAGGCGAAACGGATCCGCCAGTGCACGGGACGGGCGCGGCGGAGCCGCCGGGCCGGGGCGGAGGAGGACTGCGAGGAGGCGGTCGCGGTGCTCATGGGCGTACGATGCCCGGCCCCGACCTCGTAGCACAATCGAGAATCCGCGTGCGATACCTCGTAGCATCGCTTACATGTTGAATCTGGAGCGCCTGCGCACGCTCGACGCCCTCGCCCGGCACGGTTCGGTCAGCGGTGCCGCCGAGGGACTGCATGTGACGACGTCGGCCGTCTCCCAGCAGATGGCCAAGCTGGAGCGGGAGGTGGGCCAGCAGCTGCTGGCCAGGAACGGCCGGGGCGTACGGCTCACGGACGCCGGACGGCTGCTGGCCGAGCACGCGGCGCGCATCCTGTCGCAGGTCGAGCTCGCCCAGGCCGACCTGGAGGCCCAGCGCGGGCAGGTGGTCGGAGAGCTGCGGCTGGGCGCTTTTCCCACCGCCGCGCGCGGACTGTTCCCGGCGGCCCTGTCCCGGCTGCGCGAGCGGCACCCGGGGCTCAGGGTGTGCACCGTGGAGATGGAGCCGGCCGCCGCCGTGCGGGCCGTGCTGCGCGGCGACGTGGACCTGTCGGTCGTCCTCGACTGGTACAACAAGCCGCTGCCCGTGCCGGAGGGGCTCAGCCGGGCCCCGATCCTCGACGATCCCGCCGATGTGGCGCTGCCCGTCACGCACCCCCTCGCCGGCCGCGCCGAGGTCGACCTCGAGGACTTCGCGGACGACGACTGGGTCACCTGGGGCGAGTCCGAGTTCTGCGACGAGTGGCTGCTGGACACGCTCCGCTCCAAGGGGGTCGAACCGCGCATCGCCCATCGCGCCGAGGAACACGCCACCCAGCTGGCCCTGGTCGCCGCGGGCCTGGGGGTGTGCGTGGCCCCCCGGCTCGGGCGGGGCCCGCTGCCCGCGGGTGTGCGCACCCTTCCGGTGCGGCAGGCCGTACGACGGCACATCTACGCCATCTGGCGCGTGGAGGCCGACCGCCGTCCCTCGATCCGTGCGGCGGTCACCGCCCTGCGCACGGCGGGAGGCCAGCCGTCCTGAGCGCCCCCGTCCGGGGCCGCCTGCCGGACCCGCCCGGCCCCGGCGCCTCCCGCCACGCCCGCCACGGGCCGCTCGGGGGCCCGAAGGCGTGCGGGGCGGGCCCGGAAGGCGCGCGGGGCGCCGCGGCTATGCGGAACCCAGTTTGCGGAAGTCCCAGGAGACGACCTTCTCCGGAGTCAGCCGGATCCAGGCATGACGGCCGTCGTGCGTCATCTCCTCCAGACCGAAGTACTTGCGGGCGAACAGGGTCTCCGGAATGTCGAGCTCGGCGCAGAGCTCCCCGATGCGGGGCACCTCGCCGACGAACTCCGCCCTGCCGGACAGCTCCGCGCCGCGCAGCTCCTCGTACTGCTCGCCGGTGTCGACGACGACGGCCACCCTCGGATCGCGCCGCAGGTCGGCCCAGCGCTTGCTGCGCACCACGGAGTACAGCCACAGCGAGACGCCGTCCCAGACGTACCACAGGGCGCTCACATGCGGAGCGCCGCCGGTGGTTATCGTGGCGACCCGGCAGGTGCGCTGGGTGGTCAGGAAGTCGTCCAGCTCACCCGGTGTCATCATGATCTTCCGGTTCCGGCGCTGAGTGGCGGTCATACGGCCCCTCTCTCCTTTCTCCCACGTGGTGCCAGACGTCAGGTTTCCGGCACCACGTCAGAAAAAGGCGAGGTGCGTCCTCACCCCCCGCCCCGCACTGCGCGGCGGCACGGACCGCGGCCGGCGGCCGGATGATCCTGAAACCGGGTGATCCCGGGTGCGGCCGCGGGGGTGTCTGCGACCGCATCCCCGCGAAGCTCCTTCCCGCCGCTGCCGGACTGTCAGACCAGCCTGATCTCGCCGTTCGTGACCGAGATGTTCTTCGCGGGCAGCGGCTGGGCCGCCGGTCCCTTCCTGACGCTGCCGTCGGCGGCGGAGAACTCGCTGTTGTGACAGGGGCAGACGATCACTCCGTCGGCGATCCGGCTCACCGCGCACCCCTGGTGGGTGCACTGGGACGAGAAGGCCTTGAACTCGCCCTTCGTGGGCTGGGTGACCACCACGCCCTGATCGCCGAAGACCTTGCCGCCCCCCTCGGGGATGTCGGAGGCCTTCGCCAGCACCGTGCCGCCGGCGCCGTCATCGCCCGAGCCGCCGCCCGAACCGCCGTTCTGCGAGGTGGACGAGCCGGACGAGGACGACTCCCCGGAGCCGCACGCGGTCAGCGCGACGGCGAGTCCCGCCGCGCCCGCAGCCGCCACGACCGTACGGCGGGCGGGGGCTCCCTGGGACTGAAGCGATTCGCTGGCCATGCTGACTTCCCTTCCGCACAGGCTTCCTGATCCGCCCAGGGGTACGGCCGCCGGGCACTCGGTGTTCAGACTATGTCCAGATCTCGACCTCATGGGGGAACAAGCGGGTGCAAGACACCCGATGGGCTCTCTCACGACCCCAGTAGCCTGGAGCGATGCTCAAGGAAGTCATCGCGACCCGCTACATCACCCCTCTGCGTGAGGGCGGTTCGCTGCCGGGGCTGATCGAGGCCGACGACCTCGGGATGTACGTGCTGAAGTTCACCGGTGCCGGACAGGGCCGCAAGACGCTCGTCGCCGAGGTGGTCTGCGGGGAGCTCGCCCGGCGGCTGGGGCTGCGGGTGCCCCGGCTGGTGACCGTCGCCCTCGACGAGGTGCTGGGCCTCGGCGAACCCGACGAACAGGTGCAGGAACTGCTGAGGGCCAGCGGCGGCACCAACCTCGGCATGGACTTCCTCTCCGGCGCCCTCGGCTTCGACCCGCTCGCCTTCCCGGTGGACGCGGAGGAGGCCGGGCGGATCGTCTGGTTCGACGCGCTGGTGAACAATGTCGACCGCTCCTGGCGCAACCCCAATCTGCTGCGCTGGCGCGGGGAGCTGTGGCTCGTCGACCACGGCGCCACCCTGGTCTGGCACCACAACTGGCCCGGCGCCGAGGCCCTCGCCCGGCGTCCCTACGACGCCTCCGACCACGCCCTGGCGTCCTTCGGCCCCGATGTCGCCGCCGCCGCCGAGCAGCTCGCCCCCCTGGTCACCGAGGACCTGCTCGCCGAGGTGACCGCCGAGATCCCGGACGTCTGGCTGGCCGGCGAGCCCGGCTTCGACACCCCCGACGACCTGCGGCGGGCCTACGCATGGCCGCTGCTCGCACGGGCCGCCGTCGTCCACGAGCGCATCCAGGGCATCGAGGGGGCCGCATGAACGAGCGTCACCTCGCCGGCGGAGGCCGGTCGGGCCGGCGCCACATCGTCCGGGCCGGCCGGCCCGGCGACCGCGACGTCTACGAGTACGCCCTGCTGCGCGTCGTCCCGCGGGTGGAGCGCGGCGAGTGCATCAACGCGGGCGTGCTCGTCTACTGCCGCGCCCAGGACTACCTCGGCGCCCGCACCCACCTCGACGAGGCCCGGCTGCTGGCCCTGGACCCGCACGCGGACGTCGAGGGCGTCCGGGCCGCCCTCGGCGCGATCGAGGACGTGTGCGCCGGGGGAGCGGCCGCGGGACAGGCCGCCGGCGACGACATCGGACGGCGTTTCCGCTGGCTGGTCGCGCCCCGCTCCACCGTCGTCCAGCCCGGCCCGGTGCACACCGGACTGACCGCCGACGCGGCCGCGGAGACACAGCGGTTGCTGGACCTGCTGGTGAGGTAATGGACCCACGTGCACGCGGTGTGCCGTTGACACCGCGTGCCAGGACTCCTAGCGTCACACCCACCAAGGTACTAAGCGGTCGCTCACCGCAGACCGGATTCTCTCAAGGGCGAGGAGAAGCAATGTCCACCACTGAGCAGCGGGTCGCAGTCGTCACCGGAGCCGCACGCGGCATCGGCGCCGCCACCGCCGTACGCCTGGCCGCTGAGGGCCGCGCGGTCGCCGTCGTCGACCTCGACGAGGCCGCCTGCAAGGACACCGTGGAGAAGATCGCCTCGGCCGGCGGCAGGGCCCTCGCGGTCGGGGCCGACGTCTCCGACGAGGCGCAGGTCGAGGCGGCCGTCGCACGCGTCGCCGACGAGCTCGGCGCGCCCACCATCCTGGTCAACAACGCGGGAGTGATCCGCGACAACCTGCTGTTCAAGATGAGCGTCTCGGACTGGGACACCGTCATGAACGTCCATCTGCGCGGCTCCTTCCTGATGACCCGCGCCTGCCAGAAGTACATGGTGGACGCGGGCTTCGGCCGGATCGTCAACCTCTCCTCGTCCTCCGCGCTCGGCAACCGCGGCCAGGTGAACTACTCGGCCGCCAAGGCCGGTCTGCAGGGCTTCACCAAGACCCTCGCCAAGGAGCTCGGCAAGTTCGGCATCACCGCCAACGCCGTCGCCCCCGGTTTCATCGCCACCGAGATGACCAAGGCCACCGCCGAACGCGTCGGCATGAACTTCGAGGACTTCAAGGCCGCCGCCGCCGGCCAGATCCCGGTGCAGCGCGTCGGTGAGCCGGAGGACGTCGCCAACGCCATCGCCTTCTTCACCGGCGACGCGGCCGGCTTCGTCTCCGGCCAGGTGCTCTACGTCGCCGGCGGACCGCTCGACTAGGGGAGGGCGGAAAGGCAGGGACCGACGGGGACCGACAGGGAACAACAGGAAGCGCGGACATGACTGAACTTTCCGGCAAGGTCGCCCTCGTCACCGGCGCCAGCCGCGGCATCGGCTACGCCGTCGCCGAGGCCCTGGTGGCCCGTGGCGACCGGGTGTGCATCACCGGCCGCAACGAGGACGCCCTGAAGGAGGCCGTCGCCAACCTCGGCTCCGACCGGGTGATCGGCGTCGCGGGCAAGGCCCACGACGAGGCCCACCAGGCCGAGGCCGTCGAACGCGTCATGGAGGCGTTCGGCCGCGTGGACTATCTGGTCAACAACGCCGGCACCAATCCGGTGTTCGGGCCGATGGCCGACCTCGACCTGAACGTGGCGCGCAAGGTCTTCGAGACCAATGTGATCTCCGCGCTCGGCTTCGCCCAGCGCACCTGGCACGCCTGGCAGAAGGACAACGGCGGCGCGATCGTCAACATCGCCTCGATCGCGGGCCTGGCGGCCTCACCGTTCGTCGGGGCCTACGGCGTCAGCAAGGCCGCGATGATCAACCTGACCCAGCAGCTGGCGCACGAGTTCGCGCCGAAGGTGCGGGTCAACGCGATCGCTCCGGCCGTGGTGAAGACCCGGTTCGCCCGGGCGCTGTACGAGGGCCGGGAGGCGGAGGCGGCCGCCTCCTATCCGCTCGGCCGGCTCGGTGTGCCCTCCGACATCGGCGGCGCGGCCGCGTTCCTCACCTCCGCGCAGTCCGACTGGATCACGGGGCAGACCCTCGTCGTCGACGGCGGCATCTTCCTCAACGCCGGAGTGGGCTGACCTCGACGCCGGAGCGGGCTGACCGCCGCGGGCGCCGGTTTCGCCGGTTTGCCGATGTACCTCCTTCGTCGCGCTTCTTGTGCGCGTTCTGCCGTACCTCATGGGGCTGCACGGCCGGCGAAATCGGCGCTCTTGACGGCTGAGAACATGCGCATGACCAAATGACAACGTCGTCATATTCCATGTTGATCAAACCGCGTCACGGACCGGGTCCAAGGGCCGGAATGCTGCGGTATCGTCTGCCGACCCTTGGTACGGCAGATCGAGGAGCGTGCGCGTGTTCAACCGCAACAGATGCCTGCGGACAGCAGTGGCGACGGCGACCCTGTCCCTGGTGGCTGGATGCAGCGTCCTGTCCCCCGACGACCCCGCCGACGAGGGACCGATCGTCGTGGGGACCACCAGTGCCCCCAGCACCCTGGATCCTGCCGCCTCCTGGGACGGTTCCTGGGAGTTGTACCGCAACATCTTCCAGACGCTGCTGGCCTACCCGAACGGCGCGACGACTCCTCAGCCCGACGCCGCGGAGAGCTGCAAGTTCACCGACGCCGAGCACCGCGTCTACCGCTGCACGCTGCGCTCGGGGGTGAAGTTCTCCGACGGCGACCCGCTGGACGCGCGCGCCGTCAAGCACTCCATCGACCGCATCAGGAACATCGACGCGCCCAGCGGCCCGGCCGGTCTGCTCGGCAGCCTGGACCAGGTGCGGGCCGTCAGTGAGCGGGAGGTCGTCTTCGAGCTGAACAAGCCCGACGCCACCTTCCCGTTCGTGCTCGCCACCCCGGCCATGTCCATAGTGGACCCGACCGACTACCCGGCCGACTCCCTGCGCAAGGACAACAAGGTCGTCGGGTCCGGGCCGTACGTCCTGCAGTCCTACGAGGAGGGCAAGAGGGCGGAGCTGGTCAAGAACGACCGCTACAAGGGGTTCGCCAAGCGGAAGAACGACGCGGTGACCATCCGCTACTTCCAGGACTCCGCCACCATGGTCAAGGCGCTGCGGGACCGGCAGATCGACGTCACCTACCGCGGTCTGGCGGCCGACGACATCATTTCCCTGCAGCGCAAGGACTACAAGGACCTCCAGCTCGTCGAGGGCTCCGGCACCGACATCAGCTATCTGGTGTTCAACCCCAAGGACCCGTGGGCCGCCAAGCCGGCCGTGCGCAAGGCCGTGGCCCAGATCGTCGACCGCGCGGCCATCGCGCACAAGGTCTACAAGGACACCGTCGACCCGCTGTACTCCATGGTCCCCAAGGGCCTCACCGGGCACACGACGGGCTTCTTCGACACCTTCGGCGACCCCAGCGTCGCCAAGGCACGCAGGATCCTCACCGACGCGGGCATCACCGAGAAGGTCCCGCTCACCCTCTGGTACACCACCGACCGCTACGGCTCGGAGACCGCCAAGGTGTTCAAGGAGCTCGAGCGGCAGCTCGAGGCCTCGGGCCTGTTCACGGTCACTCTGAAGAGCCGGCCGTGGAAGACGTATGTCACCGGCTACCAGAAGGGCGAGTACCCGGTGTTCGGGCGTGGCTGGTTCCCGGACTTCCCCGACGCCGACAACTTCATCGCCCCCTTCGTGGGCGAGGAGAACGCGCTCGGCACGCCTTACGAGGCGCCGGAGATCACCAAGGTGCTGCTGCCCGAGTCCCGCCGCGAGAGCAACCGCGCGAACGTGGTCAAGCAGTTCAAGGAAGCGCAGCAGATCATGGTGGAGCACGCACGGCTGCTGCCGCTGCTCCAGGGCAAGCAGTACGTGGCCGCCCACGTCGACATCTCGGGCGGCGAGCGGGCCCTCGACCCCTCGACGATCATGATGATGTGGGAGCTGTCCCGCAAGACCAGCTGGTAGGCGGGGAACCCTCCGGAGCGAGGTCCTGCTGTCAGTGGTCGCCTGTAGGTTCTGGGACCAGCAAGTGACCGCACATCGTGAGGACGTTGACGTGACCGACATCGCCATGCTGCCCGAGTCCTGGCGCGGGGTTCTGGGTGACGAACTGCAGCAGCCCTACTTCAAGGAGCTGATGGAGTTCGTCGAGGAGGAGCGGGCGAAGGGTCCCGTCTACCCGCCGCGCGAGGAGGTCTTCGCCGCGCTGGAGGCCACGCCGTACGACCGGGTGAAGGTCCTGATCCTCGGTCAGGACCCTTACCACGGCGAGGGACAGGGCCATGGGCTGTGCTTCTCGGTCCGTCCCGGTGTGAGGATCCCGCCGTCGCTGCGCAACATCTACAAGGAGATGCACGAGGACCTGGGCCTGCCGATCCCGGACAACGGCTACCTCATGCCGTGGGCCCGGCAGGGCGTGCTCCTGCTGAACGCGGTGCTCACGGTCCGCGGCGGCGAGGCCAACTCGCACAAGGGACGGGGCTGGGAGCGGTTCACCGACGCGGTGATCCGCGCGGTGGCCGAGCGCCCCGACCCGGCGGTCTTCGTCCTGTGGGGCAACTACGCGCAGAAGAAGCTCCGGCTGATCGACGAGACCCGGCACGCGGTGATCAAGGGCGCCCACCCGTCGCCGCTGTCGGCGAAGAAGTTCTTCGGCTCCCGCCCGTTCACGCAGATCAACGAGGCGGTGGCCCGGCAGGGGCACGAGCCGATCGACTGGCGGATCCCGGACCTGGGGTGACACGGGCGCGGAACACGCCGGTCGCCGGCGGCCGCCGTCGGGGGGCGTGCGGGCCGGGCCGGCTCCGGTGAGCGGTGCCCTCGCGGCCGGGTCGAGCGGGGTGCGGCGCGTGCGGACGCAAGGCGTGCGGACGCAAGACGCGGCGAGGCCGGGAAAAGGGCCGGCCTCGCCGCGTCGGCGCGTGACGACGACGCGGCGGATGTGCGTGCCGAACCCCGCGGCCTGCGGC
>NZ_MUME01000075.1 GCF_002155915.1 Streptomyces thermovulgaris | reverse complement strand
GCGGACAGCGATTTCGCCACGATTGGCGATGAGCACCTTGCGCACGACAACCTCCCCCGTGTCATCGGCCCATGCCTCAAAGCCTCACTCGCGCCTGACCCCCCCTTCAAGGGAGTCCTTTTCAGAAGTAAGTCAGGTTCGGCAAACGTCCTGCGGTTGTGTTCGAGCAACTTCAGAAGAAGGTCAGGCCGCTTCAGGGAAATGCCGCGCCGGACGTCCGGATGCCCGGACGGCAAGGGGCCGCGGCTCCCTCACCGGGCGGTACCGGCCGCCGACCGGGTGGCGGTTGCGGCGGGTCTCCCGGTCGGCCGTGGACGGGCCGCGGCCCGGCTTGGCAGTGATCGCCCGCACGGTCGCCTTCTCCCGCAGCCGGTCGGCGAGGTGGATGCGGTCGTCCTCGCACAGGTGCCGGAACAGCGCGGAAGGCGCTGCCACCGCGTTGATCGGTGGCAGCGCCTTCCGGTTTCCGTACACGTGACGCCCGTTGCGCCACTTCTGGCTGGTCCGGCGGTCGGTCCCGACGTCCGGCACGCTTCCCGGTTGCTCACACCCCGCTCCATGAGCCGGGAGTGTGTCTCCCGCTCCCTGGTGCGCTTCCTCTTGCCGTGAGGCCTCGTCCGGTTCTTACGGATCTCAATGCCCATCGCATCCCCTGAACCGGGGTGCGACAACGGCTCCTGGAACCCGAGGCTCTCCGGGGTGCCCCTCTTCCCTCCGTCGTCCTGGGAGGGATCGCCGGTGATCCCCGCTCAGCCGCTCACTCCGCCGAAGCGGAATCCGACGCCCCGCACCGTGACGATCCAGTCACTTCCGCCCAACTTGTTGCGAAGACTGCTGACATGCGTGTCAACTGTCCGCCGGGACCAGGAGTCGCCCCAGATCTGGCGGATGAGCTGCTTGCGGGGGATGACTGTGTCGGGATTGGAGGCCAGCATGTACAGGAGGTCGAACTCCTTGCGCGTCAGGTCGATCACGCGTCCGTGCAGCGTCACCTCACGGAAGCCGGCGTCGATCCGCAGAGGTCCATGACTGATGACCCTGCTGGTGGGCGCCGAGGTGCGGGCGCGGCGCATGACGGCCTCCATCCGGGCCATCAGTTCCCGGAAGCCGTAGGGCTTGACGAGATAGTCGTCGGCACCGGCCTGCAGGCCGAGCACACGATCGAGTTCGGACCCCCGTGCGGTGACGGCGATCACCGGGATGTCGCACGCCGACCGGATACTGCGGCACACTTCCAGCCCGTCCAGGTCGGGAAGTTCCAGATCGATCAGCACAAGATCGGCATCACCGTACGACTGGAGAGCGGCACCCCCCGTTGCGACGCTCTCCACTTCGTGCCCATGGCGCTTCAGCGCGGATACCAGGGCATCCGCCTCAGCTGCGTTGTTCTCCACCACCAGAATCCGCCAGGTCGTGGTGGGACCTGGTAAGTTCCTGATGCCGGGCTTGGTGGCCAACTCATTCGGAGCGACCGATTCCTCATGACAGGAAGCCGGTATGCGAAACTCCATCAGTTCGGTTGGCTGCTGGCTCATTAGTCCCCCTAGCTAGTCCAGCTCGCCCCTCACGGAGCATCACAGGGAACCTACAAACCGAGCCACCGGCATGTCAACGAACTTCGGCCATCCGCGAATCCCTCACAATTTCTATTAGCGGAATGTTAAATCTAGGCTCCGCCTCGCATATGTCGGCATACCCGCAGGTAAATCGAGATCATCTTCTGCGAGATCTCACCGGGGAGCACCTGCGTCTTTACCGGACGACGATCGTCGATCAGCCAGGACGACACTCTGTGACCCATCTCACCGCCACTGCTCCCGTGAGACGTGAAAGCCCTTTCCCGCCGGGCCTGAAGCACAAGAAGAGCCAGGAAGTACACGCGGGAGCGAACGCAGGGGGCAACCCACCCGTTCGGGGCCGTGGTCGCGCCAGGTCCGCACGTGCCGCCGTCCGGGGACGACGGCACGTGGGGCGAGGCCCACGATGACCGAAACCGAGGTGCCGGGCCCGGCTCCGCCGCACCACGGCCGGAACCCCGGGCGCGTCGCCGCGCGCCGTCCGAATGCCATGGCCGGGGGGTGCCGGTGACCGGGGGATGCCATGGCCGGGGGGGGATGCCATGGCCGCGCCTCAGCGCATGCGTCCCAGTGCCTCCCGTATCCGCCGGGCGTCCCGGATCCGCTGCTCGTACGTCGCCCCCAGGGCGAGCAGCAGCAGCCCGGCGAGCGCGGGAGGCAGCCAGCGGGGGAACATCCCCGCCAACTGCACCAGGTAGGGGGCGAGTTCGTGCAGCACGTCCAGTACGAGCACGCTCCCGCCGAGGAGGAGCGGGGCCTGGAGCCGGTGGCGGGCGCCCAGCAGGGTGAGGACGAGGGCCGCCGTGCCGAGCAGCAGGGGACGCGGCCAGTCCGCGTCGGTCCATGCCGCCAGCAGACTCGGCAGGAGCGTCACCGAGAGCCCGGGACCGTAGGCCGTCCACGACGAGGCCGCGGGGTCCCGGCGGCGCCGTATGAAGCCCACGAGCAGCGCCGGAACGGTCACTGGCAGGGTGTACGCCTCCGGGGTGCCCACGCCCCACGCCCCGAGCCGCACCCAGGCGGCCAGCACGAACAGCGCACCGGCCACGTATCCGGCCCACCGCCGGTCCGCACGCACGGCGGTGCCCGCGGCGATCACCCCGCACAGGGCCAGGACGAGGGCCAGGACGGGCGCGTCGGTGACGGCCAGCGCGATGGCCAGCAGCCCCGCCGCGGCGCCCGTGGCCTCGGCCGGAACCGCGGCCCGCGGGACCCGTGCCGCGAGCAGGGCCGCGGCGGCCGGGACGGCCAGGACCAGCAGTGCCGTGTGCGCGGGCGCCCATTCGGCGGCGGACCCCACCGCGCACGCCAGCATCGCCGCGCCGGCCAGGGACGCGCTCGCGCAGACGGGGGTCAGACGCCGGTGGGCGGCGGCCCCCGCGAGGATCCCCGTCAGCGCGGCGAGCACGGTCAGGGTCGCGCCCCGGGAGGCCAGCGAGAGGAGGACGAGACCGGCCGCGGTGAACAGGGAGAGGAGGAGGGAGGCGAGGAACGCCGGCGTCCGGCGCGCGTACGCCGCCGCGGCCAGCGTCGCCACGGCCGTCAGCCCCTGGACGAGCAGCCCGGCCGCGTACGGGAGCCGCAGGACGGCGGGCAGGACGAGCGCGGTCGCCCAGACCAGGACCACGGCACCGGCCACGGCCCGGTCGCGCCAGGCCGCGGCGGCACGGGCCGCCCCGGCCAGAACCGCCGCGACGCCCACGAGCACCAGCGTCCTGGCCGCCGTGTCCGCAGGCCAGGGCGCCCAGACCGTCACCGCGGCGCGCAGGTCCGACGGCGCCCCGGACCAGGCCCGGCCCGCCCAGGCGACCGGCCCCAGCAGCGCCACGGCGACCAGGGGCAGCGCCCAGACCGCCGCCAGGGCCTGGACGGCGGCCGACGCCCGGACCGCACCGCGCCGCACATGCTCGGGGAACGGGCCGCGGAGGACCAGCAGCAGTCCGATCCCGCAGACCAGATGGACGGGCACCGTCCACGCCCCGGGCAGCAGTGCGCGCGGGACGCCGCCGAGCGCCGCGACCAGGAGCAGTCCCCCGGCCGTCGCGGCGCCGGTGGCGAGGCCCTGCCGCGGGGTGCGCCATGCGGCGTACAGCGCGATCGCCGCCGCACAGGCGAGCAGCGCCGCCGCACGGAGGGCGCCGGGGCAGGTGGCTTCCCAGGAGAGCACACCGGCCATCAGCACGCCCCAGCCGCCCATGCCGTACACACCGACGGCGGCGGCGATGCGCAGGGACCTCACGGACGTCCGGAGCGCGACGACCGTGTCGAACGCGGCCGTCAGCAACAGTGCGGCGGCGACCGTGTACGGGTCCGCGCCGACGGCCGCCGCCCCCAGCAGCAGGGGGAGCTGGGCGGCGCCCAGCGCGGCGAGGAAGGGGAGGCGCAGGGAGCCGAGTGCCGTGCCGTATCCCCACCACGCCCCGGCCAGGAGGGCCGTTGCGACGGCCGCGTACGCCGTGCCGTCGACGGACGTCAGCGCGGCCTCGTGCAGCGCGTACGCGTCCAGCACCGTCAGCGCCAGTCCGAGGCCCGCCAGGGTCTCCGCCGTCGAGCGCAGCCCGCGCCTGAGCAGGGGCACGGGGGCGCCGAGCACCGCCGCGGTCACCGCGGCGAGCACCACGGACCGTCCGGCGATCCCCAGGTGTCCCCAGCTGACCAGGGTGAACGCGGTCGCGGCAACGGCCAGCAGGACACCGCCGAGCACGAGGAGCACGTTCTGCACCCGGGGGGCGGTGGTCTCGGGCTGCCGCGGCACCGGCGAAGCGGGCCCGAAGACGGGCGGGGAGGCGGGCCGGGAGGACTGCCGGAGGAAGGCGATCAGCTGGGCGCGGCGGGCCAGCAGCTGGGCGCGGCGGGCGTCGAGATGCCGCAGTTCCATGTCGAGGATCCGCAGTTCCTCGACCGGTGGCAGGGGACGGGTCATGCCATGAAGTGTGGCGCGTGCCGTGGCGCGGGACATGAGTGCGGGTACTCAGGTCCGTACTCGGTTCCCGCTTCTTCCGCTTCGGCGTCCTTCCGCTTCGGCGTACGGCTTCGGCGTGCGGCTTCGGCGTACGGCTTCGGCGTGCGGCGGGCTCCCGAGCGCGGATGTCCGGTGTGCGGAATTCCCGGGTGCGGAATTCCGGCCTCCGGGGGACGGGGCCGGTGCACAGGGGGACGACGGGCCCCGGTGGCGAGCCCCGGGCCGGCCGGGCGACCGGGGCTCAGCCGGCCGAGCAGCCGGGGCAGAGCCCCCGGTAGGTGATCTCGGCCTCCTGGACGGTGAAGCCGAAGCGCTCGGAGGAGGGCAGGTCGGAGACCGGGTCGCCCGTCGGGTACACGTCCCGCACCGCGCCGCAGCGGACGCAGACCAGGTGGTGGTGGTGCCGGTGCGCGTTCGGGTCGTACGTCTTGGCGCGCTTGACCGTGGTGACCTCGATGACCTCACCGAGGGCGACCAGTTCGCCCAGGGTGTTGTAGACGGTCGCCCGCGAGATCTCCGGAAGCCTCGCGGCGGCGCGCGCATGCACCTCGTCGGCGGTCAGATGGACGTGCTCGCCGGCGAGGACCTCGGCCACGACACGCCGTTGCGCGGTCATGCGCCAACCGCGTCTCCGCAGACGTTCCAGCAGGTCGCTCATGGCAGGCCGCCCCAACCCGTTTGAGGGATCTCACTCCGAAAGAAGTACTACTTTGGATCCACAGCCGACTTAGATATTGTCTAGCATAGGATGCGGTAAACGAGGTTACGTCATCGCACACATCGGATCCGGTCCATTGCGACTGCGAAGTGCCGCCCTCGGCACCGTGCCACGGGCGGCTCACTGTGTTCGCAGCCGCAAGACCTCCGGAGCTTCCGCGTCACCGCCGCGGGGGCTCGCTCCTGGGTTTCGACCCTGAACGTCTTGAAGGAGACCGTCTTGACTGACTCCATCGACACCCCGGCCACGCTGGAGAACGGCGCACCGGCTGTCAGCAACCGCAACTCGCTCAGCCTCGGCACCAACGGCCCGCTGCTGCTGCACGACGTCCACCTGGTCGAGACCCTCGCGCACTTCAACCGCGAGCGTGTGCCGGAGCGCAACCCGCACGCCAAGGGCGCCGGCGCCTTCGGTGTCTTCGAGACCACCGAGGACGTCTCCCGCTACACCAAGGCGGCCCTCTTCCAGAAGGGCGCCAGGACCGAGATGCTCGCCCGGTTCTCCACCGTGGCCGGTGAGCAGGGTTCGCCCGACACCTGGCGCGACGTCCGCGGTTTCGCCCTGAAGTTCTACACCTCCGAGGGCAACTACGACATCGTCGGCAACAACACGCCGATCTTCTTCGTGCGCGACCCCATGAAGTTCCCGCACTTCATCCGGTCCCAGAAGCGCATGCCGCACACCGGTCTGCGCGACAACACCATGCAGTGGGACTTCTGGACCTCGAACCCCGAGTCCGCCCACCAGGTGACCTACCTCATGGGCGACCGCGGCCTGCCGAGGACCTGGCGCCACATGAACGGCTACGGCTCCCACACCTACATGTGGATCAACGCCCAGGGCGAGAAGTTCTGGGTCAAGTACCACTTCAAGACCGACCAGGGCGTCGAGTGCATGTCGAACGAGGAGGCCGAGCGCCTCGCGGGCACCGACGCGGAGTACCACCGCCGCGACCTGTTCGAGGCGATCGAGCGCGGCGAGTTCCCGAGCTGGACCCTCTACGTCCAGGTCATGCCGTACGCGGACGCCAAGGACTACCGGTTCAACCCGTTCGACCTGACCAAGGTGTGGCCGCACTCGGACTACCCGCTGATCAAGGTCGGCAGGATGACCCTGAACCGGAACCCGGAGAACTTCTTCGCCGAGATCGAGCAGGCGGCCTTCGCCCCGTCGAACCTCGTCCCGGGCACCGGTGTCTCCCCCGACAAGATGCTGCTCGGCCGCGTCTTCGCCTACGCGGACGCCCAGCGCGCCCGTATCGGCACCAACTACTTCCAGCTGCCGGTCAACCGCCCGAGGGTGAAGGTCAACTCCTACACCTTCGACGGCCACATGACGTTCGAGCACACCGGCAAGGCCCCGGTGTACGCCCCGAACTCCTTCGGCCGTCCGTTCGCCGACGAGACCGGACCGGTCGAGGACGGCTGGGAGGCCGACGGCGAGATGGTGCGCAGCGCCTACCGCCTGCACGCCGAGGACGACGACTTCTCGCAGCCGGGCACGCTGGTCCGTGAGGTCTTCGACGACGCCCAGCGCGACCGCCTCGTCAAGACCGTCGCCGGTGCCCTCGCCTCGGTGCAGGAGCCGGTTCTGTCCCGTGCATTCGAGTACTGGAAGAACATCGACGCCACCATCGGCGAGCGCATCGAGCAGGCCACCAAGGAGGCCCGGGCGAAGTGACACCCGCCCGGTGCGAGCGGCTCGAGGAGCCCGGCCCCTTTTCGGGGCCGGGCTCCCGGCCTGCGGGCCGGGGGCGGCACCGGCTGCCCCCGGCCCGCCTCGGCACCGGGCGACGGCATGAGCGGTACGAGCGGTGTGGGGCGCACGGGCGGCACGGTCGTGGGCACCTGGGCAGGCCCTCCGGGGCCGGGCCGCCGGCTCAGCCGCTATTCGCCCCCACCGCCGTCGCCGCCGCCGTCTCCTCCGTCGCCGCCACCGCCGCCACCGCCGTCCCCTCCGTCGCCGCCGTCCGAGCCCCAGCCGTCGTCGCCGCCGGGTTCGTTGTCCTCACTGCTCGTACCGAGGTTGGTGAACCAGGGGAGTTCCCAGGCGCCGTCGTCGGCGACCGGCTCGTCCCCGCGCCCCTGTGGCTCCGGCCGGAACCGCGCCGAACCCGTCGTGTTCCCCAGCCCGAAGGCGACGGCGAAGACCTGCGCCATGACGGCGTCCATCGGGTCGGAGCTCTCGTACTGCACGGGGGACAGCGGCCGCAGGACCGTGCCCGGCGCGAACTCCGTGCGGAGCGGAGGACGCGTCAGCAGGGCGACGGGCCGTTCGTTGTGCAGCAGCCTCGAGCTCGTCGCGTCCTGCCGCCGCAGCACCCACTGCCGCCCGGGCAGCCGCACCGCCACGAAGCTTTTGGACCTGCGCAGTTTCTTCCTCTGCAGTTCGAGCTCCGCCGGGAAGCCGTCGACCGTCAGCCGCAGCCCCTTGGACGGTCCGGGGGTGTCCGGGCGGAAGCCGTGCGGTGCCCGGATCCGTACGACGGGCGCCTGCGGCCCCCAGACGTCCACGCGCACCAGACGCCGGTCCACGACGACGGTGATCGGCCCGGCGGGCCCCGGCGCGAACCGGCGTGCGAGCCACAGCGGTACGCCCTCGGCCCGGGCCCTCTCCGCCAGGGCGGCCACCTGGCCGGGACCGCCGCACTGCCGCACCGCCAGCTCCCCCAGTGCGCGGGCGAACTCGGCGGCCCGCCGCACCCGCACCGGCGTGGTGGTGCCGGTGATCCGGGTCACCGGCACGATCCCGCTCTTCTCCGCCAGGTGTTCCAGCGGACGTTCCGTCCCGCCGCCCCCGAGCCAGCGCCCGCGCTGGAACGCCTCGGCCATGGCGCCGAGGTTCAGTTCGTCCAGCGGCGTGGTCCTGCCGCCCCTCCGCAACCCCTCCTCGGTCAGCTCCACGGTCCGTGCCAGCGGATTCCACGACCGTTCCCCGTAGAGCACCCGGCTCATCACACCCCCATGGTCGCCACGGTCGGTTCAGCAGAATTCACCTTCACACACCCCGGTCCCACCCGTCACCGGGGGTTCCGGCAGGGGCGGTGGCGGCCCGTGGTGCGGCGGGAGACGGTCAGGTCCGGGAGGACTCGACGGGTGCGGCAAGACCCAGCCCGCGGATGATGCGGATCAGGTCGTCCGGGGCCGCCGCGAGGCGCACCGGCCTGCCCCCGTCGTCGAGTTCGGCGACGTGCCAGTCGTTCGGGACGATGTCGTCGCCGCCCCGGACGCGCCGTACCTTCGTGAGGGTGAGCCGCTCCACCGGGATCCGTCTCGCCGCGAACCGGCCCGGACCGGAGTGCGGGACCACCGCGGGCTCCCCGTCGCCGAGGACGACGTGGGTGCCGAAGCCGTGCGGGTTGTAGTCGGTGTGCTCCAGGAAACGGGCGGCCAGGAACACCTCCCCCTCCTTCGTCCCGGGCGCCCCGGCGTCCTCGGGCGTCCCCGCGCCTTCGGGTGTGCGGATACGCGTGGCCCGCCAGGCCAGGACGGTGAGGACCACCGTGACCGACGAGCCCACGGCCCCCCACACCACCGCCGTGGAGGACGTGAACAGAGACGTGGGGTAGAGGCCGCAGAGCGGCAGCAGCCACAGAGCGGTGACGACGAGCACGCCCACGAACGGAAGGGCCGACGGCAGGACCTCGTCGTCGGGCAGCCGGCGCCCGCGCAGGCGCAGCAGGGTCAGGGCGGCGGGGTATCCCGCGGACAGAGCGAGCACGGCCGCGGCGACGGCCTGGCCCCCGGCCGAGGCGGGGGAGGCGCGCCACACATGGCGTTCACCGGCGACCTTCCACACATCACCGCGCCAGACGGTCACCTCCACACGGTCGCCGGGCCGGAACTCCAGGGCCGCCTCCCGCGAGACATCGACCCGCTCCAGCGGCCTGCCCCCGGCGAAGTACAGCCAGCTTTTCTCCCTGGGGGCCCTGCCGGCGTCGGTCCGCTCGATCACGGCCGGCAGGGTGCTCAGACAGTCTCCCCCGAGCTCCCGGCCGTCCTCGCCCCGCTTTGCGGCGGACGCCTCGGCGGCGCACGGAACGGCCGACCTCCACGCCCGTTCCTCCGCCGCGACGCCCGGTACGCTCCACGCGAACGCACCCGCGCCCACGAGCAGCAGCACGCACAGGGCCAGCGGCCGAACCCGGCTCCCGTGCCCGGCGCTGTCCCTCGTGATGACGGGGAGGTGGTCCGACTCCGGAGCTCCGTGGCGGTGGAGCAGCGCGCGCAGTGCGTCCAGCTTCGCGTCGAAGTCCGCGTCCGAGGACGAGCCGCTGCGCGGCAGGGGCAGCCGCCGCCTGCGTCCGTCGCGCAGCAGCACACTGACGTACCGGAGCGTGCCGCGCCGGGTCTCGTACCGGTGCACGCGCAGATCGGCGACGTCGCTCCACGGCACGCTCCGGCGACGCAGCAGCGTCCGGCAGTGCAGGCCGTACGCGTCGCCTCTCACGCACACCGTGACCCAGTGGAGCGCCATGAGGCCCACGGGCACGAGCGCGAGGCCCACGACCGGCCACACGTCCAGGGGCGAGCCCGGCCGTGCCAGGCGCGCGACGGCGACACCCGCCCCGACCGCGCCGAGCCCGACGAGGAACCACGGAAGGCGCTTCCCCGGCAGACGGCAGATCACATCCTCTGCACCGCTCATGCGCGCATCGTGTCATCGGCCGGACCGTGCCCGCTTCTGCGGTGCACGGCAGTTTTTCGCCCCCGTACGCTGCCGACTTCTCGCAGCGGGAAGCCGTGCGCCACGCGGATTGCCGCAAAGATCACGATTCGCTCCCGGGCGTACGGCCGTCGCCGGCAGCGCGGACAGGCGGCGGGAGCGAGTAGCGTGGGGCCCGAGGGCGCAAGGGGTCCGCCAGGAGTCCTGATGCCCTCGCCGGCAGCCGCCCCTCTCACTGCCACCGGCGGCCGACGGTCTGCCGGGCCCGACAGGCAGGTGAGGTCCGTGCCCGTTTCCGCCCCTCCCCCGGCAGGACTCCGGCGGACGAAGCAACGAAGCATCCGGGTCGAAGCAGTGCGGCACCCGGGTCCCCGCGCCCCGGAACGGCGCTTTCGCAGCCCACGACCACCTCCCGGCGCTCCCCGGCCCCACCGGGCACGCCTGATGCCCGCGGCGAGAGCCGGGGTCCGGTGACGGAGCGTTCCATGACTCCTGTGAGGTCCATGAGGTCCGTGAGGCCCGCGAGACCCATGAGCCCCGTGGCGAGATCCGTAGGACCCGTAGCGGGATACGCAGGATCCACAAGACCCGTGAGACCCGCGAGAGGAGGGCAGCGTGATGGAGAACGTGAGGCCCCGCGAAGAGCACGAGGGGTGGCTGCCGGCTGCGGAACCGGGTCTGTGGCAGCAGGTCGTCGAGCAGCTGGGCACGGCCGTGGCCGTGACGGACCCGGCGGGGCGGATCACCGAGATCAACCCGGCCGCCGAGCGGCTGCTGGGCCGCAGGGCAGCGGCGGTGCGCGGGAAGGACATCCACGACCTGTGCCACCGGGACCCCCAAAGCGCCCGGATCCCACGGGAGCACTGCCCCTTGCTGCGGGCGCTGGCCGAGGGACGTCCGGCGCGCGGGGACGACGACAGGTTCCTGCGGGGGGACGGTTGGCCGGTCCCGATCTCCTGGTCGGTCTCGCCCCTGACGGACGGCGACGTCCTTCGGGGCATGGTCGTCCTGATCGCCGAGAACACGAAGGACCACGGCCCCCGCCAAGGACACGCGGAACGGCCGGAACGCACAAAGCAGGCGGAAAGTACAAAGCAGGCGGAGCGAGCCGCCCGTACGAGCGCGCTGGAGGGGCTCACCGAGCGGCTGACCCTCGTCGCGGCGATCACCGGCGTGCTCGGCCAGACCCTGGAGGTGGACGAGGCCGTCGCCCGGTTGGGCCGGCTTCTGGTCCCCCGCCTGGCCGACTGGGCCGCGGTGGACCTCCGGGTCGACCCCGATCAGGTGCACCGGGTGGCGGTGACCGGCCCCGAGGGCCGTGCCGCCGGGCAGGAGGACTGGCACGGCCATCTGCCCCCGGCCGGGAGCGCGTCCCGCTCGCCCCTGGTCCGGGTGCTGCACGGAGGCGGCTCCGTCCTCCAGGACCGGACGGACATGGACGCACCGCTCGACTCCCCCCTGGCCGCCGTCCACGGCGCCTTCCTCGCGGCGACCGGCGCGGTGTCCGCCCTCACGGTGCCGCTGGGCGCCGGACGGCAGGTCACGGGCGCCCTGACCCTGGTGCGCACCGACCCGGCCCGTCCCTTCGACAGCGACGATCTGGACCTGGTGAGCGACATCGGCCGCCGGGTCGGTCCGGTCATCGACAACGCCCGCCGGTTCGGCCGCCAGCGTGCCGTCGCCGAGGCCATGCAGAACAACCTCCTCTCCCCGCTGCCCCGGCACGGCCGGGTCCAGCTGGCCGCCCGCTACCGGCCCGCTCCGGCCGGCTCGCAGGTCGGCGGCGACTGGTACGACGCGTTCACGCTGCGGGACGGCGCACTCGCCCTGGTCATCGGCGACGTCGTGGGCCACGATCTGACCGCCGCGGCCGGCATGGCGCAGTTGCGCGGGGTGCTGCGCTCCCTCGCCTGGGACCACACCGGTCCGACGGGTGCCGTCGTGGACCGCCTCGACCATGCCCTGCACGCCATCACGACCGTGTCGATGGCCACCCTCGTCCTCGCCCGGCTGGAGGGCCCGGACAACGGCCCGTGGACCCTGCGCTGGACCAGTGCCGGACATCCGCCGCCCCTGCTGCTGACCCCGGACGGGAACGCGCAGTACCTCGAGGCCGGTCAGGGGCTTCTCCTCGGAGCCCATCCGGACGGCGCCGAGCAGCGGCCGAACGCCGCCCACGCCCTGCCACCGGGGTCCACGCTCCTGCTCTACACCGACGGGCTGTTCGAGATCCCCGGCGGCGACCTGGACACCGGGCTCGGCCGGCTGCGCCGCCATGCCCTCGCGCTCGCCCACGAACCGCTGGAGACCCTGTGCGACCGGCTGTCGGCCCGGATGCCTCCCGGCAGCACCGACGACATCGCCCTGCTCGCCCTGCGCCTGCCCGTGCCGTGAGCCGTGACCGGGCGCCGTGAGCCGTGACCGGGACCGTGAGGCCCCGAGCACCGCGAAGCCGCGGAAGACGACGGATCAGCAGAAGACGATGGAGCAGCAAAAAGCGCGAAAGGGGCATCTTCGGCGCAGGCCGGGTACCCGGGCACGGCGGGCACGGCGTGCGGAGCCGTGCGTGTCCCGCTGCCGCGGACACACCACGCCCGTGCCGGCGACCACCGCGCCGTACCGCGCGGCGGGACTCTTCAGGAACCGGGACCCCTCAGGAACACAGGACACCTCATGAACAGCGCATTGCGGCCCCCGCCGCCCACCCGTCCCCTGCCCCGGCTGTACGTCGCGCCCCCGAGCACCGTGCCACGCCGCATCGACGGGGCGTGGTGGCCGCACACCTTCGACCTCCTGGCGGAACTCCCGCAGCTGCTCTCCGATCTGCCGGAGTCCTGGGGCCGGATCGACAGCGTCCTGGTGAACAGCGCGCTGTGGACCGGGGCACCGGGCCGCCTGCTCGTCCGCAACCACGTCGTACGGCTGCACAGGACCACCTCGGCGCACGCACCGAGCACCATCGTCCTGATGGCTTCCGGCCAGGGACGCCGGGATCTGCTGGTGGTGCCGCCGGATGCGACCGAGCAGACCGCCGCAGCGCTCCTGTCCGCCGCGGGGCTGCCGGCGGAGCAGGGCTTCCCGGCGAGCTGAGCGGGCCGCCGCCCGGCGCCGGCCCGCCGGCGTCCCGTCGGCGGCGGGAAACCGGCTTCTCCGTCCCGCCCCCTCCGGGCAGGTCATGGCGTCGCCACGGGAGACGCCGGGCAGCGGCGCCACGTCCGGCGTGATGAATTTTTTTCTCCGACCCCAGCGAAAAACCGGCGCGGAGCAGGGAAAATATTCGGTTTCCGGCAGGCGAGCGGGGCGATTCTCCCCGCAGGGACGACCCTTCCGTGCTACTGTCGTAACAGTTGCAGTTGTGGTTGCCAGAAGGTTCATTTCCCGACGGGCAGATCATTACGGCGACACGAGATCAGCGCAGGGCGGATCTCGAAGACCGTTTCCGAAGGAGAAATGACATGGTGACCGGCACTGTGAAGTGGTTCAACGCCGAAAAGGGCTT
>NZ_MUME01000074.1 GCF_002155915.1 Streptomyces thermovulgaris | reverse complement strand
CGGTCAGAACAACAACGACGCGACGCCTTCCCCGACTGGCTGCACACCTACAATCACCACCGCGGACACACCGCGCTGAAAGGCCAGCCACCCGCCAGCCGCGTCCCTAACCTCTCAGGGCAATACACCTAGGGCCGACAGCCGGGAGCCGGGACAGGCACCCGCTCGCAGAGCCCTCTCGACCAGCCCGCCGTCCTTGCCGAGGGGGCTCCACCGGTGTCCGGGCTCCCCGGCGCCCCCGTGCGCAGGACCCGGCCGGTCAGGCTCCGCGCGGATAGCGCGCCAGCCACCCCGGAGCCGCCCCGGTGGGCCCGTGCAGTGCGGGTCCCTGGGTCATCTCCATCGCGAAGTCGTCCGCCAGAACCAGCAGAGTGGGACGGCCCTCCAGTTCGGCCAGCCAGGCCGGCGGGAGAGCCGTCTCGCCGTACAGGGCCCCGAACAGCCCACCGGTGAGCGCGCCGGCCGCTCCCGAGGGACCGCTCTGGTTCACCGCCAGGCACAGCCCGTGCCGTACGTCCTCGCCGACGAGCGCGCAGTACACGGACACGGCAAGCGCCCCTTCCGCCGTCCCCTCCCCTGCCAGTTCCTCCACCCGCGTCGGACCGGGAGGGCCTTGCCGTACCGCGCCGAGCGCCTGGCGCAGGGCGTCGGACACGGGCTGGTGCCCCGGCCGCACGGCGAGCAGCGCCAGCGCCTTGCGCACGGCCTCGTCGAGCTCGTCGCCACGGGCGAGGGCGTGCACGATCACGGCGTACGCGCCGGCGGCGAGACAGGCCGTGGGGTGCCCGTGGCTCTGCGCCGCGCACTCGACGGCGAGCCGGACGACGAGCTGCGGCTCCCACCCGACGAGCAGCCCGAAGGGAGCCGACCGGACCGCCGCCTCCGGTCCGGCCTCGGCGGGGTTCTTCGGCGCGTCGAGGGTGCCCATGATGTCGTCCCCGAACCCGACGAGCAGGGCGCGGGTGGGGCCCCGGCGGGCGTACAGCCACTCCTCCCGTGCCAGCCACCCGTCCTCCTCGCGCCGCTCGTCGGGCCCCCAGTCCCGCTGGGTGGCGGCCCACCGCAGATACGCCCGGTGCAGATCGGTGGGCGGATGCCAGACCCCGGTGTCGCGCCGCATCTGCGCCCGGATCAGGCCGTCGACGGAGAAGAGCATGAGCTGCGTGAAGTGGGTGACGGTTCCGCGCCGCCCGTAGGCGGGCGCGAGATCCACGATCCCCTCGCTGCCGTGGATCTTCCGTATCCCCTCGAGATCGAGCCCGTGCACCGGCGCCCCGAGCGCATCCCCCACGGCCACCCCGAGCAGTGTCCCCCGCACCCGGCTGCGGAAGTCCTGCTGCTCGGTACGCCCCCAGACGGCACCGGACGTCGTACCCACCCAGTCCTCCCCACGGCACCGGCCGTACGCGCGACAGCTCGCCACTGTAATCGAACGGGAACGGTCTGTTCAGGGGACAAACCGGTGGGCGACGAACGGCGAACGCGCTCCGGAACGGCCGAAGCGGCCCCGGGAACGGGAACTTCTCAGTCCCCGGGTCTCAGCCCGGGACCACGCGGCTTTTCGGCGAGGGCCCGCGGGCTCCGGCCGTCACGTCCGTGGCCGGGGCCCCGTGGTCAGGGCACGACCACGACCCGCGTCCCCTTCTCGCCGAACGTCCACAGGGCGGCCCCGTCCTCCTTGCTCATGCGGATGCCTCCCGTCTTCGCCCCGGAGGCGGCAGGGGGCGGCGAGGAGCCGTCGACGGCGTTGCTGAAGGCGATGAAGACACCCGACTTGCCCGCGAAGTACAGGATGTTCTCGATCTCCACACCGTCCGAACCGGTCGTCGCGGGCACCCGCTGGGAGATCGCGTAGGAGTCGGGGTCCGGGGACACCGTGCCCGGCCACACCGGGAAGGTACGGATGGGCTTGTCGCTCTCGTCGACCAGCCACACCCGCTTCTGGGCGAGGGCGTAGACGATCCTGCGGCCCGTCCCCGAGTCGGCCGGGACCGCCGGCGGAGCCGGGGGCTCCGGGCTGGCGGAGGGCGAGGGCAGGGCGCTCGCCGAGGCCGAGGGCGAGGGTGCGGGCCGGCTGTGGCCGGCCGGAGCCGTGGGGCGCGGGCCCTGGGCGGCCTGCACGGCGAGCACGGCGACCACCGCGACCGCTCCTGCGGTCAGTCCGCTGACCCAGGCCCACGAAGGTATTCGGGCAGGCATGGGCACGCATCTCCTCGGCTGCTACTCGGCCCTTCGGGCGGGGGACGTCCCCCGGACAAGGGTGGGATCCCGGGACAAGGGTTGGATCATCGTACTGCGAGTGCTCGCCTGCCCGGCTCACTCCAGGACCGGCAGCAGCTCCGGCAGACGGCCGCCCGAGGCCTTCGCCGCCCGCTGCCGCTCCTCGGGGACCTCGCCGTAGAGCGTGGTGCGGGGCCTGGCCGGACGGCCGGCCGCCTCCGCCATCGCCACCAGCTCCCCGACCGACTTGTACGACCCGTACGACGAGCCCGCCATCCTCGAGATGGTCTCCTCCATCAGCGTGCCCCCGAGGTCGTTCGCCCCGGAGCGGAGCATCTCGACGGCGCCTTCCGCGCCCAGCTTCACCCAGCTGGTCTGGATGTTGGGGATGTACGGGTGGAGCAGGAGGCGGGCCATCGCCGTGACCGCCCTGTTGTCCCGCATCGTGGGGCCGGGACGGGCGATGCCCGCCAGGTAGACCGGGGCGTTGGTGTGGACGAAGGGGAGGGTGACGAACTCCGTGAAGCCGCCGGTCTGCTGCTGGATGCGGGCGAGGGTGCGCAGATGGCCGAGCCAGTGGCGGGGCTGGTCGACATGGCCGTACATCATCGTGGACGAGGAGCGGATGCCCAGCTCGTGCGCGGTGGTCACCACCTCGATCCAGGTGGCCGTGGGCAGCTTGCCCTTGGTCAGGACCCAGCGGACCTCGTCGTCGAGGATCTCCGCGGCCGTGCCGGGGATCGTGTCCAGGCCCGCCTCCTTCGCGGCGATCAGCCACTCGCGGACGGACAGGCCGGTGCGGGCCGCGCCGTTGACCACCTCCATCGGGGAGAAGGCGTGCACATGCATCCCCGGGACGCGCTCCTTCACCGCGCGGGCGAGGTCGAAGTACGCCGTGCCCGGCAGGTCCGGGTGGATGCCGCCCTGCATGCACACCTCCACCGCGCCCACGTCCCAGGCCTGCTGGGCGCGGTCGGCCACCTGCTTCAGCGACAGCGTGTAGGCGTCCGCGTCCGTGCGACGCTGGGCGAAGGCGCAGAAGCGGCAGCCGGTGTAGCAGACGTTGGTGAAGTTGATGTTCCGGGTGACGATGTAGGTCACGTCCTCGCCGACCGCCGACTTGCGGACGTCGTCCGCGACCCGGCACAGCGCGTCCAGCGCCGGGCCGTCGGCGTGCAGCAGGGCCAGGGCCTCGGCGTCGGTCAGCTTCGTCGGGTCGTCGGCGGCCGTGCGCAGCGCGGCCCTCACGTCCGTGTCGATGCGCTCGGGAGCCATGCCGGGGGCCGCTGCCTCGCGCAGGGCGTCCCAGTCGCCGTAGACCGAGTCGAAGTCGTCGCGGCGGTCGGCGGTGCGGCCCCGGGTGTCGATGGTGCGGTGCAGATCGGTGCGGCCGGCGGCGGTGAAGACCTCGTCCGGCTCCTGCCAGGGACGGCCCTCGACGGTCGCGTCCTCGCGGGCGAGGCCGGTCTCGGGGTCGGCCAGGGCGCGCACGTGCGGCAGCACACGGGGGTCCAGCCAGGGTTCGCCGCGCTTGACGAACTCCGGGTAGACGCAGAGCCGTTCGCGCAGCTCGAAGCCCGCCGCCCGGGACACCTCGGCGAGCTGGTCGATCCTCGGCCAGGGACGCTCGGGGTTGACATGGTCGATGGTGAGCGGGGAGACACCGCCCCAGTCGTCGATGCCGGCGCCGATGAGCCGCTCGTACTCGGCGTCGATCAGGTTCGGCGGGGCCTGCAGACAGGCGGAGGGGCCCATGATGTGCCGGGCGACGGCCACCGTGGCGACCAGCTCGTCCAGTTCCGCGTCCGGCATGCCGCGCATGGCCGTGTCCGGCTTGGCACGGAAGTTCTGGATGATCAGTTCCTGGATGCCGTGGTGGGCGCGGGCGATCCTCCGCAGCGCGAACAGCGACTCCGCGCGCTCCTCGTACGTCTCGCCGATGCCGATCAGGATCCCGGTGGTGAAGGGCACGGAGGAGCGGCCGGCGTCCTCCAGCACCCGCAGCCGCAGCGCGGGTTCCTTGTCCGGGGAGCCGTAGTGCGGGCCGCCCGGCTCGGACCACAGCCGTGTCGCCGTGGTCTCCAGCATCATGCCCATCGACGGGGCGACGGGCTTGAGGCGCTGGAAGTCGGTCCAGGTCAGCACGCCCGGATTGAGATGCGGCAGCAGACCGGTCTCCTCCAGGATGCGGATGGAGACGGCGCGGACGTAGGCGATCGTGTCGTCGTAGCCGTGCGCGTCCAGCCACTCGCGCGCCTCCGGCCAGCGGTCCTCCGGCTTGTCGCCGAGGGTGATCAGGGCCTCCTTGCAGCCGAGCGCGGCGCCGCGGCGGGCGATGTCCAGGACCTCGTCGAGGGACATGAACATCCCGTGCCCGGCACGGCGCAGCTTGCCGGGCACGGTGGCGAACGTGCAGTAGTGGCACCGGTCCCGGCACAGCCGGGTCAGCGGGATGAAGACGCTCCTGGAGTAGGTGAGGACACCGGGCCGTCCGGCGGCCCGGAGCCCCGCGTCCCGCACCCGTGCGGCGGAGGCGGCCAGGTCCTCCAGATGCTCGCCCCGGGCCTGGAGCAGCACCGCCGCCTCGGCAACGTCGAGGGAGACCCCGTCCCGGGCACGTCTGAGCGCGCGCCGCATGGAGTTCTCGGTGGGGCCGGTTCCAAAGGCCGCGGAAGTCGTCATCCTTCGAGGATACGGGCGTGGTCCTCCAGGGCCGCGGACACGGTGAGCAGGGCGAACGGCCGCTTTGCTCCGCGGATGTGACGGGCAGGGGCACGGCGCCTACGGTGGAGGAGTGACCTCCGCGAGCGGCGCCGGCGCCGCGGCCGGCGGCCGGGAGACCCGTACGATCCGCGGCACCCTGCCGGCCGGTTCCCCGGACCATGTCTACGTCCCCGTCGACATCCCCTCCGGGGTACGGGAGATCCGGGTCGCGTACACCTACGACCGGCCGTCCGTCCCGGCCGGCACCCCCGGCAACGCGCTGGACGCCGGGCTCTTCGACGAGCGCGGCACCGGCCTGGGCGGCCGGGGCTTCCGGGGCTGGTCGGGCGGGGCGCGGACGGAGTTCTTCGTCCGCACGGACGACGCCACGCCGGGATACGTCCCGGGGCCGGTCGGCCCCGGTCTCTGGCACATCGCGCTCGGCCCGTACACGGTGGCCCCGCAGGGGATGTCGTACGAGATCACCGTCACGCTGACGTACGGCGAACCGGGCCCGACGCCCGAGCCGGTGCATCCGCCGCAGCGGGCCGGGGGACGCGGCCGGGACTGGTACCGGGGCGACTGCCACCTCCACTCCTGGCACTCCGACGGCCGCCGCACCCCCGCCGAGATCGCGGCACAGGCCAGGGCGGCCGGGCTGGACTTCATCCACAGCTCCGAGCACAACACCCACGCCTCCCACCCCCACTGGGCGGACCTGGCCGGCGACGACCTGCTGATCATGCTGGGCGAGGAGGTCACGACCAGGAACGGCCACGTCCTGGCCCTGGGAACCGAGCCCGGCACCTTCGTCGACTGGCGCCACCGGGTGCGCGACGGCCGCTGGGCCGGGATCGCCCGGGACGTCCACCGGGCCGGCGGACTGGTCGTACCGGCCCATCCGTACGCCCCCTGCATCGGCTGCGGCTGGAGGTTCGGCTACGACGAGGCGGACGCCGTGGAGGTCTGGAACGGGCCCTTCACACCGGACGACGAGACGGCGGTGGCCGCGTGGGACGCCCTGCTCGCGGCGTCCGTGCGCAAGGACCGGCGGTGGCTGCCGGCGATGGGCAACAGCGACGCCCACCGGCCGCCGGACGCGGTGGGCGCGCCCCAGGCGGTCGTCCTGGCCGACGACCTGACCCGCGAGGCCGTCCTCGCGGGCCTGCGCGCGGGCCGCTCGTACGTGGCCGAGTCACGGAAAGCGGCGCTGACGTTCACCGCCACCGGCGACCGGGGCGAGCGGGCGGGCATCGGCGAGCGGCTGCGCGTGGACCGGGACACCCCCGTGACCGTCCGTCTGGAGGCCTCCGGCGTCCCCCGCTGCACGGTCCGCCTCGTGACCGACCAGGGCGTCCTGCTGACCGGCGGTCCGCTGCCGGTCTCCGGCTCGGGGACCGTGGAGTGGCGCACCACACCGGCCCGCGCGGCCTACGTACGGGCCGAGGTGCGCCACGAGACCGCGGCGGGCCCGGTGCCGGGAGTGATGGCGGCGCTGACCAATCCGATCCTCCTGGGAAACGACTGAGCCCTCCTGGGAACCGACCGGACCGGCGTGGCGTGCGAAGAGGATGTGTGGACCTTGTGACACGGCGTACGACGGCCTGTGATCACAGTCCCCGAGAGCTGACGCATCTGCCATGAACAAGGCAAACTGGCCTCTCGATTGGCAGTTGACAACGATTCGACAGGCGCCAGGGGGCAGCGATGGACGGTGTACCGCGGGTACCGGAGCAGCGGGGTCCCGAGCAATCGGCGACGCTGCGCTTCGGCGTACTCGGGCCGGTACGCGCCTGGCGCGGAGAGGAGCCGCTGGCCACCGGCTCCCCGCAGCAACGCGCCCTGCTGGCCGCGCTGCTGCTGCGGGAGGGCCGTACCGCGACCGCGGCCGAGCTGATCGACGCCCTGTGGGGCGACAGGCCGCCCGCCCGGGCGCTGGCGACGGTACGCACCTACGCCTCCCGGCTGCGGAAGATCCTGGACGCCGGGATGCTGGTCAGCGAGTCCGGCGGGTACGCCGTGCGCGGACTGGGTGAGGACGCGCTGGACCTGACGGTGGCCCAGGACCTGGCGGCCCGCGCCGACAAGGCGCGCGCGGCCGGTGACCTGTGCCGTGCCCGGGAGCTGCTGGAGCAAGCGCTCGCCCTGTGGGACGGGGAGACGCTGGCCGGGGTGCCGGGCCCCTACGCGGAGGCGCAGCGCGTCCGTCTGGAGGAGTGGCGGCTCCAGCTCCTGGAGTCCCGGCTGGACCTGGACCTCGAACGGGGCCGTCACGCGGAGGCGGTCTCGGAGCTGACGGCGCTGACGGCCGCGCACCCGCTGCGCGAACGCCTGCGCGAGCTGCTGATGCTGGCGCTGTACCGCAGCGGCCGGCAGGCGGAGGCACTGGCGGTGTACGCCGACACCAGACGCCTGCTGACGGACGAGCTGGGCGTCGACCCCCGCCCCGAACTGCGCGAGCTGCAACAGCGCATCCTCCAGGCCGACCCGGCTCTCGCCGAACCCTCCTCCCCGGTGACCGAACCCTCGGTGGTGCCCGTCCGCCCCGCCCAGCTCCCGGCGACCGTGCCCGACTTCACGGGACGGGCCTCCTTCGTGGCCGAGCTGAGCGAGGTGCTGGCCTCCGCCGAGGGCCGGGTGATGGCCGTGTCGGCGGTGGCCGGGATCGGCGGCGTGGGCAAGACGACGCTCGCCGTCCACGTGGCCCACCGGGCGCGGGCCGCCTTCCCGGACGGCCAGCTCTACGTCGACCTGCAGGGAGCCGGACCGCGGGCCGCGGAACCGGAGACGGTGCTGGGGACGTTCCTGCGCGCGCTGGGCACGGCGGACTCCGCCATCCCCGACTCCCTGGAGGAGCGGGCGGCGCTGTACCGCTCGCTCCTGGACGGCCGCCGGGTCCTGGTCCTGCTGGACAACGCGCGGGACGCGGCCCAGGTCCGCCCCCTTCTGCCGGGCACGGAAGGGTGCGCGGCGCTGGTGACGTCACGGGCGCGGATGGTGGACCTCGCGGGCGCGCACCTGGTGGACCTGGACGTGATGAGCCCCGAGGAGGCCCTGGAGCTCTTCACGAGGATCGTGGGCGAGGAACGGGTGGCGAGCGAACGCCAGGCCGCGCTCGACGTGGTGGCGGCCTGCGGCTTCCTCCCCCTGGCCATCCGCATCGCGGCGTCCCGTCTGGCCGCGAGGCGGACCTGGACGGTCTCGGTCCTGGCGGCGAAACTCGCGGACGAGCGGCGGCGCCTGGACGAGCTCCAGGCGGGCGACCTGGCGGTCAAGGCCACCTTCGAACTGGGCTACGGCCAGCTGGAGCCGGCCCAGGCCCGCGCCTTCCGCCTGCTGGGCCTGGCCGACGGCCCGGACATCTCCCTTCCGGCGGCGGCGGCGCTCCTCGACCTTCCGCTGGAGGAGACCGAGGACCTGCTGGAGTCCCTGGTCGACATCTCCCTCCTGGAGTCCGCCGCCCCCGGCCGCTACCGCTTCCACGACCTGGTCCGCCTCTACGCGCGCGCATGCGCGGCCGGTCTGCCATCGCGGGCGGTGTCGGCGTCGGGTCCGCCTCTACGCGCGCGCATGCGCGGAGCGGGACGAGCACCCGCCGAGCGAGCGGGAGGCGGCGATGTCGCGGCTGCTGGACTTCTACCTGGCGACGGCGGCCGGGGTGTACGCGATCGAACGGCCGGGCGACCGCCTGGTGGACCACCTCGCCCCGACGGAGTACCCGGGACTCACGTTCCAGGACCGCCGGGCGGCCCGGGACTGGCTGTACACCGAAGCGAACTGTCTGCTCGCCGCCGCCCGCCGGCCCGCGGACCGGCCGTCCATGCTGCGGCGGGCGATCGACCTGCTCTGGGCGGCACTCGACATCTCCGAGTCGGGGGCGAACTCCAGGGAGTACGAGGTGACGGCCAGGGCCCTGCTCGACGCGGCCCGGCGGCGGGGTTCGCCCCGGGCCGAGGCCCGGGCGCTGATGACTCTGGCCCACGCCCATGTCGACGGCGGCCGTTTCGAGATGGCCGACCGGGAAGCGGAGCAGGTGATCCGTCTCGCCCGGCAGGCCGACGACCTCCTGCCCGTCTGCTGGGCCCACAACGCACGCGGCATCATCGCGCTGTACCAGAACCGCAACGCGGACGGCGAGGAGCACCTCTCCGAGGCCATCCGCCTCTTCCGGGCACTGGGCGACCGTCCCGGCGAGGCCAGCGCGCTGTGCAACCTCTCCCGCATCCACCTGGCGACCGGCCGGACGCAGAGCGCGGTCTCCCTGGCCCAGCAGGGCATCGACATCTACGACGACATGGGCAACTCGATGCGGGGCGCGAACGGCCGCTACGCCCTCGGCATGGCCCTCACCCAGAGCGGCCGGCTCGACAGCGCCGCGGACCGGCTCCACGAGGCCCTGGAGGTCTTCCGTGACAGCCGTCAGCGCCTGTGGGAGGGCATGACCCTCTTCCGCCTGGCGGAGGTGGACATCGCCGCACAGCGTCCCGCGCAGGCCGCCGCCAAGGCCGAGATGGCCCTGACCGTGCTGCGCGGCATCGGCGGCGAGTGGCGGCGCGGCAACGTGCTCACCGTGCTCGGCCACGCTCTCACACGCATCGGGCAGACGGACCGCGCCCTGGTCTGCTGGCGGGAGGCCCTGCGCATCTACGAGGAGCTGAACGCCCCCGAGGCCACGGCAGTGCGCGAGCTGCTGAGCCCGGCCCAGGCGGCCTGAGGCCGGCGGCACGGATCCCCGGCGTTCATCATTCGTTTATCGCCCCGGGCGACCATCGAATCAGTCGATCCGCCTCGTCGGGGGCAGGCGGATCACTGCAGGAGCCTCTCACCGACGATCCGGTTTCGAGCGGCTCGGGAAAGCCCGTCCGGGCACCATCGGGGGAGTGACTGGGCGGGCTTCCCCGTCCTGTTGACGAACAACCACATGGAGCAAGCTCATGAGCGACAAGCCGGTCACCAAGCCGCAGGACATGCACGCCACCGGCACGACGGAGACCAAGGCCGCGGCCGGTGCCCCTCAGGCCGAGAGCGGTGACGTGACCACGCAGGACATGCACGCCACCGGCGAGCCCGTCACGACGCAGGACATGCACGCCACGTCGGAGCCCTTCAAGCCGAAGAAGTAACCCTTCCTGCGGGGGGGTGCCTCTATGTCT
>NZ_MUME01000073.1 GCF_002155915.1 Streptomyces thermovulgaris | reverse complement strand
CCGACGACCCCCGCCCCAGGACGAGGGCCGTCGGTCCCTGCTTGCCCGGGGCTTGTTCAGGCCAGGAAACTCAGAGAACGGTGACCGTGGCGACCAGTCCCAGCACGTTCACAGCCAGTCCCTGCTTGCGTCCTGGCTCCCGCCTCGCCGGGGCCCGCCGGGCACAGAGACGAGGATCCCCATGGCCACGTGCGGCGGTGAGCGCCCCCGGGTGACGCATGACCCGCAGCGGACTCGGCGACGATGCGTGCTCAGTGAGCAAGCGCATCACAAGCGAAGAAAACAATGACCAGAAGGCCCGGATGACGGTGCCGCCTTCCGATCGGCCAACATCCTGATGCCGCCCGCAACAGCAGCGGTCGCGGGACCAAGGGCGCGTCCACGGCCGAGAACCGTCCTCGAGGTGTGCGAAGGCCGTGGGGAAGCCGCCGCACCGGAGAGAAGTTCAGCAGGGCTGACGGCCCCGCGTGGCGCCCAGCCCTCGGATCAGAAAGCTGACCCGGGGTCCCAGCCACACCGTGTCCCCCTCTCGCAGCTGCTCCCGGGCTCCCGGCCAGACGGGCCTGTCGTTGACCCGGGTGCCGTTGGTGCTCCCCTCCTTCACCTCGGTCAGCCAGGCCGTGCCGTCCTCGGCGTGTTCCACGCAGGCGTGTCGGCCGGAGACGGTGGGCTGGTCTCCCAGGATCTCGGACGCCTGCGGCGCCCAGGTGTTGTCGCGGCCGAGCGGCATCCGTGTCCCTCGCGGAAGGCTGAGGTATGTGCCCATGCCGTGGAAGACCAGCCGCAGCTCACCACCCCCCAGCGGCACCCGCGTGGACCGGGAGTCGCCGTCGGTGCGGGTGTGGCAGGACGGGCAGGCGACGATGCCGGACGGCAGGGGCCTGCCGCAGTGGGAGCAGGGAGCAAGGTCTGGGACACCGCTGCGAGGCCCTGTCACCGGGTCCTGAAAGGAGATCCAGTCGTCGAGGCCGTCAGGATTCTCAGAATCCTCGTTCAGCACTCAGGCTCCCTTCTTGAAGTCGACGGCGAGTTCCACCCGTCCGTCTGCGGTCTGTTTGACATCGGAGACCAGGACGGTCGTGCCCGGTGCGAGATCGGGAGCGGCGAAGAGGACCCTGGCCAACGGGTTGATCAAGTGGGTCTCCAGCACCATGCCGATGCCCCGTCCGCCGGTCCACAGGTCGGCGGTGCAGTGCCCCAGGAGAGTGGCCCGTGCGTCATCGGTGAGTTCCAGGTGGATGTCGTGTTCGGAGGACAGCTGCCGCTGGATGTTCCGCACCTGGAGACCGAAGATCTTCTCTGCCACTTCCTGTGAGATGAAGTTGAAGACGACAACATTGCCGCCGATCCGGTTCATCAGCTCCGGCCGACCGATGACCTGCTCGAAGTGTTCCTTGACGTTCTTCCGGACGATCGCCTCCAGCTCGGGGTAGGGCGTTCCGGGACTGACGACCCACTCGCGTTCCTGGGTCTCCGGATCATTGCGCTGGACGCCCAGGTTGGAAGTGAAGATCAGGACGCACTCGCTGAAGTAGGTGGTGACGCCCTGGCCATCGGTGAGCCTGCCGTCCTCCAGGACCTGGAGGAACTTGTCGAGAACGCCCTTGTCCGCCTTCTCGATCTCGTCGAAGAGGATGACCCGGAACGGGTTCTGCCGCACCGCGGCCGTCAGTTCGCCGCCCGCCTCGTAGCCGACATAGCCCGGCGGCGCTCCGACGAGCCGGTCGGCGGCGTGCGCGGAGGAGAACTCACTCATGTCGAAACGCAGGTACGCCTGGTCGTTGTCGAACAGGACGGAGGCGACAGCCTTGGCCAGTTCCGTCTTTCCGGTTCCGGTGGGCCCCGCGAAGAAGAGCACGCCGCGCGGGCGGTGCCCGGGGTTCGTCGCCTGCGCACCGGAGAGGCCGAGAGCGGCGCGTTTGAGGATGTCCAGGGTCATCGCCACCGCGGCGTCCTGCCCCAGCACCCGCCGGGGGATGGAGTGTTCGTTGTTCGGGTCCTCGCCCTTCAGGATGCGCTGCCGGATCTCCTCGCGGCTCCAGGGGTTCTTCTCCACGCCGAGCCGGTAGATGCGGACCGCATCGGGCATGGAGCCGAAGGGGATGCCACGGGCCAGAGCCAGGTTGACACTCTCCTGCATGGCCGACAGGGTCATGCCCGCAGCCGCACGGGCGAATGCCTCCACGGCCTCCTCGTCCTGCCGGTCCCCTCCGCCGGTCTGGACGAGGACGGAGCCGGCACGCTGCTCCCGGTAGTACTGCTGGAGTCTGCGGGCCATCCGGCGCCGTTCATCGGCGTCGGGTTCGGGGACGGCCACTGCGCGGATCCGTTCACTGCCGGAGACCAGCCAGTTGGGGAGGTCCCGTTCCCCCTCGGCCAGCCAGATCACCGGGTTGAAGAGGTCGCGGCCGAACCGCGGGCCGGGCTTGTGCGCCGTGCTCCTCACCGGTTTTGCCAGTTCGGCGAGTTGCAGACACGCGAGAAAGAAGTCCCGCTCATCGGGGCTCAGCCGGGTGACGTCCTGGACCAGACGCGAAGCGTGCTGGATCACCAGGGCCACGCGCAGCGGTGGAAGTTCGACGAGGTCGGTGCGGACCTGCCGGCGTTCCTCCGCCCAGCCGGTGGAGATGCTCCGCAGTTGCTCGATCACCTTCTGCTGCTGCGCGGGACTGGCGCCGGGGAATCCGTGAGGCTTCAGAAGGGTCCGCGCCGCCTCCTCCACCTCGGGGTTCGCGTAGGCGAGGCGGAAGCCATTGATCTGGTCGCAGGTCACCAGGACCTGGTAGCCCATCTTGTGCAGTGGGTTCCACAGCACCTCGAGGAGGGGCCGGGCATGGTCCCTGCCGCTCCTGCGCACCAGGTGCAGATCGTGGATGTTGCCGTGCAGCACGTACTGCGCGTGCACGCTCAGGGTGCCGGTCAGTTCCTGGATGAACGGCGGAAGCTGGTCGTCGTCCTTCTTCAGTTCCATGGGTTCTTCCGAGATCGCGGACACAGGTGGGTTCAGCGCCGTTCGTCGTCGCCGACCTTCACGGTCTTGCGGCGGAGGCCGGGACGATCGTCGGCACGGGTGCCCCGGCGCGGCTCCTCGTCTGTCCGCTCGAGCGGCTCGCCGGGCTCAGCGCCCTGGGTGCGCTCCAGTTCGAACCGCATGTCGAGCCCTGCGTCCCGGGCCAGTTTCTGGAATTCGGCCAACTTCTGCTGGGCCTCGGCGCATCGCAGATCGTCCAACTCCCATTCCTCGAGCAGCCGCTCTCCGGGGGTGTCTGCGCGCATGGTGACGACGCGACAGGTGCCGCCGGTCAGCGTGGCTCTCAGCCAGTGGTCCGGGCCCCAGCCGTCCGGGGTCCAGTCCACCCCCACTTCTCCGTCCTCGGTGCGGCCGATACGGAGTGCCCCCTCCGTACCCTCCGCGAGCCGGGCCATGACGCCGGCGCACTGCGTGCGAAGGTAGAGGGCTTCCAGGGCGTTGTGCCGTTCCGCCACCGCCCGCTCCACCAATTCCTGTTGACGGGAGGCGAGCGGAACACCTTCCTCGAGGAACCGGCGGAGAGCGTCCACCACCTCCGGGTTCCGGTCTGGGAGGTCCTGGTCATCGGGCAGTTCCATCGTGAGGAAGTTGAGCTGGAGGGCGGCGCGTTCCTCGTCATGGCGGCGTTTGCGCGCCTTGCGGTTGGCGCTCTCGACGAACTTGCGGGCCTCTCTGAGATGGATGCGGGCCCGGCGCGGGTTGGCCGCCGCGTGACGGGTCGCGTGCCCGACCGCTTCGGTCGCCAGCCGGACGATGGCGGGATCGGCCTGAGGGTCCAGGGCGGCCAGGATGTCCGCTCCCCGCTCGCGAACAGCCGCCCTGTCCGCCTCGCCGCCGACCGGCAGGGCAGGTGGCACCGAGTCAGTTGCCTCCTGCTGTTCGCCGACTGCGGTGTGACGCTTCATATGCGCCTGCAGCATGGTGTCGCGGCGGGCCCGCATGGCGTCCTGCCAGTCGTCTCCTTCGTCCATGCGGTCCAGGGAGGCGGTCAGCGCGGCCACCTCCCACGCCGCCTGCGCGGCCTCGGCTTGTTCCAGCGCCTTCTCGAAGCGTGCCAACCGGCTCCGGAAGGAACCGAGTCGGGTGTCAACGGGGTTCAGCGGCCCAGGCAGGTCGGGGCATGGCGGAGGGTCGTCCGGCGCCGTTCGGGCAGCACGGGAGACACGGGCGAGCAGGGCGGTTCTGCGGGCGTTCGCCCGGGCGGCGGCGTACGCGGCGTTCTGCCACTGCTCGGCGGCCAGAGCGGAGATTTCCTCCTGCCGCTCCAGGCAGCGCTGTTCCTCAGCCGCACGCACAGCGGCGGACGCCAGCAGGCGGGTGGTGGCGAGGGCGGCACGGCCGGCCAGCAGAGCCCCGCTGAGCGCTCCGAGCGCGGTGAGGGCTGCGTCGGCCGCCTGGTGTGCCGCCTCACCGGCCAGGTCGGCCAGGTGAGCGGAAGCCTCGTGAGCGGTGTCGCCGAGGTGGACCGCCCCGGTGTGCGGAAGGGCGCTGGGTTCGACGGGAGGGGGCGGAGCGAAGGCCACGGTCGGCGCGACCGTGTCCACCATGGGCGAAGCCACCCCTGTGCTCATGTCTCGGCTCCTGTCGTGCTGGTCGCTCGGGTGGTGTCGGCCGTCACCGGCGTCGGGGCAAAACCACCCCGGACGGCCATGGCGCGGTTCCTGCGCGTGCGTCTCTCCCTGCGCCATCGGTGGCACCGGTACAGGCTCCAGCCCAGCGATGCCGCCGTCATGACGGCCGGCCAGAGCCATGGGACCGCGGTCAGCGCCTCGAAGCCGAGCAGAAACAGCAGGCTCACAAAGGCGGTGGCCACGATCAGGGTGCGCCGTCGTGACAGGGTGACGGACGCGGGACGCTCGGCGGTACGGATGAGCAGCCCGGCCAGGGAGCGGCGCGGGTGGTAGGCAGGCGGGCCGATGTAGACCGCGGTGAGCAGTTCCGCGGCGAAGACGGCCGCTGCCGCGGGAAGAGCGAGGAGCCAGCCGATGACGACAGCCTCCTGGGAGGCCCGGCCGAGGACATCGGCCAGTCCGATGACAAAGCACCAGGGGGCCGTGAGCGTCGTCGCGCCCATCAGTGCCCAGCCCAGGGTGGGCAGGCGGTCCAGGCGCCGCATCACGGCGATCACTCCGTCCTGGTCCTCCTCCATCAGCCGCTCGGCCTCCTGCTCCAGGAATCGGGCGTGGCGGATCTCCGCCTCCCGCCGGGCCTGCGGGACGAGCAGGTGGGCGGCCAGCAGCCACAGCGGGTCGTCCGAAGCGGCCACTAGTCTGTTGAACCAGGGCACTTCCGCCGGCAGGGCGTTCTGGTGCGCCCGAATCCCGGCGGACAGCCGGGCAGTCATGCGCTCGGGTTCACGGGCGAGTTCCAGGAGCCTCGCGTCGAGGGCGGGCGTCTGCTGGAGTATTCGTGCCAGCCGACGCCCGCCGAAGTCGGGGTCGCCGCGCAGTTCCCGCACCAGGTGGGACCAGCCGCTTCGCAGGGTCTGCCACCTCCGGGCCGCTTTGTCCAGCCCTTCGCCCGCCGGGCGGACGGCCAGGGTCTCCAGGATCTCCGGGAACCGCCTCAGATGCTTCACCAGTTGGAGCGAGCCGGCGTCCCCTTGCTGAGCCGCCCGGCTCAGCTCGCGGATGCCGCGCGCGGTGAGCGGCGTTCCCCAGCAGGCCGCCTCGATCCGGGGGCCCAGCCAGTTGATCAGACGCATGGTGACCACGGGGTCGGGCGGGTCGCGCAGTTCCTCGCGCAGCGCGACCAGAGCACTTCGCTCGCCGTCGTGCACGGCCGCGGCCTCGAACTGGCCGAGCCATTCGACCAGCGCGGCCCGGCTCTCGGGGTCGGCCAGCATCCTGTCGGCGCTGGCGTGGTAGTGGTCGAGGGCACGGGCCAGGTCTTCCCGCTGGGTGAAGCGCATGCCCACGAAGGTGAACGGGCGAAGCTCGGGCTCCGGCGGTTCGCCGGGCAGCCCCGCGATATGGCGCGGTGCGATGTCCCGGATTTCGCCCGCCAGCCACGCCTCCACCTCGTCGGCGCCCCAGCGGTGCTCCGGGTTCCGGGTCAGGAGCCCCTCGCAGAGCCTGCGGATCCGCCGGTCCCGGATGCCGGAGACGTCGGGGTCCCGCGTGGCGATCGCGTAGGACACCGCCTCGTCGTCGCGTTCGTCCATGGGGTGCCGCCCCAGGGCGAGTTGGGCGACGACCATGCCGACGGACCACCAGTCACCCGCCTCGGAGACAGTCTGGTGACGTGCTCCGGCCTCCGGCGCCAGGTAGTGCGGCTTGCCCCGCCAGTCGGACGGCCGGACCTTCTCGTCGGGCCTGTGGACGGCCGCCCCGAAGTCGATGAGTACGACCTCGGGGACGTCCGTGTGGAACTCGATCATGATGTTGTCCGGGGTGATGTCCCGGTGCACGATCTCGTGCTCGTGCAGGAAGGACACCGCGGCGTGCAACTGACGGACGATCTCGCCGAGTTGGTCCGGGTCCATCTCACCGGGGTGATCCCGCTGGTAGTCGTCGAGGTGGGTCTCGCCGTGCGACCGGTAAAGGTGGTAGTCGTGCCCGTTGGCTCTTCCGGACTCGAGAAGGCGCTCCAGGTGCGGGCCCTCTTCCTCACGGAGCACCCGGCTCACCGCTTCGTCGGGGGCATGCAGACGGTGGTACCACTTGAGCACCAGCGGCACGTCGGGCGTGGGACTTTTCAGATCGCGCACCCGCAGCACCACGGCCCGGGACGGTTCCAGCGCCTGCCGGAGAACTCTCAGCAGCACAAATCTGTCCGCCAATTCCGGCGGAACGGAGGCGGTGTCCGCCCGGGTGTCGGACAGAGCGGCATGAGGGAATCCGCCCTCCTCTGGAGGCACGTATTCAGTGGGGCGACTGGTCGACATCGTCCGGCCTTCCAAGAAATGCACCCGGCCCATGGAGGCAAATCGGCATGGGAGTGCAGGAGCGTATCCGAAGAACCAACCGTTCGCAGGACTTTCTGATTTGTATGATAATTTTATAATTCCGGAACAGGGGCCTCCCCTTCCTCTTTCCCGGCTTCCGATGAGCTGATTAGCATGAACCCCATGCGCACCTTGCCATCGCACCAGGAGCTGGTCGACGAACTGAGGTATCTCAGACAGCGGGGACTTCCCCGGCTTCGCCACTGCCCCCGGGACGCCCTGCGCGAGGTCGCGCTCGCGGCCGGATGCTGCACCGGACCGGACGACGAACTCGAGGGCATCGAGGAGCTTCTGGGTGCCGCGGTGCGACGGCTGGCGGGCGGCGGTCCGCTGCTGGACACGGACGGATGTGATCCGCTGGCCCGTGCCGCCGCCCATTGCTTCGGGCTGTTCGCCCATCGTCGCGGCCTCCCGGCAGCCGATCGACGGAAGGCGGCGGCCGCTGTCTACGGCGTGAGCACCGAGCGGTTCCGCAGGAGCCAGGAGCGCGCGGCAGTGGAGGAACTGGCGTCGGCGATGCTCGCCCTCGCCCGGGAGGCCGGCCGGCCGAAGGAACCCGATGCCGTGGCAACCGGTGCTCCGCAGTCGGCGCCCGTACCGAATCCGCCGCTGCCCGCTCCGCCCCCCACCACGGCTCCTCCCCGGTGGGTGGCGGAGCGGATCACGGTGCTGCTGAGCCCCATCGAGCTGGTCCGCGACGTCGACATTCTGGTCTCGTCCGAGAACATATACCTGGAGATGTCCAAGACCTTCCGGCCCACGGTCTCCGGCGCTCTGCGCAGGGCGGCGGCGGTCCGGAATCCCTCCGGGGAGATCGTGGGCGACGTCCTGGCCCGCGAACTGGCCCTCTGGCTGCGGGCGCACGGCCGTACAGGGCTGCCGGTGCGGCCGGGCACGGTGGTGGCCACCTCGGCGGGCGCGCTTTCCCGGAACGGAGTGCGGCGCATCTACCACGCGGCAGTGGCCACACCGACAGGCGGCGACGTCTACCATGTCGCCCCCACGACGGTCGCCGAAGCCGTGCAGGCGTCGTTCGCGCTGGCCCGCGAGGAGCGGACGGCACTCTCACTACCGCTGTCCACCATCTGCTTCCCGCTGCTGGGCGCCGGGCGCGGCGGCCTGCCGACCGATGTAGCGGCACGCTGGCTGCTCTGGGCGGTCAAGGAGGAGCTGCGGCGGGATCCGAGCTGGTCGGTGCGCCTGGCGACCCGGAAACCGGAACACGCGGAGCTGCTCAAGGCCGCCAACTCGGGCCCCTGAGCGTTACTCCGGCCTTCTTCAGCCTGCGTTCCATCTCCTGCAGTTCCCCTCTCAGCGGGACCCCGTAGATCCGTATGCCCGGGCCGCTTCCGGTGCCCACGACCGCCTGGAGCCGCGGTCCCGCGCTCTGTCTGGTCAGGTGTGGGGCGTAACGGGCCTTTCCGGTCGACGTCAGCGGCCACAACCGCTGGTTGGCCGAGCCCCGCCACACCAGCCGGGTCGGCAGTTCCACCCGGAACCGGCCTGTGATCACCGCGTCGGCATGCCGGAGCGCCCGCCGGTGACGGAGCGTCAACTCCTCCGGCTCGTAGCCGGTGTAGACGAGCAGGTCGGGCCGGCCTCCAGGAGCGCCCCCCTCCGGATGGGCGCGGTCCCGGAGACGGGAGGCGCCTGCCAGCAGTTCGGCCAGCGCTTCCGCCTGCTCGAGAGGCTCGCCGCCGCTCACGGTGAGCCCTCCGGCTCCCCTCTCAAGTGCCTTCTCCCACAGTTTCAGCAAGTCGGAGACCTCCTCGGACGTTCCCCCTTCGACGTCCCAGGTGTGCCGCGACATACAGCCCGCGCAGGCCAGCGGACAGCCCTGGAACCAGATTCCGAGACGCCGTCCCGGGCCGAGGGTTTCCAGAGGAAAATGCGTACCGCTGATCCTGGCGTCCATCGCGCCTCCTCACTCACACCGGCAAGGAGTATCGGCGGTGCGGCCGTCCGGCCGCAATTACGGAAATGCCACGGGCCGGGCAATGTCCGGGCGAACTCCGGTCGTTTTCCGGTTCCTTTGCCGGAACGGTCAATTCCGATCCTTCTCGCCCGTCGTATCCGGGATCCCTTCCGCTACTCTCTTCCCCATCGCACGGATCTCCCCGGAGTCCCCGTGGGGGAATGGAGGTCTCTCCGCATGAACCATTCCGGCCGCATAACAGGCCGCGCCCGAAGAGCAAAGATCGGTTTACTCTCCGCCTCTCTCGCTCGTCACCACGGACGGCGGGACGCGGCGGACCTGTTGTCCGTATTGATCGAAGCCCGCGCCGGCAAGGCCCCGGCCGACCTGGCCCTGCCGCCCTATGTGCTGGGCCTTCGGGCCGAGGTGCAGCGCGGCAGCGCACGGCTTCGGACCCGCATGCTCAAGGCGAACCGCCGGCTGAACACCGTGATCCAGTCGGAGTCAGTACGGATCGTCACCCAGTACACGAAGCGCGGCCGACCGGCGCCCGCCGCTCTGGCACGCTACGGCGAGATGGTCGCCTCCTGGCGCAACGCGGCCGCCGTCCACCGCGCCATGGCTCAGGAACTCGTCGATCAGACAAACCAGTTGCTCGCCTGCTACTGGGACGCCGCCTGGCAGCGGGCACGCCGGAAGAACGAGATCGCGGCGCATGAGCTGGACGAGCGCCGTCCCACCGAATGGCTCCCCGGTGAGATCGCGCTGGATCCCACCTGGCACCGGGTCGACGACTGGCTGATCACCGACCGCTGGTACGGGCAGCAGCCGTCGGACGAAGCCGCCCGCCCGGCCGTCCTCCAGGCGCTGGCCATCCTCGACAGCCAGGCAGTCGGCGCGAGCGCCGCCTCTGCCACCGACCGCTTCCCGGACCGGATCAACCAGGGATGACAGCCCCACCGAAAAGAAAGGTCACCGTGCTCAGCCCGTCCCGCATACGCCGCGCGGCCGCCCTGGCTCCTGCGGCGACGCTGCTCACCGCTCTGGTCTCCTGCACCTCCCAGCCCGACCCCCTCACTACGCCCTGCGGCGTCGTCGTCGACGGCTCCGGATCCGGCGACGCGACGGAGAAGGGCTTCGACGCGGAGGCGAAGCTGAAGAGCACCCTGCTGAAATTCCTCAAGAAGGAGGAATGCGGCACCGTCAAGTTCGCTCCCATCACCCGTTCCTCGCAGAGCTCCTCCTGCCGGGTGGAGGAAGTCGACCTCGATCCGCCGTACAGGAAAAACGTCGACCAGGAGAGCCAGCGGCGAAAGGCCCGGCTGACGGCGGCCGCGCGCTCCATGGAGGAGCTCGAGTGCGCGCGCACACAAGGCGGCTCCGACGTGTGGGGGGCACTCGACCGCATCGGCGAGGCAATGCCCCCGGACGGTCCCAGGGCCAAGCTGCTGGTGGTGAGTGACTTCGCGCAAGCCGACCCGGAGTTCACGCTCTCCCGGGCCGACCTCTCCAGCCGGGAGCAGCGGAAGAAGGTCATCGACTCCTTGGTGAAGGAACGGGGCCTTCCCGGCATCAAGGGCATGGACGTCTATCCGGTCGGCCTCGGTATGCAGTACGACGCCCGTCCCAGTGAGGCCGAGAACTTCAGGGCCTTCTGGACGGAGGTTCTCGAAGGGAGGGCCGAGGCCCGTGTCCACAACACCTACGAGTGAGCCGCCCCGCCCGAGGCGGCGGCGTCTGCCGTCCTTGCCCACCCCCGGGCGCCGGACCGGGGAGCGCGTCCCAAGGGCCCGCGGCATCCCGCCGGCCCCGCAGGCCGGCAGACCGCTGGTGCTCGACAATCGCACGGAGCAGAAGTTCCTGGAGGCATCCCGGCGACGTGGCCGCAAGGCCGCGAAGCGTGGGGTGCTGGACCCGCTGATCCTCCAGAGCAACGACCGAGTCCCGTACTTCGCCGAACTGGCCTCCTTGCGGGACCGGAAGATCCGGGAGATCGACGAACAGGCCCACCGCGCCGAGGAGCAGGCGAAGTTCGACGACGCACACGCCCTGGCCGAGGCCGAGCGGCTGCGGCGGGAAACGGAGCTGATCGATCGCCGCCTGGCCGAGATCGAGCAGCAGATCGCCACCACCACACGGCAGTTGGACCTGCTGGCGATGCGCGCCAGTCGCTGGAACCGCTTCCGTGACTCCCTCCGCGAACGCCTGGAGGAGAGATGGCTCCGGGCCCGCTTCCGTGATCTCCCCCCGCAGGTCCCGCAGCCCCGGGACCCCGGCGACAGCGCGAGTGCCGAGGAGAACGGCGACCGCGACTGGGTGACGGTACCCCGCACGCCCGAGCCTCCGCAGCGGCCCCCGGTGCCCGAGACCTCCGGAACAGCGGACCGGATGGGCCTGGCTCGGGTCTGGGAGGGACTCCACAAGCGGCCCGGGATGCCCGGCTGGATGACGACGAGCCTCCTCCTGGTGATCCTCGCCGTCGAAATTCCCATTTACTGGGTGGCCTACCAGCCGTTCCACGGTATCGGCAATATCAGCGCAGACGCCCAGACCGGCATGCTCGCCGTCTCCACCGCGGTCCTGATGGTGATCCTGCCGCACCTCGCAGGCCATGTACTGCGGCGGCGTCCGGAGACCGGAGCGGTCCGTCAAGCCTGGGTTCCGGCCCTGGTGCTGCTGGCCGTGTGGGGTGTGCTGGCCGGAGTGCTCGGCGTGATCCGCGCCCGGTACGTGATGCAGAGCGAGGAGGGATCCGACGAGGAGGTCTCGGAGACCGCCGGGGATTTCGCGGGCGCCGGTGACGGTGCGGAGGTCACCCGTCTGATCGACCGGCTGGACCTGGCTCCGCAGACCGTCGTCTGGCTGTTCTGCGCCCTGTTGCTGCTTTCCGGCGGGCTCGGCTTCCTGCTGGCGCTGTGCAAGGAACACCCTCACCTGAACGCGTACCGCGCGGCGGTGGAGAAGCGCGCGGAGCTGCTGCGCCGACGTGAACGCAGTGCGGCGGAAGCAGAGCGGGCGCACGTGATCGCGGAGACGTCCGACGCCCGGCGGGAGGACCGCAGGGCCGCGACCGAGGACCGCACCCGGGCCGTCCGCGATCTCCACGAAGCGGCGGCGCACGCCTACCTCGACGGGGTCAGCATGGCGGCGGCGGACCCTGCAGTGACCGAGGCCGCCATGCGGCTGTCCGAACAGTGGCCGCTGCTGCCGGCGACCCGGCACGAACCGGCCCGCTGAGACGGGCACGCCGACCGCCGCNNGCGGCGGTCGGCGTGCCCGTCAGTTCTCGTGGTTCTCCGGCGTGGAGATCACCGCACGCAGCGGACTCAGCATCCGGTTGACCTCCTTGAGGTCGGCGGCCGAGTCCAGACGGTAGACCTCCTCGGGGGTCCGGGCCAGCGGCTCGGGCCCGCAGCGGTCGCCGAAGAACTGCAGGGCTCTGCGGGGACGGCAGCGCTTGGAGGTCCAGTACAGGCCCTGGGCGGCGGTGCTGTGCTTGCGAATCAACTGCACCCAGTAGCGGGTCTTGTCGTACTCGCGCTCCTCGCAGTCCACCAGCCACTCGTCCTGCCACACGGCAGCCAGCCCTTCGGCCGTGGTGAGGTCCACGAGGGCGAGATCGACCGTGGTGCGTACGGCGGAGAGACGATAGCGGGACGCCTGCGCCCAGGGGATCATTCGAATCGCGGTGCGGCTTTCGAACTCCCTGGAGCGCAGGAAGACTTCGGCCAGGGCGGCCACTGGCTCGAGGGCCGCGTAGAGGTACGGATATCCGTCCGGCTCCATGGCGTCGAACCGGTTTCCCTTGAAGTAGCCGTGAGCAAGACGGGAGTTGAACTCGGTGGGACCGTATCGGTTGCTGTGCAGGCGCCAGATGAGGGTGCCGGCCGGAAACACCGTGAGGATCGGTTCCATGGGGACGCCGTCGGGCGGAACCTGAAGTGCCATCAGTCGGCCTCCACCAGTTCGGCAGCGGCGAGTTCGAGTTCCTCGTCGGGCAGGGTGCCAAGGAGTTCCGCCGGGACGCCCTGCAGCCAGCTGTTCCCGCCCAGCCACCAGTCGGCGGCTCCCCAGGGATCCACATCGGCGCGCAGGAGTTCGTTGATGCGCAGGACGACGGGAAAGGGCTCGAGCGTGCCGGGCCTGAACTGAAAGCGAGGGTAACGCGGGCCGGACCGGGGATCACTCAGCCGGATCAGGCCGGTGCCGGCCTGCCCCCCGGCGAGAAGTTCGGCGTGCTCCCGCTCCGTGAGGACGGGGGTGGCGAGCAGGCGCTCCCTGGCCTGCCGCAGCAGCCGCTCGGGGTCGGGGTCCGCTGCCGGATCCGGATCCGGCAGCGGACCCTCGAACAGACTCAGCAGTGTGTCGACCGCGGCGGCGGGCGGCAGTTCGCGCCCTCGGGAGCTGCTGCCCGCGTACCGGTGACCCCCCAGAGCCCGGGACACCGGGTGTTCAGACGGAAGGGAGGAGAGCGCCCGGCGCAGGCGGCGTATGGCGCGGGCGCCCCGGGAGGCCCGGCCGTCGGCAACCGCGTCGCGCAGTTCGCGCAGCGCGGTGGCGATCTCCTCCCGTTCGTCCTCCTGGAGTCCGGCGGCCACGGACTGGTGATGGGTCTGCAGCAGTGTGAGCAGTTCCTCCGGAGTCACGGCCTGGTTCCTCCTGACGGATTGCCGTGGTGGACGAAAGCGGCCCAGGTGTCCGTGTCCCGGAATTCCTTGTGCCAGCGGCGGACCGGGACCTTCTCCAGAGCCCGGACCGGGAATCTGCGGTCGGGCTCGGTGAGCATCCAGCACTGGGCGGCGCGCAGCGCGTCCGGTGGCGCCATGCCGGCGGCGACCCGGTCGTGCAGCACCAGCATCAGGATCTCGGATTCGTCGTCGTCCACCAGCCAGCGGGCGCCGATCGCGTCGGCCGCAAGCCGGTGGACCAGGACCGAGGTGACGGTGAGAGCCTCGTCGTGGTCGCTGGTGGTGAGGTCCGTCTCACAGGCGCCGCACACCACCAGGGGACCGCGCGACCGGTAGGCCTCACCGTCGTGCGGGGTCTCCAGCAGGCTGGTGAGGGTGAGCTGCTGGTCCGTCTCCTCCGCCCCGTCCGCCTCCGCCGAGGGCGCCAGGACAAGGGCCGACGTGGTGGGGTCCGGGCCGGCGATGCCGTGACAGGAGAGATGGAGCAGGGAGGCGGGGGCCTCGGCCCGGCCTCCGAGCAGGGACAGGACGGTCATGGGTGTGGCCGGCGCGTCCGCGGTGTCCTCGTCGTCGGAGTAGTACTCCGCGCCGGGGTAGTACACCTCCCGCAGACGCTCGACCTCGTCTTCGGCCCACTCCAGTTGGTCGTCGCCGTGGTAGACCAGCGCGGGTCGCTCCTGCGGATGCATGCGGGCCCGGGACGAGGCCCGGAGGAACTCACGGCCCGAGGCGGCATGCGAGATCACCGCGATCTCGCAGGCACGCACCGACTCCGGGCCCTGCTGCCCTGCCGGGGGGTGCAGGACGGCCGCCGGCCAGGGCACCACGCCCAGGTCGCCGCAGGGGACCAGAACCAACCGCACCGGCTCGGGTGCCGGCCCGCTGCCCTTCGGCCCCGGGAGCAGTCCCGATTCGGCCAGGGCCCGTTCCCAGAGGCCGAGAGTCTCCAGCACGGGCGCCAGTACGCCGCCCGCCCATGCGCACAGCTGGTCGAATGCTTCGCGCCAGCGCCTCTCGGCACGCCGCCGCTCCTGGGGCGACACGGCGTCGAACGGCGCCTCGATCAGCTGCTGACGTTCCGTACGAGCCTTGAGGAATTCGACGACGGGCACGCGCCCCTCCTCGGAGAGCGCGGCCAGGGGCACGGCCCGGGCGGGCCCGTCAGGGGTCACCATCAGGACCGCGCCATCCTCGGCGGCGGTTCCGGGAAGCAGGTAGACGAGTGCGTCCACCCCAGCCCGAGCCACGCCGGTGCGCAGCGCAGCGGCCGTCTCGGCCGGGGACTCGTCGGCCGGCTCCTCCTGTCCGCGTAGCAGGTCCAGGGCCCGCCGGCGCAGGTCGCCGGGGAGTCCGGAGTCACCGCCGATCATCGCGGACAGGAGATCTGCGGGCGACGCGGACGCCTCCTGCGGTAAGAGCGGTGACGTCGGCGCGGCCTCGCGCCAGTGCGCGGCAAGGTCGGCGGCGCCGAGGGCCTCGAGCCGGTCGGCGACGCTCCTGGACTCGGCAGCGGCGCTCAGGACGAGGGAACGCCCGGCCTCCAGGCAGGCGATCGCCTCGTCGACCCGGCCGACACGCAGCGCCCAGGAGGCCGCGGTGCGGCCGCGGTCGGCTCCTTTCCGCGCCACGCGCAAGCCGTGCCGTACACCGAGTTGCAGCAGGACGTCGTCGGCCGCGGCGCGGAGCGAGTCACGCGCGGCGGTCACGGCGGCCAGCAGGTCCTCCGTTTCCTCCGGCGTACCGGGACGGGTGGCGGCGCGGGTGGCGCGCAACGTGGCGAGGTCCCAGTGCAGGGCGGCGCTGTCGGGGGTCCCCTCGGGAGGAAGCGTTTTACGTGCGTGCTCGAGTTCCACGACGGCCTCGTCGAGCGCGCCCATGTCACCGGTGATGCGGTGCAGGGCGGCGAGCGCGGTCGCCACTGCCTCGCGGACCTTGGCCTCGAAGTTGAAGGTGAGGTGAGGACGCCCGAGGACGGCCCGAGTGCGTCGGACGCCCTCGGTGATGAGGTCGGGGTCGGACTCGAGAAGAGCGGTCAGGGTGAGCAGCGGAGCCCAGGAGGCATCCAGGAGAGCACTGAAAACGGGAATGTTCTGGGGAACTTCCAGTGCTTCCTCGAGGTGGACGACGGCCTTGCGGATGTCGCTCAGCTCATGGGTGAGGAACGCGCGGGTGAGGTGGGCCGTCCCCAGGACGTAGGAGACGAAGGCGCCCACCCAGCTGTCCACTCCGGGGACGTCGTAGTCGAGTTCCAGTATCTCTTCGATGAGAGAGTCCACCGCAGCGACGTCCCGGCGCTCCTGCGCAGCGGTCAGGCGCATTCTGAACCTCAGGCAGGCGGTGCACACCCGCATCCCGACCAGATGGGGGTCGATGGAGGAAGAGTCGGGGGTGAAGCTCTCCAGGAGGGCTGTACCCGCTTCCTCGTCCAGGAGACTGCCGCCCGTCATGCTCGCCACCATCAGCAGGACCGCCATGGTGGCGTGCAGCCATTCGGCCTCCCTCGGGCTGTCCAGTTCCCCGGACTTGGCGGCTTCCTGCAGGAGCCGCAGGGCGGTGCGGAACCGGTCGCGGTCCCGGGTGCGCATCCCGGTCGCCATGTGGAGCATGACGGAAACCATGCGTGACGACTGCGGGGAGTCGCCCAGGGAGAGCCGTCCGAGGATCTTCTCGCGTTCTTGCTCGTCGAAGGAATCGGGGGCCAGCAACGAGACCATCGCCAGGAATTGCAGCATGGTGTCGGTGTCCATGGGCGCACCCGGATCACCGGGCCCGTCGGCCGGAGGACGGGCGATGGAGGTGCTCATCAGTTGTACCGACGCATCCAGTACTCCGCGCAGCGGTCCGGGCAGCGGGCTTGAGCTTCGCTGCAGCCGTTCCGCCGTCTCGGCCAGCGAGGAGAAGTCCCCCGTCGATACGGCTTCCATGACTTCAGCGAGCCGCAGCAGGTCGTCTCCCGGGACCGGGACCGGAAGCCGGTCGAGGATGCCGGCCTCGGAAACCAGCCGGATGAGCCGCGCGGCATCCTCCACGACGCCAGGGCCTCCATGGCTCCTTGGGGTACCGATCGCGTTCAGCGTGGTGAGGGTTTCCAGGGTCAGTCGTTCCCCTTCGCACAGCTTCGCAATCGGAACGACACGGTACGCCAGGACCAGGATCAGGTTCCGCAGCGCGGCCGAACGCTCCTCGTCGGACAGCCACGGTGAGACCCTGGCTGTCTCCAGCAGGGACATGGCTGCCTCACGATCCTTTGGCGCTCCGGCGAGAACGCCTCGGATGCCGAGGAGCGTCCCGAGGCGAGCCTGTATCCGGGCCCCGGTGGCGGCCTCGGGCTCCTCGCCCAGGAGAGCACGCAGCTCATCGATCTCCTGATCCAGTTCAGGCCCCCGGACACCCTGATAGACCTCAGGTTCGTACGGGACCGAACAGTGAGCCGTCCGAGCCAGGATGGCTTCGGCCCGGTCGGCCGGGAATGCGGTGCCGGTATCACTCATGCGTCATTCCTCCCCCCTGTCATCATGCCCACCCCTGCACCCCGGTGCGGGTGAGTGCACGGCAGTCCGGGAAACCGCCCGGAATCCGCCCGGATTTCGCCCGGCGTCGGACCGGCCGGGCTTGCAACCGGTCCATATCTGAGCGTGTTCCGGGCAGGAGGGGGGAGGTTTCGGGCACCGCATGGAGCCCCGGTGGCACAGCGGGCATGCTGGAGCCCCGGCTGGGCCGGACGGAGGAGGCGGACATGCCCGAGGAGAGGCCACCGGACCTGACGGGCCGTGAAGAGCCGGACACCAGTGCGCCGGTGCCGTACCACGAGACGACCGAGGAACGTTATGCGGGCGAGTACACGACCGGTCTGCGGATCCTGTCCGTGGACGACGAGTCGGTGGTCCTCAGCGGACGGTGCCCCCGGTGCGGCTGCGCCTGCACCTACCTGTACACCCACCGCAGTTTTCGGCGGCCCCGCCGTGGGCTTCGTGAGCAGCGGATCCCGGTGATATGCACCTGCAGCACCGACCATCCCGGGCGTCCGGACGGTGAAGAGGGATGCGGCGCCTACTGGAACGTGCTGCTGGAGCAGGTGTGACGTCCTGTCCTCGGGTCTCTCCGGGTCCCCCGGCGACTTCGGCGGACCGGGAGACAGCCCGCCGTATGCGGCAGATGCTGGCCGAGGAGCTGCCCCGGGTGCGGGAGGCGGCGCTGGCGTGGCGTAACGGACTCGCCGGGCTGTTCGTCGGGCTGCTGAGCTTCGGGCTGATCAAGGGCCGTACCGATGTGGACAAGCTGGCCCCTCCGTACGGTGCAGTGGTGGGCGGGCTGCTGCTGCTCTCCCTCGTGTGCGGCACGGCGGGCGCGCTGTTTCTCCTGCGTGCGGCGAACGGTGCGCCGGCCACGTTGCCGATGGTGCCGGAGGCAGGGGGTACTGCCGGAGCGCTGTACGCGGCGGACCATCTGGAGACGATGCGGGCCGTGGGGTCGCTGCGCCGGGGGGTGGTGCTGACCATGATGTGCGCCGCCATGCTTGTCGCGGGAGTGGCGCTCACCTGGTACGGGCCGGGCAAGGAGAAGCCGCGGCTGCTGGTGAGGACCTCGTCGGGAACCGAGTGCGGCGAGGCCCGGCGCACCGAGAACGGGGTGGTGGTGCTCAAGACGAAAACGGGCGAGGTACGCATTCGTCTGTCCGACATCACGGGGCTCTCCGCAGTGGAGACATGTCCCATGGCGGCACCGTCGGAGGGCTGACGGCCGGTCCGGACCGGACCGGCCGGATGCCGAAGCCGGTCAGAACCTCCTCGCGGACCTGTTGTCCGGCGCACTGAACCACCGGCCCGCATAGGTCTCACCGATCGGCCACGGGCCATGCCCGGCGGCCGATCGGGGTTCCCTCTTTGGGACGGTCGGCTCGCGTCCCAGAGCGGCGTACCGCTCGCGCCCGGCCTTCGTCCCGGCGATGCGCTCGGGGATGCCGTTTCGGGTCATGCACCGTTCGGCAGATCAATTGGCGGATCAAGCCGTCGCCGAACTCCCGCAGGAACCGTTCCCCGACGCGGGTGTCGAGAAGACGGGCTCGGATGAGCGGTGCGGGACGGCAGTGCAAGGCGTGGAACCATCCCTTGTTCCGTGCGCTACAGGTGCAGCGCGAAGATGCCTCCTTCGAAGTCCGGAGGTACAGCCGGTCGCGGCACTGTCCGCACAGGAGACTCCCGTGAGCGGACAGGCACAGCCCGAGTGGCGTGTGCCGAACGGCCTCCGGTTGGTACCGCTTTCTTAAAAGTCCTGTGCACCCCCGGTCCGCATCTCCTCACAGAGACGTGGCCGGTTTCACCCGGGACAGCCGCCGCACGCCGAGCGGGCGTGTCCCGTCCGCCGTGGGACTGTTCGATCACGTTCAGGAATTCCTGTCAGGCCAGGAAGCTCAGCCGGACCCGGCGTTCGGGGTTGTCCTTGTTGGTGTCGACCAGGCACACCGACTGCCAGGTGCCCAGGGCCATCCGGCCGCCGAGGACCGGGATGGTCGCGTGCGGCGGCACGAAGGCCGGCAGGACGTGGTCGCGGCCGTGGCCGGGGCTGCCGTGGCGGTGCTGCCAGCGGTCGTCGGCGGGCAGCAGGGTGTGCAGGGCGGCGAGGAGGTCCTCGTCGCTGCCGGCGCCGGTCTCGATGATCGCGACACCCGCGGTCGCGTGCGGCACGAACAGGTTCAGCAGGCCGTCGCGGCCCTCCGCGGTCTCCTCGAGAAAGGCCTCGCAGTCACGGGTGAGGTCGACGACCGCCTCCCGGGAACCGGAGGTCACCTGCAGAACTCGGGTGGTGAAAGCTGTGGGCATGTCCCCCATCCTTGTCGATCTCGAGGGGGATCGGGAAGATCCGCGCCCGCGGCACGGTTGACACGGGCATGGACAGAACACGCGAGGTCGACGTGGTCGTCGTGGGCGCGGGCCAGGCGGGGCTGTCCGCCGCCCATCACCTGCGGCGCGCCGGATTCGCACCGGACCGCGGCTTCGTCGTGTTCGACCACTCCCCCGGCCCGGGCGGGGCCTGGCAGTTCCGGTGGCCGACGCTGACGTACGGCAAGCTGCACGGCATGCACGCGCTGCCGGGGATGAAGCTGACCGGCGCCGATCCCGCGCGGCCCTCGTCGGAGGTCATCCCCGAGTACTTCGCCGCCTACGAACGCGCCTTCGATCTGCGGGTGCGGCGGCCGGTGGACGTACGGGCGGTCCTGGACGGCCCCGGCGGACGGCTGCGCGTCGAGACCTCCGAGGGCACCTGGACGGCACGGGCGCTGATCAATGCGACCGGCACCTGGGAGCGGCCGTTCTGGCCGCGGTACCCGGGTCAGGAGACCTTCCGCGGGCGGCAGTTGCACACCGCGCAGTACACCGGGCCCGAGGAGTTCGCCGGACGGCGGGTGGTCGTGGTGGGCGGCGGGGCCTCCGGCACCCAGCACCTGCTGGAGATCGCCCCGTACGCGGCCGCCACCACCTGGGTGACCCGGCACCCGCCGGTCTTCCGTGAGGAGCCGTTCGACGAGAACGCCCGCCGGGCCGCGGTCGCGCTCGTCGAGGAGCGGGTGCGGCGGGGGCTGCCGCCCAGGAGCGTCGTCTCGGTGACGGGCCTGCCGCTGACCGACGCCGTCCGCCGGGGCCTGAAGGACGGGGTCCTGGACCGGTGGCCGATGTTCGAGCGGATCACACCGGACGGTGTGCGGTGGGCGGACGGCCGGCATGTGACGGCCGACGTCATCCTGTGGGCGACCGGGTTCAGGGCGGTGCTCGCCCATCTGGCGCCGCTCGGGCTGCGCGAGCCGGGCGGCGGCATCCGCATGGACGGCACACGGGCGGTCGCCGATCCCCGCATCCACCTGGTCGGCTACGGCCCTTCGGCGAGCACCGTGGGCGCCAACCGGGCCGGGCGCGCGGCCGTCCGGGAGATCAGGCGCCTGCTGGCCGGGGAGGAACCGGCCGTCGCGGCATGAGGCGCCGCGGCCCGGCTCACGTCGCCGACTGCGGGCTGCGGCTCTGCCGGTGGGCGGCGGCCTCGGCGAGATTGCGCTGGTGCTCGGCGTAGTCGGCGGTGAAGCGCGTGTCGCCCGGTTTGACCATGACGAAGTACAGCCAGTCGCCCGGTGCGGGGTTCATCACGGCGCGCAGGGCGTCCTCGCCGGGGTTGTCGATGGGCGTCGGCGGCAGCCCCATGCGCTGATAGGAGTTGTACGGGTTGTCCACCTGGATGTCGTTCGCGTTCACCCGGGCCGCGGCGGTGCGGCCGAGGCCGTAGTTGAGGATGGAGTCCATCTGCAGCGGCATGCCGCGCTCCAGCCGGTTGAGGACGACTCGTGCCACCTTCGCCATGTCGGCCTTCGTGGCGGACTCGGCCTGGACGATGCTGGCGATGGTGACCGCCTGGTACGTGTTCATGGAGGTGCGCTGCGCCCCGGCGGCGACCGGGGCCGCGTTGAACTTCTTGTCCGCCTTCTCGACCATGGCGGCCAGCAGGGACTGCGGGGTGGTCTTGTCGTCGACGGGATACGTCGACGGGAAGAGGTAGCCCTCCGGGTTTCCCCCGGCGGCGGCCGGCAGCTTGAGCTCGGCCTTGGCGAGCGACTGCTTGGTGGTGCCGGGGGGCAGGGCGAGGGCCTTGTCGATGGCGGCGTAGACCTGGCCGGCCCGCCAGCCCTCGGGGATCACCAGGGTGCGGGGACGTGCCGGCCCGCCGCCGGCAGTGTCGCTGTCCAGGGTCAGCAGCGGCACCACCACGGCGGTGCCGGCCAGGACGGCCCCGGACACGACCAGGGCCAGCCGGCCCCGGCGCGTCAGTCGGATCGTGCTCCGTGGCGGAGTGTTCGTCTGCATGCGGGCACGGTAACCCGCATACCGTCATAAACCTGGCATATCTTCAGCCTGTCGGTCCGGTCTGTCCGGACGGCTCGCCGACCGGGTCCCCGGCTCGGCCCACCGGCCCGGTGCGCCGGTTCAGTTCGCCGGTTCGGCCCGCCGGCCCGGTGCGCCGGTCCGGTGCGCCGGCTCCATCCGCGCATCCCGGCGGACCAGGGCGGCGTAGCGGCCGTCGAGGTCCATCAGCTCCTCGTGGGTGCCCTGTTCGACCACCCGCCCGCGGTCGAGGACCACGATCCGGTCGGCATTGCGGACGGTGGACAGCCGGTGTGCGATGGTCAGGGTCGTCCGGTTGGCGGACAGGGTGTCGATGGCCTTCTGCACGGCGGCCTCCGTACGGGTGTCCAGGGCACTGGTCGCCTCGTCGAGGATGAGGACCGGCGGATCGCGCAGGATGGTGCGGGCGATGGCCAGACGCTGCTTCTCGCCGCCGGAGAAGCGGTGGCCGCGCTCGCCGACGACCGTGTCGTAGCCGTTGGGCAGGGCCGCGATGTGGTCGTGGATCTGTGCCGCCTTCGCCGCCGCCTGCAGTTCCTCGTCGGTGGCGTCCGGCTTGGCGAAGCGCAGGTTGTCGGCGACCGAGGCGTGGAAGAGGTACGTCTCCTGGGAGACGACGCCGACGGCGCGGGCGAGGGTGTCGAAGTCGAGGTCGCGCACATCGACCCCGTCGAGGGTGACCCGGCCGCCCGTGACGTCGTAGAGCCGGGGCACCAGGTAGCCGAGGGTGGACTTGCCGGCGCCGGTCGGGCCGACGATCGCGAGGCTGGAGCCCGCGGGGACGGTGATGTCGACGCCGTCGAGGACCGGGCCGCTGTCGCGGTCGTAGTGGAAGGAGACGTTCTCGAAGCGGACCTCGCCCTTGATCCGGTCGAGACGGACCGGGCGCTCGCGCTCGGTGATGTCGATGGGCAGGTCCAGGTACTCGAAGATGCGCTGGAAGAGCGCGAGCGAGGTCTGGATCTGCACGCCGGTGGAGAGCAGGCCGACGGCCGGCCGGAACAGGCCCTGCTGGAGCGAGACGAAGGCGACGAGCGTTCCGAGGGAGACCTCCGGGCCGCCGACCTGCAGGGCGATGCCCGCGGCCCAGTAGATGACGGCCGGCATGGCGGCCATGACGATGGTGACGACGGCCATGCGCCAGCGGCCGGCCATGTTCGACCGCACCTCGAGGTCCACCAGCCGTTCGGACTCCTCGGCGAAGGACGCGGTCAGCGAGTCGGAGCGGCCCATCGTGCGGCCGAGCAGGATGCCGCTGACGGACAGCGACTCGGTGACCGTGGCGGCCATCGCGGCCATCTGCTTCTGGCGCTGGGTGGTGATCCTCTTGCGTTCGTTGCCGACGCGACGGCTGATCCAGACGAACACCGGGAGCAGGACCAGGGAGACGACCGTCAGCCGCCAGTCCAGGGCGATCATCGCGACGACCGTGGCGACCACGCTGGTGAGGTTGGACACCAGGGAGGTGGCGGTGGAGGTGACGGTGGCCTGCATGCCGCCGATGTCGTTGGCGATGCGGGACTGCACCTCGCCGGTGCGGGTGCGGGTGAAGAAGGCGAGGGACATGCGCTGCAGCCGGCCGTAGACGGCGGTGCGCAGATCGTGCATCACCCGCTGGCCCACGGTCGTGGAGATCAGTGTCTGCAGCACACCGAAGACGCTGGTGAGAACGGCGCTGAGGATCATGCCGAGCGCCAGGAGACTCAGCAGACCGGTGCGGCCCTGCGGGAGCGCGACGTCCAGGATCTCCTTCAGCAGGAAGGGCGTGGCGACGGAGACCAGCGAGGAGGCACCGACCAGCAGGCCGACGATCGCGAGGCGGCCCCGGTAGGGACGGAAGAGCCGCAGGATGCGGCGGACCTGCCGGGGCTGGCCCTTCAGCTCGGCGGGCGGGGTCCAGGCGGGCGGATGGTCGGGGTGCATGGGCTCCTGTCGGGGCGGGCGGACGCCGGCGGCGGACGCGGCCGGTGATGGTCCACGGATCCTAGCTCATTGTTACCTATGTTCATAGTGAACAAGGTCCTGATAGGGTGCCCCGCATGAGTTCCCCCGATCCCGACGGCCTCCTCGCCGAGCAGCTGCTGCGGCTCACCCGTCGGGTGCACCGCATCCAGAAGCGTCACCTGGAACAGCACGCCCTGGGCGTCACACCGGCCCAGTCCCGGCTGCTGCGCACCCTGGCGCACTTCGGCGAGCCGCCCCGCATGGCGGACCTCGCCGCGTCCCTGGAGGTGGTGCCGCGCGCGGTGACCACGCTCGTGGACGGGCTGGAGGCGAGCGGCAGGGTGCGCCGGGTCCCCGATCCGGTCAACCGCCGGGTCGTCCGGATCGAGCTCACCGCCGAGGGGCGCAGGGTGCTGCACGAGCTGCACGGCGTACGCCGGGCCGCCGCGGAGGAGATCCTGGCGCCCCTGACGGACGAACAGCGCAGGACGCTCGGTGAACTGCTGGACACCCTGGTGGGCGCGGTGCCCTCGCAGGGTCACTGCTGAGCCGTACGCATGAGACGTGCGCGGCCGGTGCGCACACCGCCGGAAGGACGGCAGGCCGGCAGCCGGACGCCACGGGAACGTTCCGGGAACGCGCCGGCCGTGAGACCGCGTCACCACGGCTCTCCTCGCCGGCCCCGTGCGGACGGTTCGCCGCGGACCGCTACAGCTGCAGGGTGGCCCTGTCCCCCATCACGATGACGGGCTTGTGCGCCGGGTCGAGCGTGTGCAGCAGGTACTCCATCGCGGTCCTCGGGACGCTGATGCAGCCCAGTGTGCCGTCGCCGTGGTCCAGATGGAGCCAGATCCCGCCGCCCTTGGACCGGCCCAGGGGACGGGTGGGGTCGTCCGGGCGCGTGCCGGGCACGCGGTTGTAGTCGATGGCGATGACGTAGTCGAAGTCGTGCCGGTGCGCCTCGTCCCCGGGATAGAGGGAGACGAAGGCCTCGTCGTCCTGGGTGTAGGGCAACCGGGTTCCCGGGTCCTCGAGGAGCCCGCCGGCGTCGGAGAGCGTGAACACCCCGACGGGGCTGCGCTCGTCGCCCTCCTGATGGTTCGTGGTCCAGCCCCGCTTGCCGTTGTGCGACGGCCAGCGGCCCGACTGCTGCCACAGGGGGCCGCGTTTCTGATACAGCACCAGTGTCGAGTTCGGTGAGTCCTTGTGGTCGCCGTAGACCACCACGACCTGCCGTGTGCCGGCGGGGATCTGCCGCCGCAGCCGCTCCCCGACGCCCGGTATCCGGGTGAAGTCCTCCAAGGGGTCGGGCCGGGCGGCCCCCGACGGGCCGCCATGTCTGGGTATCTCGCCGGAAGGGATCTCCGCCGGAGCCCCGCTGCACGCGGTCACCGCCGCCAGAAGGAGACCACAGGCCGCCGCAGCGGCCCTCGCATGTGTTCTGCCGCCACTTCGCATGTCCCCCATCGTTGTCGCGACACGCGGGATGATCCACTCGAATTGATCCAAACAGCCCCATCTCCCACCATCTCCTCCATCTCCTCCCGTCTCCCGCTCACCTTCCTCTCGGCTGCTTCCCAGGCACTTTTCGGCCGTTTCCTTGCTGGTTTTCAGTCACTTTTCTTTCTTCTCCGGCTGTTTCCGCTCCCTTTCCGTCTCCTCCCGGAGCCTCTCCCGAAGGAGGTGCCAGGCGCTCCGTCCGGTGGCCCCCCTCGCTCCGCGGCGCGCGCCCGGGACGCGGGATCCCGGGTCTCCTCCGTGCCGGGAGCGCGAACCGGCCACTGCTGTTTCTCCAGAAGTCCCCCGGAGTCCCCCACGGGAAAAACCGTTTGCCTCCGGCTGCCCGGCGACGCGACCCTGTCACGGCTTTCCGCCGTCCGGCGGCACCTGTTTCGCCCCGATACGAGCCCTGGACCCTCATGCAGATTCAAGACCTTCCGTATCCCGACCCGGGTGTGCCGGACACCCGCTCGGGCCTTCGGCTTCTGTGGTGGCTGGAACGGAACCAACTGGGCGGGCAGCTCAGAGCCCTGGCCTGGGGGCTGCTGCACTTCGCCTCGGTCGCCGCGCTGCCGTTCTGCGTCGGTCTCGCCGTCCAGGCGGTCGTCGACCGCTCGGGCTCCCGGCTCGCCCTGACCGGCGGACTGCTGGCGCTGCTCTGCGCCGGCAACGCGCTCGGCGACACCTTTCTGCACCGCGCCGCGGTCACCAACTGGGTCACCGCGGCCGCCCGCCTCCAGCAACTGCTCGCCCGCAAGGCCGCCGAACTGGGATCCGCGCTGACCCGGCGGGTGGCCGCAGGCGAGGTGGTCACCGTCTCCACCGGTGACATCGAGAAAATCGGCTGGTGCGTGGAGGCCGTGTCCCGGTTCACCGCGGCCGCGGTCACCGTGCTGCTGGTCTGCGCCGCCCTGCTCGTCTACCAGCCGGCGCTCGGGATGGTCGTCGTCGTGGGCCTGCCCGTGATGGCGTTCGCGGTGCTGCCGCTGCTGCCGCACGCGACCCGGCGCGCCGACGTGCAGCGCGAGAAGGCGGGCCGCGCCACCGAACTGGCCTCGGACACCGTCGCCGGGCTGCGGGTGCTGCGCGGCATCGGCGGCGAGGAGCTGTTCCTCGACCGCTACCGCCGCGCCTCCCAGGAGGTGCGGCACGCGGCCGTCCGCAGCGCCCGCATGTGGGCCCTGATCGCCGCGATCCAGGTGCTGCTGCCGGGACTGCTGCTGATCGCGGTGGTCTGGTACGGCATCCATCTGGCCCGCACCGGCCGGATCACCGTGGGCGAGCTCGTCACCGTCTACAGCTCCGTCCTGATCCTCGCCTACCCGCTGCGGCACTTCCAGGAGATCGCCATGGCGTACTCCTTCTCCCGCCCGTCGGCCGAGCGGGCCGCCCGGGTGCTCTCCCTGAAGAGGCCCGCCGACAGCACCGGAACGCGGACGGCCGACGTGCCGTCGGGCGACCTGTACGACCCGGCGACCGGGCTGTGCGCACCCGCCGGGCGTCTGACCGCCGTGGTCTGCGGCGACCCGGACGCGGCGGGCCGGCTGGCCGAGCGGCTCGGCGGCCATCCCGCCGAACCGGGCACATCGGTGCTGCTGGGCGGCGTACCGCTGGACGAGCTGCCGCTCGAGGCGGCCCGCACGGCCGTCCTGGTCCAGGACAAGGACCCGGTCCTGCTCTCCGGTTCGCTGCGCGAACTGCTCGACGTGCCCGCCTCGGGGAACGTCTCCGCCGAGGAGGCGCTCGCCGCCGCCCAGTGCGACGACGTCCTGGAGGCGCTCGCGCAGACGATGCCTGCCGCCGGGGACCCGATGGACGCCCGCATCACCGAGCGCGGCCGGTCCCTGTCCGGCGGCCAGCGTCAGCGCCTCGCTCTCGCCCGGTCCCTGATCGCCGACCCGGAGGTCCTGGTCCTGGACGAGCCGACCTCCGCCGTCGACGCGCACACCGAGGCGCGGATCGCCCAGGGCCTGCGGAAGCTGCGGAGCGGCCGCACCACGGTGGTGTTCACCTCCTCGCCGCTGCTGCTGGACCGCGCCGACCGGGTGGTCCTGGTCCACGAGGGCACGGTCGCCGCGGTCGGCTCGCACCGCGACCTGGTGCGCACCGAGCCCCGGTACCGCGCGGTGGTGACCCGGGAGACGGACGAGGAACGCGCCCTGCACGACATGATCCGGGCCGACGGCGGGCCGCGGGCCGCACCGGCCGGTCCGCCGGACGACGACGCGGCTTTGCGGGACGTCGTGGAGAAGATGGAGGAGACCGCATGATCGGCGTGGCGCCCCCGGCGTACGACCCGGCGGCCCCGACGACGGCCGACACCCTGCCCGTCGGCTCCGCCGCGACCGTGCGCGCCTATGTGGCCGAGCTGCTGCGCCGGCACCGCGGTGCCTTCCTGCTGCTCGTCACCGTCAACGCGGTGGCCGTGCTCGCCTCCCTGGCCGGCCCCTGGCTGCTGGGCGGCCTGGTCGAGCGGGTGTCGCACGGCGCCCGGGAGCTGCATCTGCCGCTGACCGTGGGGCTGTTCGCGCTGGCGCTGCTCGTGCAGGCCGTGTTCGTGCGGGAGGTGCGGCTGCGCGGGGCGATGCTGGGCGAGCGGATGCTGGCCGATCTGCGCGAGGACTTCCTCGTCCGGTCGGTCCGGCTGCCGCCGGGCGTGCTGGAGCGGGCGGGCACCGGCGATCTGCTCTCCCGCATCACCACCGACATCGACCGGCTCGCCAACGCGATGCGCGAGGCCGTGCCGCAGCTGACGGTCGGAGTGGTGTGGACGGCCCTGCTGCTCGGCGGTCTGGTGCTCACCGCACCGCCGCTCGCCGCAGCCGTGCTGGTGGCCCTGCCGCTGCTGCTGGCCGGCTGCCGCTGGTACTTCCGGCGGGCGCCCTCCGCCTACCGCTCGGAGGCCGCGGGCTACGCCGCCGTGGCCGCCGCGCTCACCGAGACCGTCGACGCCGGGCGCACCGTGGAGGCGCACCGTCTGGGCGAGCGTCGCATCGCCCTGTCGGAGCTGCGGATCAAGCAGTGGACGGCGTGGGAGCGCTACACGCTCTGGCTGCGGTCGGTGCTCTTCCCGGTCGTCAACATCACCCATGTGACCGTGCTCGCCGCCGTGCTGCTGATCGGCGGGGTCTTCGTGCTGCGGGGCTGGCTGGGGATCGGGCAGCTGACCACGGGCGCGCTCATCGCGCAGATGCTCGTCGACCCGGTGGGACTGATCCTGCGCTGGTACGACGAGCTGCAGGTGGCGCAGGTGTCGCTGGCCCGGCTCGTCGGCGTCCGCGAGATCGAGCCGGACGCCGGGGACGCCTCGCTGTCCCCCGCCGGCCGGGACATGCACGCGGACCGGGTGCACTTCGGCTACCGCGAGGGCGTCGACGTGCTGCGCGAGGTGTCCCTGAAGGTCGCCCCGGGCACCCGGCTGGCCCTGGTCGGTCCCTCGGGGGCCGGCAAGTCCACGCTGGGCCGGCTGCTCGCCGGGATCTACGCACCGCGCAAGGGCCGGGTCGCCCTCGGCGGTGCCGAGCTCTCCCGGATGCCCGCCGAACGGGTCCGCGCCCATGTCGCCCTGGTCAACCAGGAGCACCACGTCTTCGTGGGCTCCCTGCGCGACAACCTGCTGCTCGCCCGTGCCGACGCCGACGACGCCGAGCTGTGGGCGGCGCTCGGCGCGGTCGACGCCGACGGCTGGGCGCGTGCCCTGGAGAACGGCCTGGACACCGAGGTCGGCTCGGGCGGCTTCGCCCTCACCCCGGCCCAGGCCCAGCAGATCGCCCTGGCCCGTCTGGTCCTGGCCGATCCGCACACGCTGGTGCTGGACGAGGCCACCTCGCTCCTCGATCCGCGGGCGGCCCGGCACCTGGAGCGGTCCCTGGCCCGCGTCCTGGACGGCCGCACGGTCGTCGCCATCGCCCACCGGCTCCACACGGCGCACGACGCGGACGTCATCGCCGTGGTCGAGAACGGCCGCATCAGCGAGCTGGGCCCCCACGACGACCTGGTCGCCGCGGACGGCACCTATGCGGCGCTGTGGCGGTCCTGGCACGGGTGAGCGGACGAAGGCGGCGCCGGGAAGACCGGCGGACGGTCCGGCCCGGGCACGGGCCGGACCGGGGCCGCGGACCTGCCTGCCACGGCCGCCGTGCGCGCACACGGTCCCCGGGAGCAGAGGCACCGGCACAGGCCAAGGGGCCGGCACGGGCCGTGCCGTTGCGCGGGAACGAACAGGGATGGAAGGGTGGAAACAGGCAAATACCCCGGGAAGCACCCGGGAGCCGTCCGGTTCGCGCCGGGTGACAGCTGTGCTCCGCGCACCGGCGGCCGCCCGCCGGAGGCGGTGAGAACGGGCTCGTCACCCACCCCCTGGAGGTACCCGTGGACAGCGTCGACGGATGGGGAGACGACGTCTACCAGCCCGACAAGGACTCCGAGATCAAGGAGGACACGGGGGTGCTCGACTCGGAGGACACGCTGGAGTACGACGGTGTCGACGACCCCCTGGACCGCGGCTGGTCCCCTCCGGAGCGGCCCTGGGCGGTGGAGCACATCGGTGTGACCGCGGCCGAGCGCCGGCAGGGCGAGACGCTGGAGCAGCGTCTGGCCGAGGAGCTTCCCGATCCGCCCGTCCCGGACGGCGACGGCATGGGCGACTGCACGGACACCGACGGGGAACTCCTGGACAACGAGGTCGGCGCCACCCGGTCCGGCCGTCTCGTCGCCCCCGACGAGGGAGCCCACGAGGACGAGGAGAGCGCGCTGGTCGCCATCGATGTGGGCATCGACGGCGCGGCCTCCTCCGCCGAGGAGGCGGCCGTGCACGTGGTCGACGAGGACACCCTGCACGGCTGATCCGGCCACCGGTGCGCCCCGCGTCTCCCGGCCGCTTCCTCCCCCGTCGCATCCCACCGCACGAGGAGTTCCCATGCAGCAGGCCAAGCACCCCGACTACCACCCCGTGGTCTTCCGCGACCGCGCCGCCGGCTATGCCTTCCTCACCCGGTCCACCGCCACCAGCGAGCAGACCATCGAGTGGGACGACGGGCAGACCTACCCGGTCGTGGACGTGGAGATCTCCTCGAAGAGCCACCCGTTCTACACCGGCAGGGCCCGCACGGTGGACTCCGAGGGCCGCATCGCCCGGTTCGAGCGGCGCTACGGCGGCGGGCAGGGCACAAACGGCGACCAAGCCGTGTGAGGCCGGGCGTCCCCGGACGGCGCGCCGGCCCGAGGTCCCGGCGGCCGCTCGGCCGGAGCCCGCTTCAGCCGAAGTTCAGTGCCGCCAGACAGCTCACCCCGCCGAGCAGCATGAACGCCGGCATCAGCACCCTGACCTCGACCCAGCTGCCCGCCTTGAAGCGCATCGCCTTCGGCGTGCCGACCGGGTACCAGCGCTTGCGGCCCACCGGTATCGGCCACAGTATCGGGCAGCCGGAGACGGTCAGCGCGTCCCCGATGTCGTGCACCAGCGCCCCCAGCACGATCGGCAGGCCCAGCCACAGGTAGTCCTCGCTGAACAGCCAGTTCGCGCCGTTGCCCGGCTGGTCGAGCGTGTCCGCGATGATCCAGGCGCTGGTCGCGGCCAGCAGCCACACCAGGACGTCGCTGCTGGAGCCGCGGGCCGCCCGCCACAGCAGGCCCTCGATGGCCAGCACCATGTGGGCGAAGAGAATGGCCAGCACCGCCCAGCGGCCGCCGGTGACCGCCACGACGGAGGTGCCCGCCCCGATCAGCACCGCCCACAGCCAGGTGTGCGTCAGCGTCCGGTGCCCCCCGGAACGGCGCGGGTCGCCCGGCAGGCGCGTCGCCTTGTAGACGGTGCTGGACAGCTTCTCGACGATCTCGCACAGCCAGCGCGAGAGCGGTCCGAAGGAACGCGATATGGTCGCGGCCTTGTGGTCCAGGTCCGGGGCGAGGGCGGCCCCGGCGCAGATCAGCGCACCGGCCAGCAGCACCGGCCAGGGCATGGGGTGCCCGGCCGCGGCGGCTGCGGCTCCCACGCCCAGCCAGGCCGCGGCGCCCGACAGTGAGTGTGCTGGTCCCATCATGGCCGTTGCCCGCCCCTTTTCCGTTGTCGCGCTGTCCAGTTGTTCCAGCGAGCCGATGTTCCGTCGGCGCCACAGCGTAGCCGCCGTGATCTTCGAACCGGCAGCCGATTCCCACCTCGGCCCGCGGGCCAGGCAAGATGGACGGGTGACCCTCATCGACCAGCTCCCGCCGACCGCCGATCCCGACGCTCTGTACGAGGCCTTCGAGTCCTGGGCCCAGGATCGTGGTCTGACTCTCTATCCCCACCAGGAAGAGGCGCTGATCGAGGTGGTCTCCGGGGCGAATGTGATCGTCTCCACGCCCACCGGCTCCGGCAAGAGCATGATCGCCGCCGGGGCGCACTTCGCCGCCCTGGCCAGGGACGAGGTCACCTTCTACACGGCGCCGATCAAGGCGCTGGTGTCGGAGAAGTTCTTCGAGCTGTGCAAGCTGTTCGGCACCGAGAACGTCGGCATGCTCACCGGCGACGCCTCCGTGAACGCCGACGCGCCCGTCATCTGCTGCACGGCCGAGGTGCTGGCCTCGATCGCGCTGCGCGACGGCAAGGACGCCGACATCGGCCAGGTCGTCATGGACGAGTTCCACTTCTACGCGGAGCCCGACCGCGGCTGGGCCTGGCAGATCCCGCTGCTGGAGCTGCCGCAGGCACAGTTCGTGCTGATGTCGGCCACGCTCGGTGACGTCTCCTTCTTCGAGAAGGACCTGACCCGTCGTACGGGCCGTCCCACCGCGGTGGTCCGCTCGGCCACCCGTCCGGTGCCGCTGTCCTACGAGTACCGGCGCACACCGCTCACCGAGACGCTCACCGACCTGCTCCAGGCCGACCAGGCCCCGGTGTACATCGTGCACTTCACCCAGGCCCAGGCCGTGGAACGGGCGCAGGCGCTGATGAGCATCAACATGTGCTCGCGCGAGGAGAAGGAGCAGATCGCCGAGCTGATCGGCAACTTCCGCTTCACCACCAGGTTCGGCCGCAACCTCTCCCGCTACGTCCGGCACGGCATCGGGGTGCACCACGCCGGCATGCTGCCCAAGTACCGCCGGCTGGTGGAGAAGCTGGCGCAGGCCGGTCTGCTGAAGGTGATCTGCGGCACGGACACGCTCGGCGTGGGCGTCAACGTGCCGATCCGCACCGTGCTGTTCACGGCGCTGACCAAGTACGACGGCAGCCGTGTGCGCACCTTGCGCGCCCGTGAGTTCCACCAGATCGCCGGACGGGCCGGACGGGCCGGCTTCGACACGGAGGGCTTCGTCGTCGCGCAGGCCCCCGAGCACGTCATCGAGAACGAGAAGGCGCTCGCCAAGGCGGGCGACGATCCCAAGAAGCGCCGGAAGGTCGTCCGCAAGAAGGCGCCGGAGGGGTTCGTCGGCTGGACGGAGAAGACCTTCGAGAAGCTCGTCGCCTCCGAGCCGGAGCCGCTGACCTCCCGCTTCCGTGTGACGCACGCGATGCTGCTGTCGGTGATCGCCCGTCCCGGCAACGCCTTCGAGGCGATGCGGCGCCTGCTGGAGGACAACCACGAGCCGCGCAAGCAGCAGCTGCGGCACATCCGGCGGGCCATCGCCATCTACCGCTCGCTGCTGGACGGCGGCATCGTCGAGAAGCTCGACCAGCCGGACGCCGAGGGCCGCATCGTGCGCCTCACGGTCGACCTCCAGCAGGACTTCGCGCTCAACCAGCCGCTGTCCACCTTCGCGCTGGCCGCGTTCGAACTGCTGGATCCCGAGTCGCCGTCCTACGCGCTGGACATGGTCTCCGTCGTGGAGTCCACGCTGGACGACCCGCGGCAGATCCTCGTCGCCCAGCAGAACAAGGCGCGCAGCGAGGCCGTGGCCGCGATGAAGGCGGAGGGCGTCGACTACGAGGAGCGCATGGAGCGCCTCCAGGACATCACCTACCCCAAGCCCCTGGAGGAACTGCTCTTCCACGCCTACCGCACCTACCGCAAGAGCCACCCCTGGGTCGGGGACCACCCGCTGTCGCCGAAGTCCGTGGTCCGCGACATGTACGAACGGGCGCTGTCGTTCACGGAGTTGATCTCCTTCTACGAACTCGCCCGCAGCGAGGGCATCGTGCTGCGCTACCTGGCCAGTGCGTACAAGGCGCTGGAGCACACGATCCCGGACGACCTGAAGTCCGAGGACCTGCAGGACCTGATCGCCTGGCTGGGCGAGATGGTGCGCCAGGTCGACTCCAGCCTGCTGGACGAGTGGGAGCAGCTGGCCAACCCGGAGGAGGAGACCGCCGAGGAGGCCCAGGAGAAGGCCGACCAGGTCAAGCCGGTCACCGCCAACGCCCGTGCCTTCCGCGTCCTGGTCCGCAACGCCATGTTCCGCCGTGTCGAGCTCGCCGCCCTGGACCGGTTCGAGGAGCTGGGCGAGATGGACGCCGAGTCGGGGTGGGACGCCGAGGCGTGGGGCGCGGCGATGGACAAGTACTGGGAGGAGTACGACGACCTGGGCACCGGTCCCGATGCCCGCGGCCCCAAGCTGCTGCTGATCGAGGAGGAGCCGCAGAACGGCCTGTGGCGTGTGCGGCAGATCTTCGACGACCCCGACGGCGACCACGACTGGGGCATCAGCGCGGAGGTCGATCTGGCCGCCTCCGACGCCGAGGGCCGCGCGGTCATCCGCGTGACCGACGTCGGCCAGCTGTGAACACAGGAGAGACCCTTCCATGTCGGACACGACGAACCCGGCCGAAAGACTTGTCGATCTGCTCGACCTGGAGCAGATCGAGGTCAACATCTTCCGTGGCCGCAGCCCGCAGGAGTCCCTGCAGCGGGTCTTCGGCGGCCAGGTGGCCGGACAGGCTCTGGTCGCCGCCGGACGCACCACGGACGGTGAGCGCCCGGTGCACTCCCTGCACGCGTACTTCCTGCGTCCCGGACGGCCCGGGGTGCCGATCGTGTACCAGGTGGAGCGGGTGCGCGACGGGCGGTCCTTCACCACGCGCCGGGTCACCGCCGTGCAGCAGGGCCGCACGATCTTCAATCTGACCGCTTCCTTCCACAAGCCCGAGCAGGGGAGTTTCGAGCACCAGCTGCCGCCGGCCCGCACGGTTCCGGATCCGGAGTCCCTGCCGACGGTCGTGGAGGAGATCCGGGAGCATCTGGGGGAACTGCCCGAGCAGCTGGAGCGCATGGCACGCCGTCAGCCGTTCGACATCCGGTATGTGGACCGGCTGCGCTGGAGCGCCGAGGAGGTCAAGGACGCCGAGCCGCGCAGCGCCGTGTGGATGCGCGCGGTCGGACCGCTCGGGGACGATCCGCTCGTGCACACCTGCGCCCTGACCTACGCCAGCGACATGACGCTGCTCGACGCGGTGCGCATCCCGGTCGAGCCCCTGTGGGGGCCGCGCGGTTTCGACATGGCCTCGCTGGACCACGCCATGTGGTTCCACCGGCCGTTCCGTGCGGACCAGTGGCTCCTGTACGACCAGGAGTCACCGATCGCGACGGGCGGCCGGGGGCTGGCCCGCGGCCGCATCTACGACAGGGAGGGGCGTCTGGTCGTGTCGGTCGTCCAGGAGGGCCTGTTCCGCGCGGTGTAGACAGCCGCCTTCCGTCACGGGCCGCCTTCCGCGCCGGGCCCGCCGGCCGGTCCGGTGCCCGGAAGGGCGATCGTCCGGGTGTCCTTGCGAAAGAGCCGGCCCAGCAGGCGGCGTGAGCGCGCGCGCCGTTGCGCCGGTTCGCACCGCCGGGGGCGTTCGCCGGGCCACCGGGGGCGTCCGGGCCGCTCCGGCGCGGGCGGCTGCCGGTGCTCCGCCGGGTTCCGGTGCTGTGCCGGACGCCCGCGCCGTCCCCGGTGCCCACGACTCCGCCCCTCCTGCGCAGCGCCTCCGGAAACCCCTCCTGGACGCACAGCCGCTCGGTCTCGGCACGGTCGGCGCACCGCCCGGCTCCCTCCTCAACGGGCAGGGTGCGGATGCGGCCGAGCTGGACGGCCAGGTCGAACTCACTGCGCCTGAGGCCCGGTTCACGGGCTGCGCGGCTCTGGGGGAAGGGCGCCCGCCGCCGTGTGCCGGCTTGTGTGCCGGCCGTTTCGGCGGTGGGTGCGAGGACATGCGTGATGGTGTCGCCGGACATGGTCGTCTCCCCCGTGGAGTGCGGCTCGCGCCGGCCGCGCTCGCCTGCGACACACCGTATCCCTTGCCGCGCACCTCGGCGCGGGCCTGTGGAAAACTCCGCGGGGGAGGACGAATGCGCTGGTCAGAGGCCGGTCGCGGAAGTCCACTCCGACTGCCGGGCCTTCACGTCGAGATGCTCGCCGACCTGGTTGACGAGCAGGGTCATCTCGTAGGCGACCTGGCCGATGTCGGCCTCCGCACCGCTGAGGACGCACAGACAGCTGTCCGCGCCGGCCGCCGTGACGAACAGCACCGCGTCGTCGAACTCGACCATCGTCTGCCGCACCCCGCCCGCGCCGAAGTGACGGCCCGAGCCCTTGGCCAGGCTGTGCAGGCCGGACGACACGGCCGCGAGGTGCTCGGCGTCCTCGCGTCGCAGTCCCGTACTGGCGCCCGTCACCAGTCCGTCGTTGGACAGGACCAGGGCGTGCCGTACGTGTTCCGTCCGTTGGGTCAGGTCGTCGAGCAGCCGGCCCAGTGTCTGGTTCTGCGCCATGATGCGGTCTCCCCGTGTTGTTGTCTCCCCCCACAACCGGAGGATCTCCCGCCAGCCTTCCCCACTGCCGCTGTCCCGGCAAGGAGTATGAGGACATGACACAAAAGATGACCGATGACAAGTGGTGGGGACTCGTTCCTTGAGGCACCCGCACCGGAAACCTCAGGGCGCCCGCACCGGAGAACCGCCGGCCGTACGGGCCGTCGGACGCCCTCGTGGCGCATCGGACCGGTTCCCGTTCGGCGGAAACGGCCCCGCCGGCCGGACGCACACCGTCGTGTTCAGCTCACGGCCTCGAGCAGCCGGGCGGTGTGCACCCGCCCGGCGTGCTCGACGAGCCGGATCAGCACCTCCTTTCCCGAGTCGCGTTCGCGGGCGTCGCACAGGACCACGGGGGTGCCCTGGTCGAGGTCGAGGGCGCGGAAGACGTCGTCGGGGCTGTGGGTGCGGGCGCCCGGGAAGCGGTTGACGGCCACCACGAACGGGATGCGCCGGCGCTTGAAGTGGTCCACGGCCGGGAAGCAGCCCTCCAGGCGCCGGGTGTCGGCGAGGACCACGGCGCCGAGGGCGCCCTGCGCCAACTCGTCCCACAGGAACCAGAAACGGTCCTGGCCCGGTGTGCCGAAGAGATGGAGGGAGAGCCCGTACCGGAAGGTGAGGCGGCCGAAGTCCAGGGCGACGGCCGTGGCGGTCTTCTGCTCCACGCCGCCGGTGCCGTCGGCCGACCGGCCGGCCCGGCTCAGCAGTTCCTCGGTGCGCAGCGGCCGGATCTCGCTGACCGCGCCCACCAGGGTGGTCCTGCCCACGCCGAGTCCGCCGGCGACCAGTACCTTCAGCACCAGGGGGGTCGTCTCACCACCCGGGGCGTCGTCGTGCTCGCGGACCATGGATCACTTCTCTCGGGAAGGGCAGCGGCCGCCACGGGGAGAACGGACGGCACGGGGAGAACGGACGGCGCGGGAAGAAGGACGAGGGACGAGGGACACAGAAGGACACGGGGGAGAAAACCGTCAGCATCATGACCCCATGAGCACCCGTTCGGGGGAATGGATCGCATTTTCTCCGTTCCGACCGTCCCATGGCCCCCGCTGTCGGAACGGGTGCACAACAGGAACGCTTCCGCCGTGGCATGGGCCGCCTCACGACCACTTCCCGCGGGATTCACGCGTGGAAGGCGTACGGGCGGCACCGGACGGCCGACGGCGACGGGTCCGGCACACGGCGGCTTCGGCCGACGAGGCGGGCCGCTGCCCTCGAGGGCGGCGGGAGCGGTGCGGTCACGGTCTGCGGTGGGCCGCTGCCTGCCGGACGGCGTGCTCGAAGTCCCCGGGGAGGGCCGCCGCCCCGCGGCACGGGCGGACACCGGAACGATCGCGCCATGCGCACACACGTGCGGCGGCTTCTCCTCGGGCCTGTGGGGGATCATGCGACACATGAACGAGGATCACGCACGCGTCCAGGAGTTCTTCACCGCACGCGCGGCCGACTGGGACAGCAGGTTCCCGGACGACGGCCCCGCCTACGCGGCCGCGGTCGCCGAGCTCGGGCTGCGCGAGGGCGACCGCGTCCTCGACGCGGGATGCGGCACCGGCCGGGCCCTGCCCCCGCTGCGTGCGGCCGTGGGCCGCTCGGGAGTCGTCGTGGGCGTCGATCTGACGCCGGCCATGCTGCAGGCCGCCGTACGGGCCGGGCGGGACCGGGAGGGGCATCTGCTGCTCGCCGACGTCGCCGCGCTGCCGTTCGAACCGGAGTCGTTCGACGCCGTGTTCGCCGCGGGCCTCATCGCGCACCTGCCGCATCCCGCGGAGAACCTGCGGGAGATGCGGCGCGTGGTGCGTCCCGGCGGCACGCTGGCGCTGTTCCACCCGATCGGACGGGCGGCGCTCGCGGCACGCCAGGGCCGGCGGATCACCCCGGACGACCTGCGGGCCGAGCCCAACCTGCGGCCGCTGCTCGCCGGTTCGGGGTGGCGCATGACGTCCTGCGTCGACGAGGACGCCCGCTTCCTGGCCCTGGCCGTGCGCGAGGGCTGACCCGCGCCCCCTCGCACCC
>NZ_MUME01000072.1:347-29565 GCF_002155915.1 Streptomyces thermovulgaris | reverse complement strand
CGTGCGGTTCGTGGGCGAGGGCGGCGGGCGGCGGGTGCTGACCGAGGTCGCGGGCGGCGACCCCGGGTACGGCGAGACGGCGAAGATGTTCGCCGAGTCGGCCCTGTCCCTCGCCCTGGACGACCTCCCGCCGACGGCCGGCCAGGTCACCACGGCCGTGGCCATGGGCGACGCCCTCATCGCCCGCCTGCGCCGGGCGGGCCTCACTTTCCGTACGGCGGCGGCCATGTGACCCGGACTCGGTCTCTCCGCGGTCGTGCGAACCGGGCTCGGTCTCTCAGGTGCGGCTCTCCGGCCCGGTCCCTTCGGTCCCGCTTCCGGTTCAGCTCTCCGGCCCGGCNNCGAGCTCACGATGCCGGGCCGCGGCCTGCTTCACCCGGGCGGGGCCGACGGCCGCTCCGGGCACGCCCCCCCCGGACGCCCGACCCGCTCCGCGAGGCGCAGACGCTCGCGCCGGGCGTGCTCCCGGCAGGCGGGGCAGGTGACCTTCTGCGGGTGCGGCGAGGTCATCGCACAGGGCACGCGCTCTCCGCATCCGGTGGGGACGGGGCTCGGCAGGTCGCCCGCCGGACCGAACGCGAAGGCCGGCACATTGCGGACGACCGCGTCGTCGCGGCCCGTCCTCGCCGTGACGTGGAGGTGCGGATCGCTCTCCCCCACGGGTCCTCCTCATCCTGCCCATCCGGCCGGCCGGTGGGCCGCCGGCCGCGCGGACGCAGCCTCCCCCGGCACGGCCTGCCGGAGCGATCGCCGGTTTCCCCGGCGCCGCGGGCCCCGGCCACGGCCCAAAGGGAAACAGTCCAAAGGGAAGCAGTCCAAAGGGAAACGGCCCGAAGGGAAGCGATGCCCGGTCCTCAGCGGCCGTCCCGGGCGGCCCGTGCCGTCGCCTCGCGCAGTGCGCGGCGGCACAGGGCGTCCGCCCGGCGGGTCGTCTCCGGCAGACGGTAGGCGGGGGTGAGGGCGAGGGTGTGGGCGCAGGCGTCGGCCAGGGTCACCCGGTGGCCGACGGAGATGAAGACCGGTTTGACGCCGTCCTGGGTGCGCAGGGCCCGGCCGACCTCCTCCCGGCCGTCCAGGAGCGGGGAGGAGCTGCCACGCGGGATGTCCGGGTCGTCGTAGGTGAAGGTGAAGGGGTTCTTCGCGACGCCGATCGTCGGCAGTCCGGTCAGCACGCCCAGATGACTGGCCAGACCGAAGCGGCGCGGATGGGCCAGGCCGTAGCCGTCGCAGACCACCGTGCCGGGCGGGCAGGGCAGGGCGCCCAGCGCGGCCAGCACGGTGGGGATCTCGCGGAAGGCCAGAAGGCCCGGGACGTACGGGAAGGAGATTCGCCCGACGGCCGTGGCCTCGGCGACGACGCGCAGGGTGGCCGCGTCCAGGACGACAGCCGCTGCCGCCACGACGTCCCGATCATCGTCGTAGGCGACATCGACGCCCGTGACGTGTCCCGTCCCGGGCGGTGGTCCTGGCTCGTCCAGCACCACCTTCCCGCGCAACTCGTCCTGAATGGCGCGGGCCTGCTCCTCGGTGGTGGGCCACCCGGCGGGAATGTCCACGGTCGTCATGACGAGGACGAGCGTACGCCCCGGGTGCCAAGGACGGCAGGACGGGTCAGCCCATGCCCAGTGCCTGCCGCAGCTGCTGCTTGTTCATGTCCGAGCGGCCGTGGATGTTGCGCCGCCTGGCCTCCTGGTAGAGCTGGTCGTAGGTGGGTCCCCCGGAGCCCCGGCCCGAGCGCTGTCCGCCCCGCCTGGCCGAGGACATGTCCTGGGTCGAGGAAGGACTGGCGGTCCTGGACTCTCCGGAGCGGGCACGCTCCTTGTTCACCGTGCGCGCGGCGATCCCGGCGGCACGTTCGGCGCTCTCCCCCCGGTGGTGTGCGCCCTCTTTTATGTGCGCGTACTGACGCTCGCGTTTGGAGCTGGAACCGCTTGGCATGCCGTTCACTTCCTCTCTGTGCAAGGAACGGATACCTGCATTCTTCATCTGTTCGACACAACGGGCGAAATGAGGTCGTCCAGTCGAGCGACCCGATCGGCGTGTCACTTGTGCACATGAACGCAGTGACGGAGGTCACTCGTCCCGCATGCGTACGGAGCAGCCGGTTCCGCCGTCTCCTTCAGTACCCGGTCCAGTACCCGGCCGTCCGGCCGTCACCGTCCAGCCGTCACAAGGGAGCAAGGCGTTTTGTCCACCGTCATCGAGCAGACCGTGCAGGCGCGTCTGGTCGCCGCCGCACCGCGGCTGCACACCGTCCCCGTCACGCTGCACTACGACCGGCGCGACCCGTTCGCCGTCCGCATGACCTTCCCGGCCCCCGCCACCCTCGAAGGGGTGGAGGTCTGCTGGACCTTCGCCCGTGACCTGCTCGCGGCCGGTCTGAAGGGGTCCGAGGGGCAGGGCGACGTACGGGTGCGGCCGTACGGCTACGACCGCATCGCCCTGGAGTTCCACTCCCCGGAGGGCACCGCCGTGGTGCATGTGCCCAGCGGCCAGATACGGCGCTTCCTCGAGGCCACGGACGAACTGGTGCCCGCCGGCCTGGAGCATCTGCAGCTCGATCTGGACCACGAGCTGGCGGAGTTGATGCGCGACGCCGGCTGACCGCTCCCCGCTCCCCGGACGGACGAGGACGGCCTCGCCGCCGTCGACTGCCGCCGCCGGCGAGCGGCCCGCGCCGGCGGCGGCAGCGGGAGCGAGCCGTCGGGCACGGGCCCCTGCGCCCGGCGGGATCCAGGTCCGCGCCCGGGCCCGGGCCCACGCCGGCCTCGGGCCCGTCCTTAAATCCGTTGACAGTGCGCCCGGCCCTTCCTACTGTGTGCAGCGGTCCTGTTGCCGCCGAGAGGAGAAGGCCGTTGCACGCCTGAGGTCCTGAGACACCGCGTCACACCGGTCAGGTGTGTGCGTCGTGCGCGACCTCGGCGTCCGAGCCGTTTCCGGAGTCCGGCCAGGGCTTTTTCCGTGCCCGGTTTTCATACCTGGCTTCCGTGCCCGGTTTTCGTGCCCGGCGGACTCCCGCCTTCGACTTACCGCCTTCGACATGGTCGTCCCGCGGTGTCTCCCGCGTATGCCCCTGACCGCACTCGCATCCGCAAGGCGCCCATGTCTTTCACGTCTTCCACGTCTTCCACGTCTTCCTCCATCACCTGCACCTCCCTCTCCTTCGCCTGGCCCGACGGCAGCTCCGTCCTCTCGGGGCTGGACGCCGCCTTCGGTCCCGGCCGGACCGGGCTCGTCGGGGTCAACGGCGCGGGAAAGTCCACCCTGTTGAAGCTGATCGCGGGTGAACTCGCCCCGACCCGGGGCACGATCCACGTCACCGGCGAGATCGGCTACCTCCCTCAGAACATCACGCTGGACACCGCGCTCCGCATCGACGAGGCGCTCGGCATCGCCGACCGGCGGGCCGCACTGCGCGCCATCGAGGCCGGCGACGTGTCGGAGGAGCACTTCGAGACCGTCGGCGACGACTGGGACGTGGAGGAGCGCGCCCTGGCCACCCTCGGCGACCTCGGACTCGGTCACATCGGCCTGGACCGCACCGTCGGAGAGATGTCCGGCGGCGAGGCGGTGCTGCTGCGCCTGGCCGCACTGCTGCTGCGCCGTCCGGACGTCCTGCTGCTGGACGAGCCGACCAACAACCTCGACCTGTACGCGCGCCGGCGGCTGTACGAGACCGTCTCCGCCTGGCCGGGCGTGCTGGTCGTGGTCAGCCACGACCGCGAACTGCTGGAGCTGGTCGACCGGATCGCGGATCTGCACTCCGGTGGGATCACCTGGTACGGCGGCAACTTCACGGCGTACGAGAAGGCCCTCGCCGTGGAGCAGGAGGCCGCCGAGCGGACGGTGCGCGCCGCCGAGGCCGATGTGCGCCGGCAGAAGCGCGAACTGGTCGAGGCCCAGCTCAAGCTGGCCCGCCGCAGGCGGTACGCCCAGAAGATGCGGGACAACAAACGCGACTCGAAGATCGCCATGGCCGCCCGCAAGCGGTCGGCGCAGGAGTCGGCGGGCAAGCAGCGCATCCTGCACGAGCGGCGGCTCGCCGAGGCCAGGGAACGGCTCGACGAGGCGGTGAAGGCGGTACGGGACGACGACGAGATCCGCGTCGACCTGCCGCGCACGGCCGTACCGCCGGGGCGGAACGTGCTCACCCTGCGGGACCTCCGTCTGGCGCACGGCGCGCGCCTGGACGGCTTCCTCCAGCTGCGCGGCCCGGAGCGCGTCGCACTGACCGGGCGCAACGGCGCCGGCAAGACGACGCTGCTGCGCACCATCGCCGGGGAGCTGCCGCCGGTGTCGGGCGAGGCGGTGGCGCACGTCCCCCTGCGGTTCCTGCCGCAGCGCCTCGACGTCCTCGACGACGAGCTGACCGTCGTCGAGAACGTGGCCCGTCTCGCCCCGGGCGTCACGCACCACCGGATCCGGGCCGGGCTGGCCCGCTTCCTGTTCCGCGGCGCCCGCGCCGACCGGCGGGCGGCGACGCTGTCCGGCGGCGAACGCTTCCGGGCGGCGCTGGCCGCGCTGCTGCTGGCCGAGCCCGCACCGCAGCTGCTGATGCTCGACGAGCCCACGAACAACCTGGACCTGGCGAGCGTGCGGCAGCTGACGACCGCCCTGGAGTCCTACCGGGGCGCGCTGATCGTGGCCAGTCACGACCTGCCGTTCCTCGAGTCCCTCGGGATCACGCGCCGGCTGCTGCTGGAGGAGGGAGAGCTGCGGGAGGCGCCCTCGATTTTTGCCCCGTCCGGCGATTGACGCATCATGGCGGACCGGAGCGACCACACCCGCGCCAGGAGAACCACCCGCGATCGAAAGGCCCCTCGTGCCCAGCAAGAAGGCCCTCGTCCGTCGCCCCGGCCCGCGCCTCGCCGAAGGGCTGGTGACGCACATCGAGCGGGAGAAGGTGGACGTCGACCTCGCGCTGCGGCAGTGGGAGGCGTACGTGGCGGCGCTGCGCTCCCACGGCTGGGAGACCATCGAGGTCGAGCCGGCCGACGACTGCCCCGACGCGGTGTTCGTCGAGGACACGGTCGTGGTGTACAGGAACGTCGCTCTGATCACCCGGCCCGGCGCCGAGTCCCGGCGGGGGGAGACCGCCGGGGTCGAGGAGGCCGTGGCGCGCCTGGGCTGCTCGGTGAACTGGATCTGGGAGCCGGGCACGCTGGACGGCGGCGATGTGCTGAAGATCGGCGACACCCTCTACGTCGGCCGCAGCGGGCGCACCAACGCGGCCGGGGTGCGGCAGCTGCGGGCCGTGTTCGAGCCGCTCGGGGCGCGGATCGTGACCGTGCCGGTGACCAAGGTGCTGCATCTGAAGTCGGCGGTGACGGCGCTGCCCGACGGCACGGTCATCGGGCACATCCCGAAGATGGACATGCCGTCGCTGTATCCGCGTTTCCTGCCGGTGCCCGAGGCGTCCGGCGGGCATGTGGTGCTGCTCGGCGGCGAGAAGCTGCTGATGGCGGCGAGCGCGCCGAAGACGGCGGAGCTGCTGGCCGACCTCGGCTTCGAGCCGGTGGTGGTGGACATCAGCGAGTTCGAGAAGCTCGAGGGGTGTGTGACCTGCCTCTCGGTGCGGCTGCGGGAGCTGTACGCCTGAGGGCGTGACCTAACGCCCGCCCGGCCCCGGGATCCGCGGATCCCGGGGCCTGCCGCGTGTCCGCCGGTTCCCGGGCCTCACCGGTTCGGCCGACGTCCTTTACGGCGGCCTTAACCTACGATGCCGTAACCTACGGATTCGTAGCCTACGATCCCGTAGGTTCCTGGCTCCGGCACCGCGCGCCGGCTCGTTCCGTCGCCGTGCCCGCAGCCGGCCTCTCCTCCTCCCCCTGGAGTTCCCGTGACGCTTTCCTCCCCTCACCTCGGCAGCCCGTCCGCATGGACCGACACGCGGCTGTTGTACGCGCTGGAGGAGGTGGTCGAGAAGGAACTCGACCGGCATCTGAGGGTCGCCAAGGACTGGATGCCGCACGAGTACGTGCCCTGGAGCGACGGCCGCAACTTCCCGGGCCTGTTCGAGGACGGCGAGGCCTGGGACGAGGGACAGTCCAAGGTCACGGAGATCGGCCGGACCGCCCTGGTCGTCAATCTGCTGACCGAGGACAACCTGCCCAGCTACCACCACGAGATCGCCACGCTGTTCGGCCGCGACGGCGCCTGGGGCACCTGGGTGCACCGCTGGACGGCCGAGGAGGGCCGGCACAGCATCGTGATGCGCGACTATCTGCTCACCTCGCGCGCGGTCGACCCGGAGCGGCTGGAGCGGTTCCGGATGGCGCACATGAGCGAGGGCTTCGTCTCCGACAACCGGCACTCGATGCTGCACTCGGTCGCCTACGTCGCCTTCCAGGAGCTGGCCACCCGCATCTCGCACCGCAACGCCGGGTTCCAGTCCGGCGACCCGGTCTGCGACCGCATGCTGGCGCGCATCGCGACCGACGAGAACCTGCACATGGTCTTCTACCGCAACCTGCTCAAGGCGGCCTTCGAGCTCGCTCCCGACCTCACCATGCAGGCGGTGCGGGACGTCGTGGTGAACTTCCGCATGCCGGGCCACGGCATCCCGGGCTTCGAGCGGGCGGCGGCGCAGATGGCCCTCGGCGGGATCTACAACCTGCGCATCCACCACGACGACGTGCTCCAGCCGGTGCTGCGCTTCTTGAAGGTCATGCGGATCGACGGGCTCGGTCCCGAGGGCCGGCGGGCGCAGGAGGAGCTGGGCCTGTTCCTGGAGGGCCTGGAGGCGCAGGCGGCGAAGTTCGACGAGAGGCTGGCGGCGCGCAGGGCACGGCTGGCGGCGCGGACCGGGACCTGACCGGCCGTCAGTCGTCGGCGCGCTTCAGGGCCCGGCGTTCCTGCTCGGACAGGCCGCCCCAGATGCCGAAGCGTTCGTCGTTCTCCAGGGCGTACTCCAGGCAGGCCGCGCGCATCTCGCACAGGGAGCAGATGCGCTTGGCCTCCCGCACCGAGCTGCCCGGTCCGGGGAAGAAGAAGTCGGCCCCGGTCTGCGCGCACAGGGCCTGGTCCTGCCAGGTGCTGTCGTTCGGGCTGATCGTCTCGAGGTGCATGCCCGGGATCGTGCCGGGCGGCGCAAAACGTTCGATCAACGCGCCGTGGACGCGCACTTCACGCCATGAACGCGCCGTTCACCGCCGTTCACCGCCGTTCGCAAAGCTCCCGCCCCGGTCGCCGTGCTTCCGGGGCGGGTGACAGGACGTCAGGCGTCGCGGCGACGCACCGCCCACAGGCCGGCCAGAAGCGCGGCCGCCGCCCACAGCGCCGTCACGGCGAGCCCCGGCCACGGGCCGATGCCGCCTGCCGGGGTCTGCTGGTACAGCACTTGCTGTCCGGCACGGTCCGGAAGGAACTCGACGGCCTTTCCGGCGGCGTCCCCGATCACGAAGGACACGATCAGGATGAACGGGACGAGCAGGCCGAGCACCAGGACGGCACTGCGCAGCAGGAACGTGAGTCCCGCGGCGAACAGGGCCAGCAGCGCGAGGTGGATGCCCGCGCCGACGCAGGCCCGCAGCGCTCCCGGCTCACCGAGACCGATGGCGTCCTCCCCCAGGAGCGCCTGGCCCACCAGGAACGTGGTGAACGCGGTGACGAGCCCCACCAGAAGGGCGGCTGCGGCCACGACCGTCGTCCTGGCCCCGTAGAACAGGCTCCGGTTCGGTACGGCCGACAGGGAGACCCGCAGGGCACCGTTCGCGTACTCGGAGGAGACGGCGACGGCCCCGAAGGCGATCGCGGCGATCTGCGCGAAGTAGATCGCCTGGAAGGCTCCGAAGACGACATCCCCGTCGCTGCCCGCCTCCGCCTGGCCCTCCGTGGCGTAGAGGGGCAGGGTGAAGAGCAGCGTGACGACGAGGATCGCGAGGAGCGATCCGAAGCTCGCCCGGACCGACCTGATCTTGATCCACTCGGAGCGGAGCACAGCGGTGACGGACATGGTCATGCCTCCTGCGGGACGGTCGGGGATGCGGGAGCCGCGGCGGTGTACTCCGCCTCGTCCGCGGTGAGGGCGAAATAGGCCTGCTCCAGGGAGGCGCGTTCGTCGGTGAGTTCGAGAAGGGGGATGCCCTCGCGGGCGGCGACGGCTCCGACCTCCCCGGCTCTGGCGCCTTCGACCACCCACCGGCCGTCGTCCTCCTGCACCGTGTATCCCTCGGCCAGCAGCGTGGCCCGCAGCCGCGCGGGATCGTCGGTGCGCACGCGTGCGCGTGGAGGGCTGTGCTGTTCGATGAAGTCCTGGGTGGGGACGTCCGCCAGGAGCCGGCCCCGGCCGAGGACGACGAGGTGGTCGGCGAGGACCGCGGTCTCGTTCATCAGATGGCTGGAGACCAGGACCGTACGGCCCTCGCGGGCGAGCCGGCGCAGCAGATCGCGGATCCAGACGATGCCCTCCGGGTCGAGGCCGTTGACGGGCTCGTCCAGGATGAGGACGGGCGGATCCCCGAGGAGCGCGGCGGCGATGCCGAGGCGCTGGCGCATGCCGAGCGAGAAGGTTCTGATGCGGCGGCGCGCCACCGCGGCAAGACCGGTCTCCTCGAGGACCTCGTCCACGCGACGGGCCGGGATGCGGTTGCTGACGGCGAGAAAGCGCAGGTGGTCCCGGGCGGTGCGGGAACCGTGGGCCGCCTGTGCGTCCAGCAGGGCGCCGACCGTGCGCAGGGGCTCGCGCAGCGTCGCATAGGGACGGCCGCCGATCGTGGCGGTGCCGGAGGTGGGGTGGTCCAGGCCGAGGACGAGGCGCATGGTGGTGGACTTGCCGGCGCCGTTGGGGCCGAGGAACCCGGTGACCCGGCCCGGCTCGACGGTGCACGTCAGACGGTCGACGGCCCGGGTGCTGCCGTACTCCTTGGTGAGGTCTTCGAGGTCGATGCTGCTCATGGCGTCAGCGTGGCCGGACGGCGCGCGGGCGGGCCTCCCCCCGCCGGAGGAGACCGTCTCCCCCGTGCGGGGGAGACGCCGGCTCCGGGCGCTCTGCCAGGACGGCGGCATGTCGGGCCTCCTGCTGCCGCTGACCCGTGCGGTGACGTACACCCGCTGGCTGCACATGCTGGTGGGCGCGTTCGTGCCGTTCGTCTGCGCCCTGGTCCATCCGGGACTGGTCGGCCTGTCGCCGGGCGAACGGGTGCTGATCGGGGTCGTTCCCCTCCCCCTGGTCCTGGCCGCCGCCATGGTGCCCTCGATGCGCCGTGCGGAGGGGCTGCAGGCGCGGCTGATGCTGTTCCCCGGTCCGCACGCGCGGGTGCGGACCGACGAGGACCCGGGGGTCTCCGCCGTCCCTTCCGCCTCGTGGAGCGACCGGGCCAGGACCGGTGCCTGGATGGTCCTGCGCATGGAGGCCGGGCTCGTCGTCGCGCTGGTGTCCAACGAGCTGCTGGCGTGCGCGCTGTCGCTGGTCGGGGCGGCCTTCGGGACGCCCAAGGTCTCCACCCTGTTCCTGCACGTCTCCGGCAGGGGCTGGGCGTACGCCCTGCCGGCACCGGTGCCCGTGCTGGTGCTGATCCTGTTCGTCGCCGGGGCGGGCGCGCTCATGGCCCGGGCCGCCCGCCGGCTGCTCGGGCCGTCGCTCAAGGAGCGTCTGGCCGCGCTGGAGCAGCGCACCGAGCAGCTGCTGGAGCGCAATCACATCGCACGGGAGCTGCACGACAGCCTCGGTCATGCGCTGACTCTGGCCGTGGTGCAGGCGGGTGCCGCCCGGACGGCGGGCGACCCGGACTTCACCGGCCGGGCGCTGGAGACCATCGAGGAGACGGGACGGGCCGCGCTGGAGGACCTGGAACGGGTCCTGCTCGTGCTGCGCGAGACGGGGCAGCCGGCCGGCGCCCGTCCGGCTCTGGACGAGGCGGGCCGTCTGCTGGACTCCGCGCGGTCCTCGGGCGCGCGGGTGGACGCCGAGGTGACCGGGCCGCTGGAGCGCGTTCCGGGGCCGGTCTCCCGCGAGGCCTACCGGATGCTCCAGGAGGGCCTCACCAATGTGCTGCGGCACGCCGGCCCCGTCCGGATCGGTGTGCGCATCGCCGTGGAGGAGGCACGGCTCCGCCTCGAGGTGCGCAATCCGCTGCCCGCGCAGACCCCGGTGACCGGCACGGGCGTCGGCAGCGGGCTGCGCGGGATCCGCGAGCGGGCCGCACTGCTCGGCGGCGAGGCCCGGGCGGGACGGGACGGCGACCAGTGGCTGCTGCACGTCGACCTGCCGCTGCGGTGATCCGGTGCCGGGAGCCGGGCACTGGGCCGGTCCGGTGCCGGGGAGCAGGGCACCGGGGGGGTCGTTCGGATCGGGCCGGCTCCGGCGGACGGTGCCCGGTGACCGGGGTGAGCGGGGTCCGGTGCGTGCGGACGCAAGGCGGAGGAGGGAGCCGACGCGGAGCGCCGGCGAGTGACGACAACGCCGCTCGGGGTGCCCCCACGCCCGTCCAGGGCAGTGGGGGCGCGTGCCGAACCCCGCGGCCTGCGGCTTGATCCGAACGACGTCCCCTAGGCTGATCGGGTGCCGATCACTGTTCTCCTGGTCGACGACGAGCCGCTGGTACGGGCCGGTCTGCGGGCCGTGCTGGAGGCCCAGCCGGACATCGAGGTGGTGGGTGAGGCGGCCGACGGGGCCGCCGTGATCCCGCTGGTACGGCGGCTGCGCCCCGATGTCGTGGCCATGGACGTACGGATGCCGCTGATGGACGGCATCGAGGCCACGCGGGCCGTGCTGCGCACGGTGCCGGACCCGCCGAAGATCGTCGTGGTGACGACCTTCGAGAACGACGAGTACGTGTACGGGGCGCTGCGCGCGGGCGCCGACGGTTTTCTGCTCAAGCGGGCGCGGCCGGCGGAGATCGTGCACGCCGTACGGCTGGTGGCCGAGGGCGACTCCCTGCTGTTCCCGGCGGCGGTACGGCAGCTGGCCGCCTCGTTCGGCAGGGAGTACGGCAACGCCGCGGCCCGGACGGCCCTGGAGCGTGCCGCGCTGACCGAGCGGGAGGGGGAGGTGCTGCGGCTCATGGCGCGCGGCCTGTCGAACGCGGAGATCGCCGTGCATCTGGTGGTGGGGACCGAGACCGTCAAGTCCCATGTGAGTTCCGTCCTGGCGAAGCTCGGCGTACGGGACCGCACCCAGGCGGTGATCGCGGCGTACGAGTCCGGCTTCGTCTCCCCCGGGTGAGGCCGGGGACGCAGCGGCCCTCGCCGTCCGGCGGCGTCCGTGACGCCCGCTCCGCGGCGATCTCCGCGGTGATCAGGAACGCCTCGCCGTGGACGTGGTGGACGTGAGGTCCTGGGGCCTGCCGGATCCGCCGGAGGGGCCCTGTCCGTCCCGGTTTCGGGCGCAGTGCAGGGCGAACAGGACGGTGGCCGCCTCCTCGGGGCTGGTGGCCCGGTAGCCGGTGAGCTCCGTGAACCGGTTCAGCCGGTTGAGCACGGTGTTGCGGTGGCAGTACAGCACCCGGGCGGTCTCCGCGATGGACCCGGTCGCGCAGTACGTGGCCACGGCCGTCAGCAGCCGCTCCCGCTCGTGCGGGGGCAGGGGGTCCAGACCGGACAGCACCGCGTCGGCCAGCGCGTCCGCCATCGTGCCCAGGCGTGCCGCGGCCACGGGCATCCACGCCTCGCTCAGGGTGACGGGGCCCGTCGTCCCGCCGTCCAGGGTCGCGGCGATCGCCTCGGCCATCCGGACCACGTCGGGGACGCGGGCCAGTCCGCGTGCCACCGGGCCGACCGCGCACGGCACACCGTCCAGCCAGGAGGGCACCGGGTGGTGCTCCCCGGGCGGGAGCTTGGCCACGAGCACCAGCATGCCGTTGTGCTGCTGCAGATGGGTGATCCGACCGGTCGGCAGGGCCGAGACCGCTCTGCGCAGCCCCTGCTGAAAGCCGGGAGGCGCGACCGCCACGGTGAAGTCCGCCTGCGTGCTCACCTGGAGAAGGGTCGCCACCTGGGTGACGAGCCGCTGGTCGCGGCCGTCCGACGACAGCAGCCTGCCCATGAGGGCGGTCCGTTCCCGCTCCCGCTCGCGGGCCTGCACGGCGATCTGGTCCAGATAGGCGGCGTGCACCTGGACGGTGTGGAACTCGACGGCCTCCCACACCCGGACCGCGCCGCGTGTCAGCTCCGGCAGGCCGGCCGGACCGGTGCGCTCCGTCATCGCGGTCCACAGCACCCGGAAGTCCATGCGCACCGCCCGCAGGAGCTGCTCCAGCGGCACGCCCTGGTCGGCGCGGCGGCGGCCCAGCCGTGCCGGGACCTCGCGCAGTTCCTCGGACAGCGGCAGGCCGCCGATCAGCCGGAGGAGCAGTTCGAAGCAGGCACGCGCGGTGTCGCGCAGGTCGTCGGAGGTGACCGTGGACTCGTATCCCTCGAAGGAGGAGACCTCCGCGACATAGCGGGCGACCAGGCTGTCCAGGTCGTCCAGGCAGTCACGGACGAGGGTGCGCAGCTCTGCGGAGACCGGTGTGGCGCCGTCCGGCTCCAGCGGGGCCGGGGAGGCGGCTGCGAGGGGGTCCGGGGACGGCGGATTGTGCATGTGCACATTATGGGCCCTTCACTCCGGGGGCTTTTCACCATTGTTTGCACCGTGTTTCCCCGGCATTGTGCTGTGCATCCCCCATGCGCACCCCCTGGGTCGCGCTTGATCTCCAGGGAAGTGACTTGTGCATCTGACCCCACGTGAACAGGAGAGGCTGACGCTGTTCTCGGCAGCCGAACTCGCACGTCGGCGGCTGGCGCGTGGAGCGCTGCTCGGCGCCACGGAGGCCATCGCCCTGGTGTGCGACGAGATCCTCGAGATGGCCTGGGACGGCACTCCGCTCGAGACCGTCGTCGAGCGCGCCGGTGACGTCGTCCCGCGCGACCGGCTGCTGCCGGGCGTCGCGGAGGCCGTGCCCAGCATCCAGATCGAGGCCCTCTTCCCGCACGGCTCCAGCCTGGTGCACGTTCCCGAGCCGTTCGGGCCGGCCGGGGCCACCGGTCCCGGCGCGGTGCTGGTCGCCGGCGGCGAGACCGAGCTCGCCCCCGGCCGCCCGCGCATCACCTTGGACATCACCAACCGCGGCCCCCGGGAGATCTGGGTCTCCTCCCACTTCCCGCTGGAGGAGACGAACGCCGCCCTGGACTTCGACCGGGAGGCCGCCCGGGGCCACCGGCTGGACATCCCGGCCGGGACGTCCCTCCGGTTCGCCCCCGGGCGGACCCTGACCGTCACCGCGGTGGCACGCGGAGGAGAACGAACAGAAGACCAGGCAGGAGAACAGGCAGGAGGGCACGCGGGAGGACGCCGGACGGAAGAGCACGCGGGAGGACGAACACAAGGCCGCGAAGAAGGCCGGGGAGGAGACCGATGAGCCGGATGTCCCGGGACGCCTACGCGTCCCTGTACGGCCCGACCACCGGCGACCGGATCCGGCTGGCCGACACCGATCTGTGGGTCCAGGTCGAGGGCGACGACACCGAGCCCGGCGAGGAGCTGCTCGGGGGCTGCGGCAAGACGGCCCGCGACGGTCTGCTCGTGACCGGCCGGGCCCCGCGCGACAGCGCGCTGGACCTGGTGATCCTGGGCGTGGTCGTCATGGACCCGCTGATCGGGATCCGCAAGACGAACATCGGGGTCAAGGACGGCCGCATCGTCGGCGTGGGACGGGCGGGAAACCCGCGGACCACCGACGGCGTGGAACTCGTCGTCGACTCCCACACCGCGATGATCACGGGCGAGGGGCTCCTTGCGACCCCCGGTGTGGTGGACTCCCATGTCCATCTCTCCAGCCCCGAAGTGGTCCCCGCGGCGCTCGCCGCCGGTGTCACCTCCGTGGTGGGCATGGGCATCGGCGGGGTGTGGGACGTGGGCGCCAACCCGGCCCACAATCTGCACAGCCTCATCGAGGGCTGGCGCGACGCCCCGGTCAATGTGGCGTTCCTGGCCCGGGGCTCCTCGTCCTCGCAGGAGCTGCTGGAGCGCGCCGTGCTCGCCGGGGCCGGCGGGTTCAAGATCCACGAGGACTGGGGGGCGACTCCCCGGATCGTCGACACCTGCCTGGGCGTCGCCGAGCAGGCCGATCTGCCGGTCGCCCTGCACACGGACACCCTCAACGAGTCCGGCTACCTGGCCGACACGCTGTCGGCCACCCGCGGGCGCACCGTGCACGCCTACCACGTCGAGGGAGGCGGTGGTCACCCCGACCTGCTGGAGATCGTCTCCCAGCCGCATGTGCTCACCTCCTCCACCACGCCGACCCTGCCGCTGACCCCGGCGACCGTCGCCGAGCTGCTGCCCATGACGCTGACGGTGCACCGCGGCCACCACGGGGTCGACAGCGACCGGTCCATCGCGGCGAGCCGGGTGCGCGAGCACGCCATCGCCGCCGAGAACGCCCTGCACGACCTCGGCGCGATCAGCATCGTCAACTCCGACTCCATGGGCATGGGCCGTATCGCCGAGACCGCGCGCCGCACCTGGCAGCTCGCCCATGTCCAGGCCCACCTGGCGGGGGAGACGGGCCCGGAGACCGTCAACAACGAACGGGTGCTGCGCTACCTGGCCAAGATCACGCTGAATCCGGCGATCGCCCACGGCATGGCCGCCGACGTCGGTTCGCTGCGGCCCGGCCGGCTCGCCGACATCGTGCTGTGGCGTCCGGTGACCTTCGGTGCGCAGCCGGAGCTGGTGCTCAAGTCCGGGTTCGTGGCCTGGGGGCTGTCCGGGTCGGGCTCCGGCTCGACCCGGCTGACCCAGCCGCGGGTGATGAGGCCCTACTTCGGCGGTCTGGGCGGGGCTCCGCGCCGGCTGTCGACGGTCTTCGTCTCCCAGGCGTGCCTGGACGACCGTGCCGCCGCCGCGGCGCTGCCGAAGGGGGTCCGGTACACGGCCCTGCGCGGCAGCCGGGGGCTGACCCGGGCCGACATGGTCGCCAACACCGCCGTCCCCGAGGTCACGGTGCCCACGACGCCCGGCGCGGTCCTGGTCGACGGGCGTCCGGTCGACGTCCACCACGCCGCCGACCTGCCGCTGACCCGGCTGCAGAACCTGGCCTGACCACCGCCGTCCGGGCCCCCCTCTCCCTTCGGAAGCTCCCCATGCTCGATCTCAAACTGCTCAACGCCCGCATCCGCACCGTGGACGACCGACATCCCCGTGCCCGCACCCTCGGCGTCCTCTCCGGACGCATCGTGGGCCTGGACGACACGGTGCGGCACCTGCCCGCCCGCACCACGCTCGACTGCCACGACGCGGTCGTCGTCCCCGGGTTCGGCGACGCCCACAACCACATGGCCTGGTTCGGCCAGTCCCTGGACGAACTCGACCTGAGCGAGGCGACCACGCCGGCCCGGATCCACGACGCCGTCGCCCGCCGGGCGGCCGCCCTTCCGGCCGACGCCTGGATCGTGGGCTCCGGCTACGACGACACCGTCCTGGGCGCGCATCCGCACCGCACCGACCTGGACCGGGCGGGCGGCGGGCGTCCGGTGTGGCTCAAGCACCGCTCCGGGCACATGTGCGCGGTCAGCAGCGAGGTGCTGCGGCGGGCCGGTGTCCTCGACGGCACCGCGGTCGTGCCCGACGGCGGGGTCGTGGTGCGCGACGAGGCGGGCGTGCCGACCGGGCTGCTCCAGGAGAGAGCCCAGTCCCTGGTGACCGATCTGGTGATGCCGTATCCGGTGGGCGAGCTGGCCGACGCCCTCGGCCGGGCGAGCGCCGTCTACGCCTCCGAGGGGCTCACCCATGTGGTGGAGGCCGGGATCGGGACCGGCCTGACAGGCCGCAGCCCCGTCGAGGCCGCGGCCTATCAGCTGGCCCGTGAGCGCGGCACCCTGCGCACCCGGGTCGAGCTGATGGTGGCCTCCGACAATCTGCACGCGCTGCGCGCGCACCCCGACGACGGCATCACCACCGGGATCGACCTGGGGCTGCGGTCCGGCTTCGGCGACGACTGGCTGCGGCTGGGCCCGATGAAGATCTGGCTGGACGGGTCGCTGATCGGGCGGACGGCCGCCGTCTCGGAGCCGTTCTGCGGGCACGACCACACCTCGAGCGTCCTGCAGGACGGACCGGAGCGGATGCACCGGCTCGTCGTCGACGCGCACCGCGCCGGCTGGCGGGTGGCCGCCCATGCCATCGGCGACAGCGCCGTCGACCTGGCCCTGGACGCCTTCGCCGAGGCGCAGCGCGTCCTGCCCCGCCCCGATGTGCGGCACCGCATCGAGCACTCGGGGGTGGTCCGTCCCGACCAGCTGGACCGCTATGCCGAGCTGGGCGTGGTGCCGGTGCCGCAGGCCCACTTCCTGTACGCCGTGGGCGACACCATGGCCGAGGCGCTCGGTCCCGCGCGCCTTCCGTGGCTGTACCGCCACCGCTCGTTCCTGGACCGGGGGCTCCGGGTGCCCGGAAGCTCCGACCGGCCGGTCGCCCCGGGCGCCCCGCTGCTCGGCATGCAGTCCATGGTGGAGCGGCTGAGCCGGGCGGGCGTCGTCCTCGGTCCCGACGAGCGGGTGACCGCGGAGCAGGCGCTGCGCGCCTACACCCTCGACGCCGCGTGGGCCTCCCACGACGAGGACCGGCGCGGCAGCCTCACCCCCGGCAAATACGCCGATTTTGTCATACTTTCCGACGACCCCGTCGGTATCGACAGCAGTCGGATCGGTGCCATCGACGTCCTGGCCACCTTCGTGGCCGGTGCGTGCGTCCACGGCGCCGACACGATCGCGGACCTCACCGCAGTGAACGGCCCTCTTCCCACGACCGCCTCGTCGCGGCCGCACGCAAGGAGCACGACATGAGCAAGACGGAGCAGACCGCCCCCGGGGCCACGCCTCCGGGGACGTCGGCCGTCGTCACCGGCCAGGATGCCGCCCGGGTCGCTTTCGCAGCCTTCGTGGGCACGGCACTGGAGTGGTACGACTACTTCCTCTTCGGCACGGCCGCCGCCCTCGTCTTCAACCGGCTGTACTTCACCACGCTCGATCCCGCCGCGGCCACCCTGGCGGCCTTCGCGACCTTCGGAGTCGGGTTCGCGGCCCGGCCGGTCGGCGCCCTCGTCTTCGGATGGCTGGGCGACCGCATGGGACGGCGGCCGGCCCTGCTGATCACCGTGGTGATGATCGGTGTGGCGACCGGTCTGATCGGTGTGCTGCCGAGCTACGCCGCCATCGGTGTCGCGGCGCCGCTGCTGCTGGTGCTTCTGCGGCTGCTGCAGGGCATCGCCGTCGGCGGGGAGTGGGGAGGCGCCGTCACCCTGGCCGTGGAGCACGCGCCGCCGGAGAAGCGGGGCCGCTATGCCGCGCTGCCGCAGATCGGTTCGCCGGTCGGCACGCTGCTCTCCTCCGGGGCCTTCGCCCTGGTGCTCCTTCTCCCGTCCGGGTCCTTCGACTCCTGGGGCTGGCGTCTGCCGTTCCTGGCCGCCTTCCCGCTGCTGGGCATCGCCGTCTACATCCGCCGCAAGGTGGAGGAGTCGCCGCTGTTCGACGAGATGCTCAAGCAGGACGAGCGGGCCAAGGTCCCGGCCCTGGACGTCTTCCGCCAGGCGTGGGGGCGCCTGCTGGTGGCGATGGCCTCGGCGACCCTGGGCGTCGGCGGGTTCTATCTGCTGACCACGTTCATGATCAGCTACGGTGCCGACACCCTGGGGCTGTCGCGCTCCCTCATGGTCAACGGAACGCTGGTGGCGGCGGTCGCCCAGATCGCGGTGATCCTCGTCATGGGACGGGTGGCCGAGCGTTTCGGCCCCGGCCGGGTCACGGTGTGGGGCGGTCTGCTCACCGCGCTGCTCGCCTTCCCCGTCTTCTGGCTGGTCGAGACCAAGAACCCCGTGGTGGTCGTGCTGGCCATGGCCGCCGGCATCGGCGCGCTCTCCGTGGCCTACGCGGTGTCCGGGGCGCTGCTCGCCGAGCTGTTCCCGGCACGCCTGCGCTACAGCGGTGTGGCCCTGGCCTACAACCTCGCGGGCGCCCTCACCGGCTTCCTGCCCTTCCTGGCGTCCGCGCTGCTGGGGACCTTCGACGGGGCCTCCTGGCCGGTGGTCCTGCTGCTGATCGGGCTGTCCCTGCTCACCGCCCTGGGCGGATTCCTGGGCGAGCGGATGCGGGTGCGGGACAACGTGGTCGCCGTCTAGCTCCTCTGCGGGCCCTGCCGCCCGTCCCGTGCTTTCCTCCCCTCGTGTGTCCTGCCGCCTCCGCGCGGCAGGACACACGCCTGTACGGCCACCGCCCGAGGGCCCGTGAAGCTCCCGGCGGGCCCGCCGGGGCACCGGCTCGTACCGCGCTCCCGCAGCATCCCTAGACTCGGGCCATGAGGACGACGCACACCTACGACGTCACGGTCCAGTGGACGGGCAACCTCGGATCCGGCACGGACGGCTACCGGTCCTACAGCCGGGACCACGAGGTACGGGCGGACGGCAAGGCCGTGATCGCCGCCTCCTCGGACCCCGCCTTCCGCGGCGACCCCGCGCGCTGGAACTCCGAGGAGCTGCTCGTGGCCTCCGTGGCCCAGTGCCACATGCTCTGGTACCTGCACTTCTGCGCGGCCGGCGGGGTCGTCGTCACCGACTACCGGGATCACGCCCACGGAGTCATGACCATGGACGAGACCGGTGGCGGAGGCCGGTTCACCGAGGTCGTCCTGCGCCCCGAGGTGACCGTCGCCGAGGCGTCGATGGCGGAGAAAGCCCGCGCGCTGCACGGCGACGTACCGGCCGTGTGCTTCATCGCCCGCTCGGTGAACTTCCCCGTCACCCACGAACCCGTCATCCGCGTCCAGCAGGGCTGACGGCGCCCGGAAACGCCGGCTCGGGTGAACGAACCCGCCGATCGGAAGCGGAAGTCGCCCGTCGGCGGAGAGGCGACGAAGCAAAGCGGGCGGGCCAACGCCCCGAGGGCTTCCGGGCCGTGGCCGTCCGAGCACGGCGGACGAGCCGGCCCCTGTCCGCCGGGGCACCGTCACCGGTGCCGCGACACGGCTCCGGCCCCGGCTCTCTCCGCCGTCCTGCGGATCACTGCCCGGGCGCCGGCGCCTCCCAGTACACCTCGATGCGGTGACCGTCCGGATCCAGGCACTTGAAGGAGACGTGGCCGGGCTCGTCGAACCGCTCGACGATCTCGACGCCGTCGGCGGCGAGCCGGTCGAGCAGCGACCGCACCTGTGCCGGTTCAGGCAGCCGGAAGCCGAAGTGCAGGAAGTCGGGCAGCGGGCCGATCCCGCCGGGCACCGTGTGCAGGGCGAGATCGAAGCCGGCGGCGTTGCGGACGATCACCGTGCCGTCCTCGTAACGCTGTGCACTGGCCGGGTCGAACCCGAAGTACTCGCAGTAGAAGCGCCGGCTGGCCTGTTCGTCGCGCACCGGCAGACCGAGATGGTTCACCTGCATGATCCCAGCCTCCGGCCCGCCCCACGACAGGGCAAGCCCTCCCAGGAACTCCGCCGGGGCACGGCCACGCGCTCCCGGCCACCGGCCCGGCACGGCCCGGCCCCGCGCCCGGCTCGATCCGCCGGACACGGGCCGGACATGAGCCGGTGACAGGTCCGCCGGACCGTTCCCGGGCGGAGGCCGGTTCCTAGGCGGAGGCGCGCCGTACCAGGGTCGTCGGCAGGACCACGCTGTGCGGCAGGTCGTCCATGGTCCCGCCGGAGTCGCCGCGGTCCAGTCCGCGCATCAGCAGGCGGGCCATCAGCCGGCCCATCTCCTCGATGTTCTGCCGGACGGTCGTCAGCGGCGGTTCGGTCTGCTCGGCCACCGGCAGCATGTCGTCGAAGCCGACCACGGCGACGTCCTCGGGCACCCGCAGTCCGCGCTCGCGCAGCACGCGCAGGGCGCCGGAGGCGGTGAGGTCGTTGGCGGCGAACACGGCGTCGAGGTCGGGGCAGCGGTCGAGAAGGGTGCGCATGGCGCGCTCGCCGCCCGCGGGGGTGAAGTCGCTCTCCACGATCAGGTGGGGGTCGGCGTCGCCCATGACGTCCCGGTAGCCGTCGAGCCGGTCCACCGCCGAGGTCTGGTCGAGGGCGCCGGTGATGTGCCCGATCCGGGTCCGGCCGAGGCCGACCAGATGCCGTACGGCCTCCCGGGCGCCGCCCCGGTTGTCGCTGTCGACGTAGACGACCTTGTGCGTGCCGTCGCTCCAGCCGGGCCGTCCGCCGAACACGGTCGGCACCCCGGCACGCTGGATCATCTCGGGCAGCGGGTCGTCGAGGTGCAGTGAGAAGACGAGCGCGCCGTCGACATGACCGCCGGCCAGATAGCGTCCGACCCGGGCGTAGTCGTCGCGCCCCTCCGTCAGCAGCAGCACGAGCTGGGTGTCATGGGCCGTCAGCTCCTTGCTGATGCCGCGCAGCTGCAGCCCGAAGTAGGGGTCGGCGAAGATCCGGGTCTCCGGTTCGGCGATGATCACGGCGACGGCGTCGTGCCGCTTGGTCACCAGGCTGCGGGCTGCCTGGTTCGGCACGTACCCGAGTTCCTCCACGGCCCGGCGCACCCGCTCGACCAGAGGCTGCCGGACCCCGTTCGCGCCGTTCACCACCCGGGACACGGTGGCACGTGACACTCCCGCCCGCGCGGCCACGGCCTCCAACGTGGGACGCGACGCTGTCTCCGTCACTTCTGGACTCCTCACCCGGCGGTTGTGATCAGCATAGCCCCGGGCGGAGCGGGTCGTGGGAGCGTTCCGGGCGGCCGGATCCGCCGGTCCGCACCGGGCGGATCCGTCAGTGGTCGTGCGGGTCGTGACCCGGGATCGTTCCGTCCGGCTTCTTCACCAGGAACAGACCGACCATGCCCATGTCGGAGTGGCTCTGCACATGGCAGTGGTACATCCATGCGCCCGCGCCGACCCCCTCCCCCGCGATCACCTGGAAGCCGAAGGAGTCCCCCGGACCGACGATCTTGGTGTCGATGATCCGGCTGGGGTCGTCGGGGCCGGTCAGCAGGCCGGTGCGGTTGTCGGCCCAGCGGTGACCGTGCATGTGGAAGGTGTGGTAGTACTCGCCGTGGGTGATCATCACGAACTCGACGCGGTCGCCCACCGTGGCCTCGAAGTCCGGGCCGGTGTGCGGCGAGCGGTTGTTGATGAGCATGTCGTTGAAGACGATCGTGTGCGTGCGGTCCGGCAGGATGTCGCCCTTGCGGCGGACGATCACCGCTCCGTACAGCCCCTTGCGGACGCCGCCGGTGCCGTGGTCGGTGCCGACCACGTGGTCGTGGTAGTGCCAGTAGCCCGCGCTGCCCTCCCGCCAGGTGCCGTCCTTGCGCCGGCCGGGGGTGTGGGTGCGCCAGGTGTAGGTGCGGGTCTCGCCGGGTTCCACATGGCTCCGGCTCTGCCTGGTGCCGTCGCTGGAGATCTCGTAGTCCAGGCCGTGGACGTGCAGGCTCACGGCCACGTCCGTGGTGTTCTCGAGCTCGATGTGCAGGGTGTCGCCCTCGACGAGTTCGATGAGCGGGCCGGGGATCGTCGCCCTGCCCTTCTCGAGGCCGTAGCCCATCTGTCCGTCGGGGAGCTTCTCGGCGTACATCCTGATGTGCTTGACCTCGCCCCCGGCCGGCGCGGTGCGCGGCAGGGCGGCCGTACTGGCGGCGGCCTCGGCCACCGCCTCAGGAGCCAGGGACAACGTTGTCGCCATGACCGCACCGCCCAGCAGCACCCGCCGGTTGAAACCGCGTCTGTCCATGCCGCTGCCTCAACTCCCCAGTTCTGTAAGGAAGTTAACCGGACTCCGCGAAGCTACCCGCCCTGCGGCCGTTTATCCACACTCAGGACAAAGTTTGTTGAAATCCGGCCGTACCTATTGGCGGACCGCGCAAAGGGGTCTAGCTTCCTTGGCGTTTGCCGTGACCGAGGAGGGTGGGTGACCACATGCGGTTCACAGCACATCGACATCCCGTACACGGAAGAACACCGGCACCGACCACGACCCGGCGGACGGGACGGACGAGACGGATCTGGTCGGCCGCGGTCGCCGCGGGGGCCCTGGCGGCCGGGTTGCTCTCGGCTCCCGCCGCGAGCGCACGCCCGGATCCCGGGACGCCGTCCGCCGCGATGTCGATCGCATCACCACCGGGCAGCCCGAACGCACGAGTGCTGATCTTCTACGGCTCCGCCGCGCCCGGCGAGGAGTCGCCGGTGGTGAACGCCGGCATCGAGGCGATCGAGCGGATCGGCCTGTCCGGACCGGCGCGGGAGCGCTTCAGGGTCGAGGCCACCGACGACGCCTCGGTCTTCACCGACGCCAAGCGGCTCGGCCGCTACAACGCGATCGTGTTCCTCACCGGCGGCGGCGACGTCCTCGACCCCGCCCAGGAGGCGGGCCTGGAGGCCTACATGGAGGCGGGCGGCGGTTTCGTCGGCATCCATGACGCGGCGCGCGCCGAACCGTACTCCGACTGGTTCACCGGTCTCATCGGCGCCCGCCCGGCCTCCTCCAGTCCGAAGACCGTCCAGCGGGCCACCGTCGAGGTCGGCGACCGGCAGAACCCGGCGACGAAGAACCTGCCGCTGGAGTGGAAGCGCTTCGACCAGTGGTTCAACTGGGTCGAGAACCCGTCCGGCACGGTGCACACCGTGGCCCGGGTGCGCGAGTCGACGTACCAGCCGGGGGCGAGCGCCAACGGCTGGGACCATCCGATCAGCTGGTGCCGCGACTACGACGGCGGCCGTTCCTTCTACACCGGCATGGGCGGCACCGTGTCGTCGTACGACGAGACGGAGTTCCGCGAGCATCTGCGCGGCGCCCTGCTGTGGACCGCCCGTCTGGTGCAGGCCGACTGCAAGGCGACGATCGCCTCCCACTACAAGGCCGAACGTCTCACCCCGCCCAACCAGCCCGGGCAGAACGACCAGATCGGCGAGCCGCACGGCCTGGTCACCGCCCCCGACGGCCGCGTCTTCTACATCGGCCGCGGCGGCGCCGACGCCTCCAGCCGGTGGTCACCGACTGGAACGACCCGGACATCGGCAAGGGCAAGGGGCAGATCCACATCTACGACCCGAAGACCGGGAAGGTCACCCTGGCGGGAGAGCTGACGGTCTTCGGCAACAAGGGCGGCGGCGACGAGCTCACCAAGAGCGAGGAGGGTCTCCTCGGGATCGAGCTCGACCCGCGCTTCGAGCAGAACGGCTGGGTGTATCTGCACTACACGCCCCACTCCCGGGTCAACCGCGAGACGCACATGGCCGAGCGGCGCGTCTCCCGTTTCACGCTCGACCCCGTCACCCAGAAACTGGATCTGAGCAGCGAGAAGGTCCTGCTCACGTGGCCGGTGCAGGTGCACAGCTGCTGTCACGCGGGCGGCGGGATGGCCTGGGACTCCAAGGGCAATCTGTACATCGCCACCGGTGACACCAACTCCAGCGGTTTCAGCGACGGTTACTCCGGCAACAACCCGCAGCCCAACTACAAGGGCGTGTCCTTCGCCGACGCCCGCCGCACCGCGGGCAACACCAACGACCTCAACGGCAAGATCCTGCGCATCCACCCGGAGCCCGACGGCACCTACACGATCCCCGAGGGCAACCTCTTCACCGGCAAGGAGACCGACGAGGGCGGCGGCAAGACCCGCGGTGAGATCTATGTGATGGGCGTCAGGAACCCCGCGCGCATCTTCGTCGACAAGAGGACCGACATCCTGTACGCGGGCTGGGTCGGCCCGGACGCGGGCGAGCCCTCGCCCATCTGGGGTCCGGCCAAGTACGACACGTTCGCCGCCATCACCAAAGCGGGCAACCACGGCTGGCCGTACTGCATGGGCAACAAGCAGCCCTACCGCGACCGCAACCTGCCCGACCCGTCCAAGCCGCTGGGCTGGTACGACTGCGACCACCCGAGGAACGAGTCCCCGAACAACGACGGACTGGTCAACCTCCCGCCGGTCACCGGCAACAACATCTGGTACTCGCCCCAGGGCGGCGCCCCGGACTACCCGCGTGACGCGAACGGGATCCCGTCGTACCGCAAGGAGGAGGCCACCTACCGGCTGCCGTGGCTCAAGGGCGGCGGGCAGGCCGCGATGAACGGCCCGGTCTACCGGTACGACGCGGCGAGCACCAGCGAGGTCAAGTGGCCCTCGTACTGGGACGGGAAGTGGTTCGTCGGCGACTTCTACGACGCCGACCAGCCGCGCAACGCCGTCCTGATGGACCCGAAGACCCTGGACAAGGGCGGGCTGCCGGTGCACTCGGAGTCGCTGAAGAAGATCATTCCGACCGGCAACGACGGCATCAAGAACCTCATGGACTGGAAGTTCGGTCCGGACGGCGCGCTGTACGTCCTCGACTACGGCCGCGGTTTCTTCACCTCGGACTCCAAGTCGGCGCTGTGGCGCGTCACCTACACGGGCGGCGGGCCGACGCCGGCCGCCGACCAACTGGCAAGGGGGACCGCACAGTGACACACCGACTGCGTCAACGAGGAATGTGGACGGCCCTGCTGGCCGCCCTGGCGATGGTGCTGGGCCTGCAGACGGCGTCCGCCGCCGGGCAGACCGGCGCTCCGGCGCGGACGGCCGCCCCCCAGGTGCTCACCTGGACCGCCGGCGACCCCATCGACCGGTACCTCTCGGCACCCGAGACCGCGGTGGCGGGACCGGCCACGATCGTCTTCGAGAACAGCGCGGCGACCGGCAACACCACGGGGATGCCGCACACGCTGACCTTCGCGACCTCCGACCCGGAGTACAACAGCGACGTCCAGCTCAACATCCTCGCCAGCCCCAGTGACGCCCAGGGCGGCCGGCACACCGCCGAGGTCGTCCTCACCCCGGGCCGCTACCTCTACTACTGCACCATTCCCGGCCACGGGCAGATGCGGGGCGTGCTGGTGGTGACCGAGGGCGACGGCTCGGACACCACGGCGCCGGAGACCTCGGCGACCGTGGAGGGCATCCGCAACGCGCAGGGCGAGTACGTCGGTTCGGCGAGCGTGACCATCGAGGCGACCGACAGCGGATCGGGAGTCGACCGCATCCAGTACGCCCTCGGCACCGCCCCGGACGACTGGCTGCCGTACACCGCCCCGATCGTCGTGGACCAGGTGGGCACCCACACGATCCACTACCGGGCCACCGACAGGGCGGGCAATGTGTCGCCGGAGAAGAGCGTGCGGTTCACCGTCGTCGCCCCGCCGTCGGACGACACGACGCCGCCGGAGACCTCGGCGACGGTCAGCGGCGAGCAAAACGCCGACGGCGCCTACGTCGGCATGGCGACGGTGACCGTCTCGGCCTCCGACACCGGTTCCGGGGTCAACACGATCGAGTACGCGCTCGGCTCCGGCGCCTGGCAGCCCTACACCGGCCCGGTGATGGTGCATCAGCCCGGCACGCACACCGTGCGCTACCGGGCCACCGACAAGGCGGGCAATGTGTCGCCGGAGAAGAGCGTGCGGTTCACCGTCGTCGCCCCGCCCGTGCAGGACACCACCCCGCCGGTGACCGGGGTGACCGTCGACGGGACGCGGAACTCCGACGGAGCGTACGTCGGCCACGCCAAGGTGACCGTGAGCGCGACCGACGAGGGCGGTTCCGGGGTCGCGGACATCGAGTACTCGCTCGACGGCGGCCCCTATCTGACCTACACCGCGCCGGTGATCGTCGACCGGGCCGGCCGGCACACCGTGACGTACCGGGCGAGCGACAAGGCGGGCAACACGTCCGAGCCGCGGACCGTGAGCTTCACGGTGGTGGCGAGCGGCGGAGTGCCCGCGCCCAACTGCCCCGAGTACGACGAACGGCTGACGGTGATCGTCGGCACGGTGGACTCGGGTGTGCCGAACCGGGTCACCGACAACCGGTGCCGGATCAACGAGCTGATCGAGGACGAGAAGGAGTGGACGTCCCAGGCGCTGTTCCTCAAGCATGTGAAGGAGGTCCTGGACCGGCTGCTCAAAGAGGGCGTCGTCGACCAGCGGGAGTACCGGGCCATTCAGCGGGCCGCCCGCCAGTCCGGCATCGGCAGGCCCGGCCAGAACACCGGGTACCGCACGATCTTCGACGGCACCGCGGAGTCCTTCGCCCAATGGGAGCACGTGGGCGGCGGCTCGTTCACCCTGAACCCCGACGGCTCCCTCACCAGCGGCACCACGAGGGACGGCATGGGCATGCTGTGGTTCCCCAAGCGCAAGTACGGCGACTTCTCGCTCCGCCTCCAGTGGCGTGACGACGCCCCGGGCAACGGCAACGCCAACTCCGGTGTCTTCGTGAGGTTCCCGTCGGTCCACGACCACCCGGAGGAGTCGCGGCCGGAGTGGGTCGCCATCAAGTACGGGCACGAGGTGCAGGTGTTCGACCGGCCCGACGGGGACATGTACAAGACCGGTTCGATCTACGGCTTCGACCGGGTGGGGCTCGCCGGGGCCGGTGTCACCGAGAAGGGCACGTGGAACGACTACGAGATCCGCGTGGTCGGCCAGCACTACTCGGTCTACCGCAACGGTGTGCTGATCAACGAGTTCGAGAACTTCGGCGGCCAGGAGTTCTCCCCGCCCCGCTCGGACGACCCGGGCACGGACGGGCGGCGGTTCGCCTCCGGCTACATCGGACTGCAGGTGCACGGCACGACGGACGTGATCTCCTTCCGGGACATCCGCATCAAGGAGCTGTAGGAGCCGCAAAGGAGGCCACGCAAGCCGTGCGCACCGCGAAAGCCGCGGAAGGCCGGAGGACACGGACGGCATGGTCCGAGCAGGAAGGAGGCCGAGCAGCACAGGGCTGACACCACCACGGGGCCCGGTCCAGGTGGACGGTGGTCGCGTCCGTCCCGGGCGGGCGCGCGGCGCGACAGCCGGTCTTCAGGGCTTCATCAGCACCTTGACGGCGCCCTCCTGCTTGCGCTGGAACATCTCGTACGCGTGCGGCGCGTCCGACAGCGGCAGGCGGTGCGTGGCGAAGTCGTCGACGCCGAGCGGGTCCTCGTCCGTCAGCCAGGGCATGATCTCGTCGCTCCAGCGGCGGACGTTGGCCTGGCCCATCCGCATCTGGATCTGCTTGTCGAAGAGGGTGAGCATCGGCATCGGGTCGGCCGAGCCGCCGTACACCCCGGAAAGGGAGATCGTGCCGCCGCGGCGCACCAGGTCGATGGCGGTGTACAGGGCGGCGAGCCGGTCCACGCTGAAGCGTTCGGCGAGCGGCCCGCTCAGGGCGCGCGGCATCACCGCGGCGGTCTGCTGGACGAGCCGGGCGACCGCGCTGCCGTGCGCCTCGGTGCCGACCGCGTCGATCACGGCGTCCGGGCCGCGCCCGTCGGTCTCGTCCTGGATCGCGGCGACCAGGTCCTTCTCGTGGTGGAAGCCGCGCAGGTCGTAGGTCTCCACACCCCGCCGGCGCGCCCGGGCGAGCCGCTCCGGGACCAGGTCCACGCCGAACACCCGCTCGGCGCCGCGTGCCTTGGCGATCCGGCACGCCATGTCGCCGATGGGGCCGAGGCCGAGCACGGCCACGGTGCCGCCGCGCGGCACATCGGCGTACGCGACCGCCTGCCAGGCGGTGGGCAGCACGTCGGAGAGGTAGACGAACCGGTCGTCGGGCGGGCCCTCGGGCACCTTCATCGGGCCGTAGTGCGCCTGCGGTACACGCAGGTATTCGGCCTGGGCGCCCGGCACCGCTCCGTACAGGCGGGTGTAGCCGAACAGGGCGGCTCCCATGCCCTCGCTGGTGACCTGGGTGGTCTCGCACTGGGTCTGCAGGCCCGCGGAGCACATGAAGCAGTGGCCGCAGGCGATCTGGAACGGTACGACCACCCGGTCGCCGGGCTTCAGATCCGGCACCTGTGAGCCCACCTCCTCCACGATGCCGATGGCCTCGTGGCCGAGGATGTCGCCGGGGGTCATGAACGGGGTGAGCACCTCGTACAGGTGCAGGTCCGAGCCGCACAGGCCGCTCGAGGTGACCCGGATGACGGCGTCCGTCGGCTCCTGGATCCCCGGGTCGGGGACCTCCTCCACCCGCACATCGCGCTTGCCCTGCCAGGTCACTGCCTTCATCGCGCCGCACCCCTTCTCTGCCGCATTTCCCTGCCGCGTTTGCGTACCGCGCGTCCTCTGCCGCGCTCGTCCCGCACCACCCGTCCCGCGCCTCCGTGCGCCCGCGCACGTCCGGGTACCCGAGCCCGAACCGGCGAACCGCGGGGGCCGAACGGCCCAGTCCGACACGCGCGATCAAAAACGAACGGGTATGGCCACTCTTGAACGTTTAAGTCCACAATTGGAACAAACAGAGAGGGACGGGGGCCATATGGCGGACTTGGGACGAAGGGCGCTGATGCGACAGGCCGTGACGGCGGCCCTGCTGCTGTCGGCACCGGCGGTGGGATGCACGGCCCGCGGCGACGGCGCCTCCGAGGACGGACGCGGTGCGGGAAACCGCCCCCAGAGCCCGCCGTCCACGGCGGCACGGAAACCGGACCGCACCGGTCCGGTGCTCGCCGTCAAGATCGACAATGTGGCCCGGGCCCGCCCCCAGACCGGCCTCGAGGCCGCCGATCTGGTGTACGTCGAACAGGTCGAGGGCGGACTGAGCCGGCTGCTGGCCGTCTACGCCACGAAGCTGCCCCCGGTCGTCGGCCCGGTGCGCAGCGCACGCGAGTCCGATCTGGAGCTGCTGCGCCAGTTCGACCGTCCCGTGCTCGCCTTCTCCGGCGCCCAGCGCAAACTGCTGCCGCTGATCGACACGGCCCCGCTGTCCGCCGAGACGCCCGAGAGAAGACCGGACGCCTACTTCCGGGCCGCCGGCCGCCCGGCCCCGCACAACCTCTATCTGCGCCCGGAGCGGCTCCTGGCCTCCGCACCGGGCGCGGACGCGCTGACCACCGGCCTCCGCCACGGCCCGGCTCCGGCCGGCGGCCGGGCCAGGACCTCGCACACGGTCGGCTATCCGGCCGCCCGGTTCACCTTCACCTGGTCCGCGCGGCGGCACGGCTGGCAGGTGACGATGGACGGCAGGACGGCCGTCACCGCCGACGGCACGCCGCTGACGCCCGCGACGGTCGTGGTGCAGCAGGTGACGGTACGCCGGTCAGCCCTGCACGACGCCCTCGGCAGCCCCACCCCGTACACCGAGACCGTGGGCTCCGGGACGGCGCAGGTGCTGCGCGACGGGCGGATCCACGACGTCACCTGGAAGCGGGCGCGGGCGACGGACGTCACCGAGTTCACGGCCGCCGACGGCACGCCCGTGCACATCGCCCCGGGGCAGGTCTGGGTGGTCCTCACCGGCCGGTGAGCGGCCCCGGCCGGGGGCCGGCCGGTGAACGGTGCGTC
>NZ_MUME01000072.1:0-326 GCF_002155915.1 Streptomyces thermovulgaris | reverse complement strand
GCGGCCGAGCCTGCCGATCACCTCGGCGGTGGTGGAGCGGTCCAGTCCCACCCGCTCCCCCACCGTGCGCTGGTCGAGCCCCGGCTCGGCGACGAGCGCGTTCAGGACCGCGAACTGCGGCGAGGTGATCTCCTCGGAGACCATCGTGTTCCACAGCAGGTGGTGCGCCTGCTGCAACCGTCGGGCCAGGTGCCCGGGGTGGGTCGAGATGTCCACCGCGGCCATGTGCACTCCTTGCGTCGGTCGGCCGTTCCGCCCGTGACGTCGTCGTATGTGCCCCGCTTCGTATGTGCACTGAAGGCTACCTCCGCCTGCCTCCATGCCCT
>NZ_MUME01000071.1 GCF_002155915.1 Streptomyces thermovulgaris | reverse complement strand
AGTCGGCCCCGGCCGCCGCCTGCCGGCGCCCGCCCTTCCCCCGCACCCGGCGCTCTCCGGGGACCGTCCCCGCTGTTCGAATCCGCCCCGGGGTTACGGCTCTCCTCCACAGATCCGGGGACTTTCTTCCGTCCACAACCTGGGGACCGCCACGTTGTCCAAACAGCGTCCACAGGCCGAGGGGCTGACCCTTCATCAGCCCAGCTCACCAGCCTGTGGATTGGTGGACGACCGCTCTCCATAGACTGTGGACGAAGCGGGGATCCACAGGCCCTTCACCGAGTTGTCCACCGGCAACCCACAGGCCGGGCGCCGTTGTCCCCAGCCATCCACTGCTTCTCCACAGCCCTGTCCACTGTTCGGCAACTCGGAGCAACCGGTCGCCGCGTCGAGTGAAAGCCATCACATCAAGCTGCCGGACCGGGATGTGGGAAAGAGCCGGAAATCTGGGGACGCAGCTGGGGAGAACCGGCCCCGGGCTGTGGGCGGGGTGTGCAGAACTTCCCGTCCTCCACAGCCCCCCCGGGTTGTCCACCGCGGCCGCCCACAGGGACCGTGGACAAAACCTCCGCACTGAGCTGGGCAAACGTGGTTATCCACGGTATCCACAGGCCCTACTACTACCCACGACGAGAGAGAGCGCGGAATTCGTTTCGAAGCGGGGCCTGTGCACAACCCGCCCTCCCGGGCCCGACCGCCTCCCGGGGCGATTTGACCCCGAGAGGCATCTGCTGTCACTGCCGTGCGTCAGACTGGTTCCGGTGTCCTTCCCCTCTTAGCGGGCGGCGACACCGAGTCGGAGGACTCAGCAGCGACTCAGAAGCAACAGCAGGAGGCGGCTTACCGTGAAGATCCGGGTGGAACGCGACGTACTCGCGGAGGCAGTGGCCTGGGCGGCACGCAGCCTCCCGGCCCGTCCGCCGGCGCCTGTGCTCGCCGGCCTGCTGCTGAAGGCGGAGGACGGGCAGCTGAGCCTGTCCAGCTTCGACTACGAGGTCTCCGCACGGGTGTCGGTGGAGGCCGAGGTCGAGGAGGAGGGCACGGTCCTGGTCTCCGGCCGGCTGCTCGCCGACATCTCCCGTGCCCTGCCCAACCGGCCGGTGGAGATCTCCACGGACGGTGTGCGGGCCACGGTGGTCTGCGGCTCCTCCCGCTTCACCCTCCACACCCTGCCCGTGGAGGAGTACCCGGCGCTCCCGCAGATGCCGAACGCGACGGGCACGGTCCCCGGCGAGGTCTTCGCCTCCGCCGTGCAGCAGGTCGCCATCGCGGCGGGCCGCGACGACACGCTGCCCGTCCTGACCGGTGTCCGCATCGAGATCGAGGGCGACACGGTCACCCTGGCCTCCACCGACCGCTACCGCTTCGCGGTGCGCGAGTTCCTGTGGAAGCCGGAGAGCCCGGACGCCTCCGCGGTCGCCCTGGTGCCCGCCAAGACCCTGCTGGACACCGCCAAGTCGCTGACCAGCGGCGACAACGTGACCCTGGCGCTGTCCGGCTCCGGCGCGGGGGAGGGCCTGATCGGTTTCGAGGGGGCCGGGCGGCGCACGACCACGCGTCTGCTGGAGGGCGACCTCCCGAAGTACCGCACGCTGTTCCCGACGGAGTTCAACTCGGTCGCCGTCATCGAGACCGCTCCCTTCGTGGAGGCGGTCAAGCGTGTCTCCCTGGTCGCCGAGCGCAACACCCCGGTGCGGCTGAGCTTCGAGCAGGGCGTGCTGACCCTGGAGGCCGGCTCCAGCGACGACGCACAGGCTGTGGAAAGGGTGGACGCGCAGCTGGAGGGCGACGACATCTCCATCGCCTTCAACCCGACGTTCCTGCTGGACGGCCTGAGCGCCATCGACTCCCCGGTGGCGCAGCTGTCCTTCACCACGCCCACCAAGCCCGCACTGCTCAACGGCAAGCCGGCGGTGGACGCCGAGGTGGACGAGACCTACAAGTACCTGATCATGCCCGTGCGGCTCAGCGGCTGATCGGCCGGGCCGGCGGTCGAGCGGGTTTCCGCAGGTGGCGGGCCTCGGAGGCGGGCATACGCATGAGCGTGTATGCCCACAGATGTGCGCAAGCGTCCGGGTTTAGGCTCGGACGCAGGTGCGAAAGCGCCGGCACGCCACCTCGTACAACCCGTACAACCTAAGGAACACAACTGATGGAGCTCGGTCTCGTCGGCCTCGGCAGGATGGGCGGCAACATGCGCGAGCGGATACGCCGCGCGGGCCACACCGTCGTCGGATACGACCGCAACCCGGATCTCGCGGATGTCCACAGCCTGGAGGAGCTTGTGGGCAAGCTCCGGGCTCCGCGCGTGGTCTGGGTGATGGTCCCGGCGGGCGAGCCCACCCGGACCACGATCGACGCGCTCGCCGAGCTGCTGGAGCCCGGCGACGTCGTCGTGGACGGCGGCAACTCCCGGTGGACGGACGACGAGAAGCACGCCGGGAAGCTGGCCGAGAAGGGCATCGGCTTCGTCGACTGCGGCGTCTCGGGCGGCGTGTGGGGCCTGGAGAACGGCTACGCGCTGATGTACGGCGGCGACGCGGAGCACATCGCCAAGGTGCAGCCGATCTTCGACGCGCTCAAGCCGGAGGGCGACTTCGGCGCGGTCCACGCGGGCAGGGTGGGCGCGGGCCACTTCGCGAAGATGGTCCACAACGGCATCGAGTACGCGATGATGCAGGCCTACGCCGAGGGCTGGGAGCTGCTGGAGAAGGTCGACTTCGTGGACAACGTCCGTGAGGTCTTCCGCTCCTGGCAGGACGGCACCGTCATCCGCTCCTGGCTGCTGGACCTCGCCGTGAACGCCCTCGACGAGGACGAGCACCTGGAGAAGCTGCGCGGTTACGCGGAGGACTCCGGCGAGGGCCGGTGGACCGTGGAAGCCGCCATCGACAATGCCGTGCCGATGCCGGCGATCACGGCCGCCCTGTTCGCGCGCTTCTCCTCCCGCCAGGAGGACTCGCCGCAGATGAAGATGGTCGCCGCGCTGCGCAACCAGTTCGGCGGACACGCCGTGGCGAAGAAGTAGCGCCGCAGCGGCGAGGCACCCAGGACAAAAGACACAGAAGAGACACGAGAGAAGAACCAGTCCGCAGGGCCGTCGAGCGGTCCACGACGCCGGGGGAGGTCGGCGTACGACCATGCATGTCACGCATCTGTCGCTGGCCGACTTCCGCTCGTACGCCCGGGCCGAGGTACGGCTCGACCCGGGGGTCACGGCGTTCGTCGGCCCGAACGGACAGGGCAAGACGAATCTCGTCGAGGCGATCGGCTATCTCGCCACGCTCGGCAGTCACCGCGTCGCCTCCGACGCGCCCCTGGTCCGCATGGGCGCCGAACGGGCGGTGATCCGGGCGCAGGTCAGGCAGGGCGAGCGGCAGCAGCTGGTCGAGCTGGAGCTGAACCCCGGCCGGGCCAACCGGGCCCGCATCAACCGGTCCTCCCAGGTCAGGCCGCGGGACGTGCTGGGGATCGTCCGGACCGTGCTGTTCGCGCCCGAGGACCTGGCCCTGGTCAAGGGCGATCCGGGGGAGCGGCGCCGTTTCCTGGACGAGCTGATCACCGCGCGCTTCCCGAGGATGGCGGGGGTGCGCTCGGACTACGAGCGGGTGCTCAAACAGCGCAACACGCTGCTGAAGACGGCCGCGCTGGCGCGCCGGCACGGCGGCCGCTCGATGGATCTGTCCACCCTGGACGTGTGGGACCAGCACCTCGCGCGCGCGGGCGCGGAGCTGCTGGCCCAGCGTCTGGACCTGGTGGCCGCGCTGCAGCCGCTGGCCGACAAGGCGTACGAGCAGCTGGCTCCGGGCGGCGGCCCGCTGGTGCTGGAGTACCGGTCGTCCGCGCCCGGTGAGGCGCACACGCGGGAGGAGCTCTTCACGCAGCTGATGGCGGCGCTCGCCGACGTCCGCCGGCAGGAGATCGAGCGGGGCGTGACGCTGGTGGGGCCGCACCGGGACGACGTGGTGTTCAAGCTGGGACAGCTGCCCGCCCGGGGATACGCCTCCCACGGGGAGTCCTGGTCGTATGCGCTGGCCCTGCGGCTGGCGTCGTACGACCTGCTGCGGGCGGAGGGGAACGAGCCGGTGCTGATCCTCGACGACGTCTTCGCGGAGCTGGACGCACGGCGCCGGGAGCGGCTGGCCGAGCTGGTCGCGCCCGCCGAGCAGGTCCTGGTGACGGCCGCGGTGGACGACGACGTGCCGCATCTGCTGACGGGGGCGCGGTACGTCGTGTCGGGCGGGACGGTGGAGCGCGCATGAGCACCGAGCAGGAATCCGGTCCGGACGACGGCGCCCGCCGGACGGCCGAGCCGTCCGGTGTGGATCTCGCGCGTGTGGCACTGCGTGCGGCGAAGGAGGCGGCACGCGCGCGGGGGGACGCGGCGCGGCAGGGAAGCCGGCAGACGCGGCGCGGCGGTCCGCGTTCCGGCGTGCGCGTCGACGGCCGTGAGCCGATGACGCTCGGTGCGGCGATCAACCGGCTGCTCGTGGAGCGCGGCTGGGAGACGCCGGCCGCGGTGGGCGGTGTGATGGGGCGCTGGCCGCAGATCGTGGGCCCCGACGTGGCCAAGCACTGCGTGCCGGAGAGGTACGACGAGACCGAGCGGGTGCTGACGGTGCGCTGCGACGCGACCGCGTGGGCGACGAACCTGCGTCTGCTGGCCCCGACGCTGGTGGCCCGGCTGAACGAGGACCTCGGACACGGCACGGTGCGGGCGATCAAGGTGCTCGGACCCGGTGGCGGCGGCCGCGGGTACGGCCCGCTGCGGGCGCCGGGCAGCCGGGGCCCCGGCGACACCTATGGGTGACATCTCTCACACGGGGGCCTCGCACGGCCTCCTCTATACAAAGAGGCCTCGACGGTGCGCGGGGGATCCCCTGCGCACCGTCGCACGCGCTTGCGAATCCCGGCCCGGTGCGGGTGTAGCGAAGGGTTGACGCCCGGAAGCGCTGAGTGCCGCTGTGAGCCCCTTGGAGCCCCCTTGTACATATCGGTACCCGGCCAAGACCGGTTCAGGGCGCCACATGCGTACCCAGGTACCGGCAAACACCCATCACTGTCAGCGGTACCGGTAGACTGGAGGACAATCCCGCCCCGAACGTGGGGACCGTCCGGGAAAAGCTGAGCAACGCTGAGCAACGCTGATCAACGCACCATGCCGCAGCCGCTCCGGCAACCCGCCGACGAGCCTGGCTCGTGCTGTGCCAGAAAGGGCGCTTCGTGGCCGATTCCGGCAACCCCAACGAGAACATCCCGTCCACCAGTGCCGGCGTGAACGGTGCCGTCTCCGTGAACGGCGAGGCCGCCGCCTCCTACGACGCCAGTGCGATCACCGTACTCGAGGGTCTGGACGCGGTCCGCAAGCGACCTGGGATGTACATCGGTTCGACCGGCGAACGTGGCCTGCATCACCTCGTGTACGAGGTGGTCGACAACTCCGTCGACGAGGCGCTGGCCGGATTTGCGGACACCATCGAGGTGACGATCCTGGCCGACGGCGGCGTGCGGGTCGTCGACAACGGCCGCGGCATCCCGGTGGACATCGTCCCCTCGGAGAACAGGCCGGCCGTGGAGGTCGTGCTGACCGTCCTGCACGCCGGCGGCAAGTTCGGCGGCGGCGGGTACGCGGTCTCCGGCGGTCTGCACGGCGTCGGCGTCTCCGTCGTGAACGCCCTGTCCACCAAGGTGGCCGTCGAGATCAAGCGGGACGGCTACCGCTGGACGCAGGAATACAAGATGGGCGTCCCGACGGCGCCGCTGGCCCGGCACGAGGAGACGGACGAGACCGGTACGACGGTCACGTTCTGGGCCGACCCGGACGTCTTCGAGACCACCGAGTACTCCTTCGAGACGCTGTCGCGGCGTTTCCAGGAGATGGCCTTCCTCAACAAGGGCCTGACGATCACGCTGACCGACGAGCGGGAGTCGGCGAAGGCCACCTCCGGCGCGGACGAGGCCGGCGCCGACGAGGGGGGGCAGGTCAAGACCGTCACCTACCGCTACGACGGCGGCATCGTCGACTTCGTGAAGTACCTCAACTCCCGCAAGGGAGAGGCGGTGCACCCCTCCATCATCTCGCTGGAGGCGGAGGACAAGGACAAGAGCCTGTCCCTCGAGGTCGCGATGCAGTGGAACAGCGGCTACAGCGAGGGCGTGTACTCGTTCGCCAACATCATCCACACCCACGAGGGCGGTACGCACGAGGAGGGCTTCCGCGCGGCGCTCACCTCGCTGATCAACAAGTACGCGCGCGACAAGAAGCTGCTGCGGGAGAAGGACGACAACCTCACGGGTGACGACATCCGCGAGGGCCTGACCGCGATCATCTCGGTCAAGCTGAGCGAGCCGCAGTTCGAGGGCCAGACCAAGACCAAGCTGGGCAACACGGAGGCGAAGACCTTCGTCCAGAAGGCGGTCTACGAGCACCTGAGCGACTGGCTGGACCGCAACCCCAACGAGGCCGCGGACATCGTCCGCAAGGGCATCCAGGCGGCCACCGCGCGGGTGGCGGCCCGCAAGGCGCGCGACCTGACCCGCCGCAAGGGGCTGCTGGAGTCCGCGTCCCTGCCGGGCAAGCTGGCCGACTGCCAGTCCAACGACCCGTCCAAGTGCGAGATCTTCATCGTCGAGGGCGACTCCGCGGGCGGCTCGGCCAAGTCCGGGCGCGACCCGGAGTACCAGGCGATCCTCCCGATCCGCGGCAAGATCCTCAACGTGGAGAAGGCGCGCCTGGACAAGATCCTGCAGAACCAGGAGATCCAGGCGCTGATCTCCGCGTTCGGCACGGGTGTGCACGAGGACTTCGACATCAGCAAGCTCCGCTATCACAAGATCATCCTGATGGCGGACGCCGACGTCGACGGCCAGCACATCAACACGCTGCTGCTGACCTTCCTGTTCCGCTTCATGCGGCCGTTGGTCGAGGCCGGGCACGTGTTCCTGTCCCGTCCCCCGCTGTACAAGATCAAGTGGAGCCGGGACGACGTCGAGTACGCGTACTCCGACCGCGAGCGCGATGCGCTGATCGAGCTGGGCCGGCAGCGCGGCAAGCGCATCAAGGAGGACTCGATCCAGCGCTTCAAGGGCCTCGGCGAGATGAACGCCGAGGAGCTGCGCGTGACCACCATGGACGTCAACCACCGCGTCCTCGGTCAGGTCACCCTCGACGACGCCGCCCAGGCCGACGACCTGTTCTCGGTCCTGATGGGCGAGGACGTCGAGGCCCGCCGGCAGTTCATCCAGCGCAACGCCAAGGACGTCCGCTTCCTCGACATCTGAGTCGGTCTCAGCTGACCGCACCAGGAAGGAATCCCACCAGCAATGGCCGACGAGAACACCCCCGTCACGCCTGAAGGCTCCGAGGGCGAGACCACGCTGCGCATCGAGCCCGTCGGGCTCGAGACGGAGATGCAGCGCTCCTACCTCGACTACGCGATGTCCGTCATCGTCTCGCGTGCGCTGCCGGACGTGCGTGACGGTCTCAAGCCCGTCCACCGCCGTGTGCTGTACGCCATGTACGACGGCGGGTACCGCCCCGACCGCGGTTTCTACAAGTGCGCCCGTGTCGTCGGCGACGTCATGGGCAACTACCACCCGCACGGCGACTCCTCGATCTACGACGCGCTGGTGCGCCTGGCGCAGCCGTGGGCGATGCGGATGCCGCTGGTGGACTCCAACGGCAACTTCGGTTCGCCGGGCAACGACCCGGCGGCGGCCATGCGCTACACCGAGTGCAAGATGGCGCCGCTGTCGATGGAGATGGTCCGTGACATCGACGAGGAGACCGTCGACTTCACGGACAACTACGACGGCCGCTCCCAGGAGCCGACCGTCCTGCCGTCCCGCTTCCCGAACCTGCTGATCAACGGCTCGGCCGGCATCGCGGTGGGCATGGCCACCAACATCCCGCCGCACAACCTGCGCGAGGTCGCCGCCGGTGCCCAGTGGTACCTGGAGCACCCGGACGCCTCCCACGAGGAGCTCCTCGACGCGCTCATCGAGCGCATCAAGGGGCCGGACTTCCCGACCGGTGCGCTGGTGGTGGGCCGCAAGGGCATCGAGGAGGCGTACCGCACCGGCCGCGGCTCGATCACCATGCGCGCGGTGGTCGAGGTCGAGGAGATCCAGAACCGCCAGTGCCTGGTGGTCACGGAGCTGCCGTACCAGGTCAACCCGGACAACCTCGCGCAGAAGATCGCCGACCTGGTGAAGGACGGCAAGATCGGCGGCATCGCGGACGTCCGCGACGAGACCAGCTCGCGCACGGGCCAGCGTCTGGTCATCGTGCTGAAGCGGGACGCGGTCGCCAAGGTCGTCCTGAACAACCTGTACAAGCACACCGAGCTGCAGACGAACTTCGGCGCCAACATGCTGGCCCTGGTCGACGGCGTGCCGCGCACGCTGTCGCTGGACGCGTTCATCCGCCACTGGGTGAACCACCAGATCGAGGTCATCGTCCGCCGTACGCGCTTCCGTCTGCGCAAGGCCGAGGAGCGGGCGCACATCCTGCGCGGCCTGCTGAAGGCCCTGGACGCCATCGACGAGGTCATCGCGCTGATCAGGAGCAGTGCCACCGTCGAGGTCGCGCGCGAGGGCCTGACGAGCCTGCTGGACATCGACGACGTCCAGGCCAACGCCATCCTGGAGATGCAGCTGCGGCGTCTGGCCGCCCTGGAGCGCCAGAAGATCGTCCAGGAGCACGACGAGCTGCAGGCGAAGATCGACGAGTACAACGAGATCCTGGCCTCCCCGGCCCGCCAGCGCGGGATCGTCAGCGAGGAGCTGGCCGCGCTCGTCGAGAAGTACGGCGACGACCGCAAGACCCAGCTGGTGCCGTACGAGGGCGACATGTCCATCGAGGACCTGATCGCCGAGGAGGACATCGTCGTCACGGTCACCCGGGGCGGCTACATCAAGCGCACCCGGACCGACGACTACCGCGCCCAGAAGCGCGGCGGCAAGGGCGTGCGCGGGACGAAGCTGAAGGAAGACGACATCGTCGACCACTTCTTCGTCACCACCACGCACCACTGGCTGCTGTTCTTCACCAACAAGGGCCGGGTGTACCGGGCGAAGGCGTACGAGCTGCCGGACGCGGGCCGGGACTCGCGCGGGCAGCACGTGGCGAACCTGCTCGCCTTCCAGCCGGACGAGACCATCGCCCAGATCCTCGCGATCCGCGACTACGAGGCGGCGCCGTACCTGGTGCTCGCCACCAAGGGCGGACTGGTCAAGAAGACGCCGCTGAAGGACTACGACTCGCCGCGCTCCGGCGGTGTCATCGCGATCAACCTGCGTGCGCGGGAGGACGGAACCGACGACGAACTGATCGGGGCCGAGCTCGTCTCGCCCGAGGACGATCTGCTGCTGATCAGCAAGAAGGCGCAGTCGATCAGGTTCACCGCCTCGGACGCCACTTTGCGTCCCATGGGCCGCGCCACCTCGGGCGTCAAGGGCATGAGTTTCCGCGAGGGCGACGAGTTGCTCTCGATGAATGTTGTCCGACCCGGTACGTTCGTGTTCACTGCCACCGACGGCGGGTACGCCAAGCGGACCCGGGTCGACGAGTACCGCGTCCAGGGCCGCGGCGGCCTCGGCATCAAGGCCGCCAAGATCGTGGAGGACCGCGGTTCGCTCGTGGGCGCGCTGGTGGTCGAGGAGAACGACGAGATCCTCGCCATCACCCTCTCTGGCGGTGTGATTCGCACGCGAGTCAGCGAGGTCAGGGAGACGGGCCGTGACACCATGGGCGTCCAACTGATCAACTTGAACAAGCGCGACGCGGTCGTCGGCATCGCACGCAACGCCGAGGCGGGGCGTGAGGCGAAGGAAGTCGACGGAGACGGGGACTCCGCCGCCGAGGGTGCCGCGGCCAACGGCACGGGCGAGGGCGAGACGCCCTCGGCCGAGTAGGACGAGGAGAGAGAGTCATCGTGAGCGGAGCCACGGGCGCCGGATCGGCCGGTACCTCCACTGGTACGGAAACGGACGGCGGCGGCCGTGGCTCCGCCGCGCGTACGGTGGACACGCGCACGACCAACCTGCAGGCGATCAGACCGTCCACGGCCGAGGCGCACGGACCTCAGGGGGCAACGGTGACGGACACCCGAGGCGCACAGCCCCAGCAGCCCCAGAACGCGGCCGGCCGGCAGCCGGACGCGGGAGCCTCCCCGCAGGCGGACGGTTCCCCGCTGCCGGGCGAGCGGCAGCCGCAGCAGCCCGCGGGGCCCTACCACCCGCCGCAGGCCTATCCGTCGGCCACGGCGCCCGAGGGCGCGGTGCGCCGGCCGCGCACGGACGCGCGCACCCTGCCGCGCACCCGCAAGGCCCGGCTGCGGGTGGCCAAGGTCGACCCGTGGTCGGTGATGAAGGTCAGCTTCCTGCTCTCCATCGCCCTGGGCATCTGCACCATCGTGGCCTCCGCCGTGCTGTGGACGGTCATGGACGCGATGGGAGTGTTCTCCACGGTCGGCGGGACGATCTCCGAGGCCACCGGCACCAACGAGTCGAACGGCTTCGACCTGCAGTCCTTCCTGTCCCTCTCGAACGTCCTGATGTTCTCGACGGTCATCGCCGCCATCGACGTGGTCCTCGCCACGGCCCTGGCGACCCTCGGGGCGTTCATCTACAACCTCTCCGCGGGCTTCGTCGGGGGCTTCGAACTGACGCTGGCCGAGGACGAGTGAGGCCAGGCCGGCACGCTCTGCGGGCGTGCGCCGAGGGGTCGGCGGCAACCGATTTTGGGACTTCCCCCCTCGTGCGCTAATCTTCAGGAGTCAGCGCGCGGGAGGCCCCCGCAGAGCGCGACGGGGCTATAGCTCAGTTGGTTAGAGCGCATCCCTGATAAGGATGAGGTCACTGGTTCAAATCCAGTTAGCCCCACCAGGGCGAAGACCCTCCAACCGGCCAAGGTTGGAGGGTCTTTGGCATTCCCCGTGGCGTCCGCCGTCCCGGCCCCTGCCGTTCAAGGGGCCCGGCGTCCATCCTCGGAGCATGTCGCTCTCCGCCGAGGTCCTCGCCCTGTGCCGGGCGGCGTTCGCTCCCGGGGAGCTGGAACTCGCCCTGCGCGCCCTGGAGACCTACGGGGCCGAGCAGGCCGACCGGGTGCACCGGAACGCGATCCGGATGAGCGAGGGGAGGCTGCACCGACTGGCCGGGTGGTCGAACGTGGCGGAGGACGATCCGGAGACGTTCCTCTGGTACGCGGAGGATCCCGAAGGGGCCGTCCGGCCGAGGACACGGGAGTTCGCGGTCGGCTTCATGAGCGGTTTCGCCGACAGGCACCTGCTGGAGCCCCGCGGTCCTCGGACTGACCCCGGGGCCTCCCCGGACCCTTCCTGAGCCGTTCCCGGGCCGTCCTCGGGCCGTCCTCGGGCCGTTTCCGGACGGTCCTCGGGCCGTCCGGGGCGCATCGGCGGCGTCGGCGCAGACGGCGAGCAGGCAGCAAGCAGACGGCAAGGGGCCTTTCGTCCCCGCATGTCACGGGCTCGGTCGCAAAGGGGCGCCGCGCAGAGGGACGCAGGCCGCCCCTGCCGGCGGAGGACCCGGGCCACCGCTTCCGGAGAAGGAGGCCCCGGGGCGGAAAACGTGAGGATCCCCGGTCGGGCCGGACCGACCGGGGATCCTCGGGAGCGCGGCTGGTGTGGTGGCTGGTGGGGGAGTACGCAAGATCGCCGTTGTGTCATGGGTGCGGGTGGGAGGCACCGGCGGGGCCGGTGCGGTCCTGTCACCGTTGCAGAGGGATGGCGGGCCGGGACGGTGGGGTGTGGGAGGCGCACTGGGCGTCGGTGTCCAGGGAAGGAGCCTCGGGGGCCAGGCGGTGGCGGCAGGTGGGCGTCTTGCCGTGGGCCTCGGCGCGGATGCGCTGCTTCATCGTGGGGGGCAGGGACCTGGCTTGCAGCCTGGACCAGGGGGACCTCAGCTGGGCCGGCACCGGTGCGGTGCTCTTGGACGTCTTCTCGGGCTGCTTCGTGGTCGCGGCGGCGGCGGAAGCGGTCGTGGTGATGAGTCCGAGTGCCGTGAACAGAGCGAGGAAGGCGGCGACGATGGTGGTCCACAGCTTCATGACCTTGTTCTGGTCCATGTCCCCTCACTTTCGGGTCGGGCGATTTGCGTACTTTGCTCATGATGTGTATGAGGGGCGCGAAGTGGTGGACCGACGCCCGTGGTGTCGCGATCTTCGGATGAACACCACTCGGATGGACGCATGAACGACGAAAAACTCCGCAGAGGAAGAAGAAAGGTGAAATGACCGTCCGTACGGGGCCGGACACCCTCCGGTCCGGACGGTTTCGTCCGCGTCTATTGCGCTCGTGCACGCGGTAGTTGAGGCCCGACGCAGGTCACCGATCGATATCGACCGGTGTGTATAGTCGGGCGCCAGAGGTCCCCTACGTCAAGGAAAGACGAGGTCGCGCGGTGAAGAAGCTTCTTCTGGTTGCACTGGCCGCCATCGGTGGGCTCCTCGTGTACCGCCAGATCCAGGCGGATCGCGCCGAGCAGGACCTGTGGACGGAGGCGACTGACTCCGTGCCCGCGGGTTCGTGAGCACCGACATCCGGTACTGAGCAGGCCCCGACCGCCCGGGCGGTCGGGGTTTTGTGTGAGGGCCCGCGGCCCGGATCTCCTGTTGCGCGGATGTGTCTTTTGAGGTAGAGCGCGCCTTCGGGGGCGGATGTTTCGGACGTCCCCGCGGAATACGCGGACGGCCCAACGGGACGCTGGGCAGGATGGGCGACGTCCGAAGCGACGGGACGCGAGGGGGCGCGTGGCATGGAACGGGGCGGAGCGGCACGGCGGACGAGGGCGGGGAGCTCCCGGTACGGCCGGTGCGCACCCCGGTCACCGCGGCGGCCCGCCGTGCGCCTGGCCGTCGCCACCGCGGCGCTGTCCCTGACGGCGGCCGTCCTCGCACCGGATGCCTCGGCCGACGGATCACCGGGACCGTACGCCTTCGCCGACGGCGCCCCGTCCGTCACCGGGGCGACGAGCACCGCGGACGCCGGACGCCTCGAGCCGGGCCGTACCTACAGAAGCTCTCTGCCGTGGGACGGCAGGCTCCACTACCGTCTCGACCTCGACGCCGCCTCCACCGTGTACGTCTCCGCCACCGCGGTGCCCGGGGCCGGCACCACGGTCGCCGCCACCGACGGGCTCAGGATCTCGGTGCAGGACGCCCACGGCACCTCCTGCTCCTTCCAGACCGCCCGTTTCGGCGCGAGCCGCAGCCCGCATCCCGTCGCCGCCTGGGGAGCACGCGAGGTCTCCCCCGGCCACACGCTGTGCCAGGAGGCCGGCACGTACTACGTGCTGGTCGAACGCATCGGCGCCGACGGCTCCTCGACCGACACCTGGCCCCTCGAACTCGCCGTGTTCCTGGAGCCGCCCCTGGAGCGCACCGGGCCGACGAGGGCGCCCGACACCTGGAACTCCGCCTCCCCCGAGGCGGCCACCGGCCGGGCGGTGGAACGCGCGGGCGGCGCCGGGTTCGCCGCGGCGAGCGCGATCGGACCGGGCGTCTGGCGGACCCGGATACGGCCCGGCCAGACCCTCTTCTACAAGGTGCCGGTCGACTGGGGACAGCAGCCGAACGCCACCGCCGAGCTGGGCGGTGCGAGCACGGGCAGCGGCTATGTGAGCGGCGCGCTGACCCTGACGCTGTACAACCCGGTGCGCGGGCACGTCGAGGAGGCGTACGCCGGCTACGGCGGCCGTCCGGCCTCGGCCGGCCTCGCGCCCCTGCCGCCCGTCGCCCATGCCAACCGCCACGGCTTCGCCGACCAGGTGAAGGGCCTGCGGTTCGCCGGCTTCCACTATCTGGTGGTGCACCTCGCCGCCCAGACCGCCGAACGGTTCGGCGAGGGGCCCTACGACCTGACCCTGCGGGTGCGGGTGGACGGCACGGCACGGCCCGGACCGGACTATGCGGGCCGGTCCGAGCCCGAGCGGCTTTTCGAGGTCACCGCCCAGGACCGGGCAGCGGCGACACCGGCCGGGAGCGCGGGCGGCACGGCGGCGATGCGGGTGCTCGCCGCCGGCGGAATCGGTACGGGAACCGCGCTGCTGGCCGTCCTCGGGGCGTGGACGATGGCCGCCCGGCGGACCTCGCGGACTCACAGGCGGGTCAGCGCCCAGAAGCCCACGGCGTAGCAGGCCAGTGCGAGCAGCAGCAGCGGGACCGCCACCCGGGCGGGCGGGCCGGGGCGGCGAGGACGGCGCACGGCGTGACGGGGGTGGTGGGCAAGGCCCTCCCGGGCCGGAACGGGAACCTGCTGGGGGTCCCGGGCGGTGTACGAGGCGGTGGAGGCGTCGGCGCGGGCCACGGGAGCG
>NZ_MUME01000070.1 GCF_002155915.1 Streptomyces thermovulgaris | reverse complement strand
CCCTGCGCGCGCAGGGACGGGGTCCTCGGCGGGTGCGACGGCGGAACGGAGGCCGGGCCGCGCGGTCGGCGGCCCGGCCCGGGGCGTCAGTAGACCTGGACGCCGTAGGCGCTCAGCGCCTCGGTGACCGGCTGGAAGAAGGTCGTGCCGCCGACGGTGCAGTTGCCGCTGCCGCCGGAGGTCAGACCGTAGGCGATGCCGCTGCTGGAGTAGAGCGGGCCGCCGGAGTCGCCGGGCTCGGCGCAGATGTTGGTCTGGATGAGGCCGGAGACGATGTCGCCGCCGCCGTAGTTGACCGTGGCGTTGAGGGCGGTGACCCGGCCGCTGCGCGTACCCGTGGTGGAGCCGTCACGGATGGCGGTGGCGCCCACGCTCGGGGTGGCCGCACCGACGATGTCCACGCCGTTCGCGGTGCCGGGCCGGCTGACGGAGGAGTTGGTGTACCGGACGATGCCGTAGTCGTTGCCCGGGAAGCTGGAGCCCGCCGTGGTGCCGAGCACCGTGGTGCGGCTGGAGTTGGCGTACCAGGTGCCCGCGCCGTCGGTGCAGTGACCGGCGGTCAGGAAGTACTCGGTGCCGCTGCTGGAACGGACGTTGAAGCCGAGGGAGCAGCGCCAGCTGCTCGCGTAGATGGCGTCACCGCCCTGGATCAGCTTGGTGAACTTGCCCGGGGTGCGCTTGATGGTCAGAGCGCCGGCGTTGCTCCCCGCCTGCTGCTTGATCTTGTTGATCTCAGCCTGGGAGACCGTGCTGTCGACCGTGACGACAACCCGGTTGGTCTTGCTGTCGATCGCCCAGGCCGTGCCCGGGATGTCGGCCTTGAGCACGGAGTCGCTCGCCTTGGTGAGCTGGGCCGCGCTGAAGGTCGTCGGCGTGTCGGCCGCGTTGGCGCTCGGGACGGCGAACGCGGCTGCGGCCACGAGTCCGGATGCGACGGCGATCAGCCGAGTCCGTCTCGACATGCCGCTGCGGGGAGTGGTGCGCTTGATCCTCACTTTTTCATTCCTCCACAAAGGAAGTCGGGGGCCCGCGTGGGGTCCGGGCCGTGAGGCGCAGTCAGCAGCCCGGCGTCCGGGTCCCGAACATGCCGTGCTCCTGACAAGCGCTGTGGGGGAGTATTCGGTCGAACGACCGGTCGGCACAAGGGCACCTTTCAGCCGCGTGACTGTGTGTGATTCGCGAGAGCAGTGTGTGGCCGACGTGAATCAACGCCCGGCCGGAGGCCGGGAAAGAACCCTCCCGTCCGGATCGACCGGGGACGAGTGCGGCCATGTCGCCGTCGGCCGTCCGATCCCCGGGATGTCCGGAACTTGTTCCTCCGGTCACACGCGCTTTCTCTCCCGGACGGCCGAGTGCCCTTCTCTTCCGGACGGCCGGGCGTCCGCCGACGGCGGTTGTCCCCCTGGAGGCGTACGACGTGAAACCGTCGCCTCGCTTCGCCCCCTTCGTTCACCCGTACGCACCGCACTTCACCCGTGTGCACGCGCACATTGGGGGACAATCATATTTCACTCTCCGTCAGCACCTGTGCCACGCATCGCCCTTGGGGCACACGGGCTCTCGACGGATTCGCCGTGCACCAGTACCGTCACAAACCCCCCGCGCGGCGCCTATTCACTTGGCGCGTTGTCAGCATCATGGATGACCATAGGGATGCGGAAAGGAAGAATGACCGCTGTGAGAGGAGGCGTCCATGGGATCGGTACGCAAGGCGAGTGCGTGGCTCGGCCTCGTCGACGACAATGATGACGAGCGCTACTACGACGACGACTACTCCGAGGGCCCCGACTCCGAGGACGCCTGGGTCACCGATCCCCGGGTGAAGGTGGCCGCGGACCCCCCCGAGGAAAAGGGCCGCCGGATCGGCACGGTGACCCCGGACAGCTTCCGGGACGCCCGCGCCATCGGCGAGCTGTTCCGCGAGGGCGTGCCCGTCATCGTGAACCTCACGTCCATGGAGCCCGCCGACGCCAAGCGCGTGGTCGACTTCGCGGCCGGGCTGGTCTTCGGTCTGCGCGGTTCCATCGACCGCGTCTCCACCCGCGTGTTCCTCCTCTCCCCCGCCGACACCGAGATCGTCAGCGGAGCCCCGGCGGCGCACCGGTCGGACGGGTTCTTCAACCAGAGCTGAGGCAGGGCCGCACACCGGCCCCGCCCCGCCCCGGCCTCACCGGAAGGCGTCGAGTCCGGTGAGCGCCTTGCCCAGCACGAGCTGGTGCATCTCGACGGTTCCCTCATAGGTGAGCACCGATTCCAGATTGGTCGCGTGCCGCATCACGGGGTATTCGAGGGAAATTCCGTTCGCCCCGAGAATGGTGCGCGCCGTACGGCAGATCCCGATCGCCTCCCGCACGTTGTTGAGCTTGCCGAAGCTGACCTGCTCAGGGCGCAGGCGGCCGGCGTCCATCCGCCGCCCCAGATGATGGGCGAGCAGAATCCCCTTGTGCAGTTCGACCGCCATGTCGGCGAGTTTGGCCTGGGTGAGCTGGAAGCCCCCGATGGGCTTGCCGAACTGCTCGCGTGACGTCGCATAGTCGAGGGCGGCCTCGAAGCAGGAGCGGGCCGCGCCCATCGCACCCCAGACGATGCCGTAGCGGGCGTGGGACAGACAGGTGAGCGGACCGCGCAGCCCGGTGACCTCCGGCAGCACGGCATCGGCCGGCAGCCGCACCTCGTCGAGGACGAGCTCGCTGGTGACGGAGGCGCGCAAGGACCACTTGTGCTTGATCTCGGGGGCCGAGAAGCCGGGGGTGTCCGTGGGGACGACGAAGCCGCGGATGCCGTCCTCGGTCTGCGCCCAGACGACGGCGACACCGGCCACGGAACCATTGGTGATCCACATCTTGCGGCCGTTCAGCACCCAGTCGGTGCCGTCGCGCTTGGCGTAGGTGCGCATGGAGGCCGGGTCGGAGCCGTGGTCGGGCTCGGTCAGCCCGAAGCAGCCGATCACCTCGCCGGCGGCCATCCGGGGCAGCCACTCCTGCTTCTGCTCCTCGCTGCCGAAGCGGTGGATCGCGTACATGGCGAGGGAGCCCTGGACCGAGACCAGGGAACGGATGCCGGAATCGGCCGCCTCCAGCTCCAGGCAGACCAGCCCGTACTGGACGGCACTGGCGCCGGCGCAGCCGTAGCCGCTGAGCGACATCCCAAGAGCGCCGAGGGAGCCGAGCTCCCGGGTCAGCTCCCGGAGGACGGGCAGCTCGCCCTTCTCGTACCACTCGGCGACATGGGGCAGGACGCGGTCGGCGGCCCAGTTCCGCATGGTGTCGCGGACGGCCAGGTCCTCCGGGGTCAGCAGATCGTCGATCCCGAGGGGATCGGCGGGGTCGAACGGGGGCATGGGCACCTCCGACTGGTTCTCACCGGGTTCGGACGAGGACGGCCGGCACCGCCGGCTCGCAACAACGGCCCGACGCTACGACGCGGTACGGCCCGCGTCCAGCGCCCCCTCCGCACGTCTTTCCGCATCTGCCCGCATCCCCCCCGCATCTCCCCCGTCCTCCGCGTCCCTTCCGTCCCCGTCGGCGGCCTTCCTCCTCCAGGGCTCCCCAAGGGCCGTACGCGGATGGGGAAACGAGCGGGGCAAGGACGCACGGTCACGCCGAGACACGGGGCTTCTCGGGCTTGCGCTGCGCGGGCACCCCGGCCGGCGCCGTCTCGCAGTGCATCGACCGCGGCAGCCGCAGGGCCATCACCGCCCCCAGCAGCAACAGGCCCGCACTCACCAGCAAGGTCACATGCAGTCCGTGCACGAAGGAGTCCCGCGCCGCCCGGCGCAGGGCCTCCCCCGCGCTTCCGCCCAGCTGTGCGGCGACCCCGTACGCCTCCCCCAGCGAGTGCGACGCCGCCTTCGACGCCGGCGCCGGTACGCCCGGCACATGCGCGACCCCCGGCGCGTACGCGGCGTTCATGACCGTGCCGAGCAGCGCGATGCCCATCCCGGCACCCAGCTGGTAGGAGGTCTCGCCGATCGCCGCGGCTCCGCCCGCCTGCTCCGGCGGCGCCTCGCTCAGCATCGACTCGTACGCCCCGAACAGCGTGGTCTCCAGACCGAACCCGAGCAGCACGAAGCCGCACAGCAGCAGCACGGGCCTGTCCTGCGCGCCCATCCCGGTCAGCACCACCACCGCGCCGGCGGTCAGGCAGAACCCGGCGGACACCATCCGCCGCGGCCCGAAGCGGCGCAGCATCCTCGCCCCGGCCAGTCCGGCCGCCATCGCGGCGAACGTCAGCGGCAGCAGCCGCAGCCCGGTCCGCAACGGCGACAGCTCCAGCACCAGTTGCAGATACTGCGCCGCGATCAGCTCGAGACCGACCAGCGCCAGCATGGCCAGCACGATGCAGCCCACCGACGTGCTGAACGCCGGGTGCGCGAACATGCTCAGGTCCACCAGCGGATGCGCCCGCCGCCGCTGCCGCCGTACGAACACCACCAGCAGCGCCGTTCCGGCCACCAGCGGCACCACGGTGAGCAGGCTCAGCACCTCCCCGTCGCCGAACCGCTTCACGCCCAGCACCACGCCGAACAGCCCGGCCGCCGCCAGCATCGCGCCGACCACGTCCCAGGGCCCGTTGCCGTCGCCGGTCGACTCGGGCAGCAGCAGCCGGCCCACCGGCAGACTCACCAGCATCAGCGGAATGTTGACGAGGAAGACCGACCCCCACCAGAAGTGCTCCAGCAGAAAGCCGCCCAGCAGCGGCCCGATCGCCGCGCCCACCGCGGCGACCGCGCTCCAGACACCGATGGCCAGCGCTCTTTCACGGCGGTCGGGGAACACCTGCCGCAACAGCGACAGCGTGGCCGGCATGATCATGGCGCCGCCGACGCCGAGCAGCGCCCGCGCGAAGATCAGCACCTGGGGGGTGGGGGCGAAGGCCGCCAGGGCGGAGGCGACGCCGAACAGGGCGTACCCCAGCAGCAGGATGCGTCTGCGGCCCACCCGGTCGCCCAGCGTGCCGAAGAGGATCAGCAGCGAGGCGCAGACAAGGGGGTAGCTGTCGACGATCCAGAGCAGTTCGATGGCGCCGGGCCGCAGGTCCTTGGTGACCGCGGGCACCGCCACATGCAGTACGGTCGCGTCGACCGCGACCAGCAGCAGACTGGTGCACAGAACGGTCAGGACGACCCAGCGGTTGGCACCGGTTCCGGCTGCCCGACGGCGCGGCCGAGCGGCAGCCGCGGTCGTCCCGGACATGTGTGTACCTCCCAGATGTGCCCTCGTGACCGGCGGGTCCGCGGGACGGGGACTCCCGCAGCTCGGCCGGAGATGAGCGGTGGTCTCCGACCCGCGCAACGGTTTGACGAGTGACACGCAGCGTACGCGAGTCCACGCGAGTGACGCATGACCACCCCTCTTGAAGCACACCTCTCCCTTGTGTGTCGTGCGCCACTTCCCCTGCCGGCACGCCGTGTCGGCCGGCCTGTTTGCGTGTGCACTCGATAATCGGCCGGTGATCGATCCTGTGACGCGCATGGCGCCGGCTCTTCCCGTCGTCCTGCGCCGGGCCGCGCCGGCGCTCCTCGGGTACGCGGCCGTCCGCACCGTGGGCCTTCTCGTCCTGGTGTGGTGGAGCACCGCGCACGGCAAGGACGCGTACACCCTGCTGACCGCCCGCTGGGACGCCCTCTGGTACGCCGGGGTGGCCGAACGGGGCTACGGCCACGAGGTGCGTCTGCCCAACGGGGACGTCCACTCCGACCTCGCCTTCTTCCCGCTGCTGCCGTGGCTGGAGCGGCTGCTCGCCTCGGCGGGCCCGCTGTCGTGCGCCGACGCCGGCCTCGTGGTGAGCCTGGTGGCCTCGCTCGCCGCCGCCTGGGGGATCTTCGCGGTGGCCGACCGGGTGTACGGCCGGCGGGAGGAGGGGCCGGCGCCCTCCTGGGAGGACCGGGCGCGGCCCCGGCTCCGGAAGGGGGGCGACGGCGGCAACGTGGGCGTCTGGGCGGTGCTGCTGTGGGCGGTGCTGCCGGTCGGGATCGTGCAGTCGATGGCGTACAGCGAGTCGCTGTTCACGGCGCTCGCCGCCTGGACGCTGTACGCCGTGCTGGCCGGCCGCTGGGTGACGGCGGGTGTCCTGGCCTCCCTGGCGGGGCTGACCCGTCCGGTGGGTCTCGCGGTGGTCGCGGCGGTGTGGGCAGCGGCGCTCGCCTCGTTCCTGCGCGGCTTGTGCGACCGGGACGCGCCGCTCTCACGCACCCGGGGTGCGCTGCTCTTACGCACCCGGGGTGCATCGTTCCTGCGCGCCCGGGACGCGTCGTTCCTGCGCGACGGGGGTGCGCCGGCGGCGGGCGGCGCACCCCGTGTGCTCGCCCTTCTGCTCGCTCCGCTCGGCACCCTCGGCTACGCCCTGTGGGTCGGCCACCGCACCGGCAGGGGCCCCCTCGGCTATCTGGACGTCCAGGCCGGCTGGCGCAACGGCTTCGACGGCGGGTACGCCTTCGCCCGCTTCGTCGCCGGCATGCTGACGTCGTTTCCGTCGGCCCCGGCCGGGCTCGGGCTGATCGTCGGGGTCGCCGCGGTGCTGGGGCTGTACGCCGTCGGCGTACGGCAGCGGCAGCCGCTCGTACTGCTGGTGTACTCGGGTGTCGTCACCGCGCTCGCCCTGGGTACGTCGAGCTACTTCGGTTCCAAGCCGCGTCTGCTGCTGCCCGCCTTCCCGCTGCTGCTGCCGCTCGCCCTGGCCCTCGCCCGGGCGCGTCCCGTCCGGTCGGCGCTGGTGGTGGGCGGTGTCGCGGTGGCCTCGGCGGTGTACGGGGCGTCCTGGCTGAACGGCTCCGGTCCCCCGTGACCGGAGCCGGACGGCGCGGGAGGGGGCACGGCGCCGAATTCCACCGGGGCGTTCGCCGGGCGCATTCATAAACGCGGCACAAGCATCCGCTCGAATGACCGAAGGGAAATACGGACAAGCACCACCGGGGATTACTTAATTCACGGTAAACAAAGCCTCGTTGAGAGCAATCCCACATCACATCGTCATCACAAAGCCCGTGCTGCGTCCGGGTTCCGCGCTCACTCGCTGTAACGTCGATCAGGTGCGTACCGAAGGAACCCTCACCCGCCTGGACCGGCTGTTCGCCCGGCTGGACCGTGAGCCGCAACGGCCGGCGCACATCGACGTGCCGCGGATGAGCCGTCACCGGTTCGTGCTCTTCTCGGCGACCCTGGCCTTCTACATGGCCATCGTCTGGGCCGTGGTGACCACCTCGTGGCTGGTCCGGCTCGACTGGCGGATCATGTTCTTCCGTCCGTACCAGCAGTGGCCGGAGTTCCACGCGTTCCTCGACTACTACGTGGTGCTGGGCCAGCGCGGTCCCACCGCGGTGATGGTCGCCGCCTGGCTGGGCTGGCGGTCGTGGCGGCAGCACATGCTGCGTCCGCTGCTCGTCCTCGCCGTCTCGCTGCTGCTGCTGAACGTCACGGTCGGCGCCGCGAAGATCGGCATGGGACGCCTCGGCCCCCACTACGCCACCGTCATCGGCTCCAACGAGATGGGCCTGGGCGGCGACATATTTCCCAGCGGCCACACCGCCAACGCCGTGGTGACCTGGGGCATCCTGGCCTATCTGGCCTCCACCCCGACGGCGCGCCGCTGGCTGTCGGCGCTGTCGGCGGTGACCGCGCTCGGCGTCGGCCTCACCACGGTCTACCTGGGGACGCACTGGCTGAGCGATGTGCTCCTCGGCTGGGCCGCGGGACTGCTGATCCTCCTGGCGCTGCCGTGGTTCGAGCCGCTGATCGCGAGGACCGAGACCGCCCTGTTCGACCTGCGCGACCGCTGGCGTGCCCGCCGTGGCCGCCGGGTGCCGGTGCCCGCACCGGCCGTCGCCCCCGTCGGTGCGCCCGAGGTGCTCGCACCGCGTCCGTCCGTCCCGGAGAAGGCTCCGGCGCACCGCGAGACGGTCGGCGCCGGCCGTGCCTCCCGGACCTCGGCCCATCTCGTCCCGGGCCGTCACCCGGCCCGTCCGGACTGCGCGCCGGCCGTCCCGGCCGGCAGCCGCCGGCCGGCGCACTCCGACCGGCACGCGCGCGGCACGGCCCCGGCGTCCCGTCCGCTGACCGGCAGGTGACGGCAGGACAGCCGCCGGGCCGGGGCCGGCGGCGGTTCAGCCCTTCCAGGCGCGGCTCACACGGCCGTCCTTGACCTCGAAGTTCATCCGGCCGACCCGGTACTCCATGGTGATGATCGTGCCGGGCGGCAGTGACCGCACCGTGCTCCAGCCCCGTTCGCGTGCGAGCCGTTCGGCCTGCCCGGCCTCGAGGCCGATGTAGCGGTCCGGACTGTCCTGGGGCTCCGTCGGCGGAGTGGGAATCGGTGCCATACCGCCACGCTAGGCCCTGGGCCGCGGCGGGGGAAGCCCGCCGCGGCACCTGGATCACACCGGTCTCATTCGTCTCGGCTGTCACACTTCGGTCACAGAAACGTGACCGTGAATCGGCCTCGCTTCCTCACACGTACGGGCGATTCCGAACACCTTCCGCAATCGTCCGACCGTAATTCCCGGCGCCCCGTCCGGCATCCGAAAGGCCGGGAAAATGCCGGGGAGAAGCCTCCGGGTCCCGCCCGGCCGCCCTCGTATTCCGTGCCCGGACCGACTTGCGGAAGCCGGCACCGCATAGGAAATTCACCACTGCGGCACAGAATCCCCGTATCCCCTGTCGCGGCACGCGGTCACGCACGCATCCCGACAGGAGCCCCGGCGGCCGGCCGCGGGCCGCGGCGGACCCGTGCGCGAGGAGCGGAGGGCGAGCGATGGGGACCCGGACCGTGGCGGCCAGGCGGCCGGCGTCCGGCAAGCGGCTGGGCGGGCTGGTGGTCGACTGGCCGGCGACCGCCGACCACAAGAAGATCGGCCACCTCTGCCTGATCACGTCGCTCGTGTTCTGATCGCCGTGCCGACCGGGGTGAAGTCCTTCGACCGGACCGGCACGATGATCAAGGGGTCGCCGTCCTTCGCGACACCGATGCTGCGGGCGACCGGCTTCCTGGTGTCGTTCCTGTTCGGCGGGCCGACCCGGGTGGTCCTCGCCCCGCCGCCGCTGGACTTCCACGTCACCGACAGCTGCTTCGTGGTGGCCCACTTCCACTACGTGGTCTTCGGCACGGTCGTCCTCGCGATGTCCGCCGGCTTCCACTTCCGGTGGCCGAAGCGGACCGGCAGGATGCTCGACGAGCGCCCGGGCAAGATCCACTTCTGGACGCTGTCCGCCGGTTTCCGCCTCACCTTCCTGGTGCACCACTGGCCGGGCACGGAGGGCATGCCCCGGCGGTACGCCGACTGTCCCGCCCCGGACGGCCTCACCGCCCTGAACACCCTGTCGACGATCGGCTCGTTCCTGCTCGGCCTGTCGACGCCGCCGTTCCTCCGCAACGTGTGGAGGGCCGCCCGGTGCGGCCGAAGGGCCGGGGTCGACGACCCCTGGGGCTGCGGCCGCTCCCTGGAGTGGGCGACCTCCTGTCCGCCGCCCCGGCACAACTTCGTCACCCTGCCGCGGATCCGCTCGGAGTCCCCGGCCTTCGACCTGCACCATCCCGAGTGCGCCGGCCGGGCTCCGCAGCCCGGGCCGAAACGGCATCAGGCCGGCCGCGAGCCGTCCTGACCGCCGGCGGGGTGCCGGCGGGTGCGGTGCGCACCGCGGACCGTGCGGCGGCGCCGCACGGTGCCCGTCGCGGACGGGTCCCGTCCGGCCGGGGACCGGACGGGACCCGGTGCTCCGGGCAGGAGGGGAGCGGCTCAGAGCACGAGGCGCTGCCCGGGCACGATCAGGTCGGGGTCATCGCCGATGACGGACCTGTTGGCGGCGTACAGCCGCTGCCAGGTGGTCCCGTACCGGGCGGCGATGCCGCTCAGCGTGTCGCCCGCGCGGACGGTGTAGCTGCCGCGGGAGGCACCGCGGTGGGCGCGGCCCGTGTCGTGCGCCGGTGCCCTCGACGACCGCTGCGACGGTGCTGCCTGCGTCTTCCTGGTCTTCTGCGACCCCCCTGTCCTGGCCGGCTTGCCGGACGTGTACGCCGCTCCGGCCCCCGCCGAGCCCGATCCGGTCCTCGGTGCGCTGCCGACGGCCCCCGCCCGGGCCGAGCAGACCGGCCACGCGCCCCAGCCCTGGGCCCGCTGGACCCTGGTGGCGATCTCGATCTGCTGGGCCCTGGTGGCCCGGTCGGCCGTGGGCGCGTAGGCCGTGCCGCCGTAGGCGCGCCAGGTGCCGGCGGAGAACTGCAGCCCCCCGTAGTAGCCGTTGCCGGTGTTGATGTGCCAGTTGCCGCCGCTCTCGCACTGGGCAATGCGGTCCCACACTCCGCCGTCCGCTGCGTGAGCGTTGCCGGTCACGGCTGCCAGTCCGAGCGGCACGAGCAGCGCCGCTCCGGCGAAAGCCGCCGTCGTCCGCGTCCTGCGGACGTTGTCGTGCGTGGTGACGTCGTCGTGCGTGGTGTCGTGGCTCTTATCGGCACATTCGGACATGTGAATCCCTCTCGAAGGACCCGGGACCCCCCAAAGGCGAGGCGTGCCCGCCGCGCATGGACGCGGCCGGCGCACCCGCCCCGTCCGCCGGAAGGGACCGAGCCGAGTGGTGCCGGTTCGGCTCGGTCGGCGGACGCACCCGAGCGGTGCTCGTTGCACACGGCCGAGGAATGTAAGGAGCGGGCAGCTGCCGGAGCAACCAACTTCCTGTTCGAGCAGGCCAGTTGACGGTTACCAGAGGTAACGACTTTTTTCGGCCACCCACTTCATCTGCTTATTTCATGATTTATCAACCATGCGCGCGAGCGATCTGTGACCCACTTCACCTGATCAAGCCCCTTGATTTTTCAGGGTGTTGACGATGAGTGCCGGATTCCGGGCCCGAGGTGACCCTGTGCGCAGGACGGTTCGATTCCGTTCGGCGGAGGGCGTGACTCCCACCACAGATCGCCCGTTGTCTTCTTCATGAGCCGGGGGCCCTCCCGGTTCATGGGCCGGGAGCTCCCGGTCCCGCCATGCACCCGCACCCCGAGGGAGCCAATCGTGCCGCGCATGCTCGACGTCAGCGACGCCGTACGCGCCGAGATCGGCGACGAAGAAGCCGACCGGCTGCTCACCGGAGAGAGCGCTCCGGCCCGTTACGACTGCACGTCCTGCCGCACTCCGGGCGACTGCGAACAGGAGCGCACCAGCACCGTCCTGTTCGTCGGGGAGGAGACCGCCGTCCTCGCCTTCGCCCACGCCACCTGCCTGCCCTCGCAGGTCGTCCAGGTCACCGAGGAGCAGCTGCGCGGCGCGGCTCGCTCCATCAGCGCCGACGCGGGCGCCATGGGCAGGGTGCCCGCCCAGGTCCCGCCGCAGCAGGCCGTGCCCGGGCAGACCGCGCCGGGGTACCCCGCCCCCGGACCGGCCGTGCCCCCGAGGGCCGTTCCGGAGCAGGCCGTGCTCGGGGTGACCAGCGGGCTCGTCCTCGTCGCCGACGAGTTGCACCCCGCCCTGGTCGTCGAGCCGACCTCGCCCATCGCGCGCCCGGGCTCACTGAGCCCCCACGACGAGTTCCTCCCCCTGCTCGTCGAACAGGGCTTCCTGCCGGTGACCGAGATCTCCTCCGTACCGCCCGTGCTGCACGGCTGGTCGGTGCTGCTCGCCATGGGCCGGCTGCACGCCGTGCTCCAGCCCGGTGCGAACGGCGGCGGACCGGTGGCCTGGTGGCAGGCGCACCAGCCGCTCCAGGTCACCGACGGCTGGCGGACGGCGGCCAACAAGCACCAGCAGGTACTGATGTTCGCGGCGCCGGTCGGCTCCATCGGCCGTCAGCCGCGCGAGGACCTGCTGCGGGAGGCGCTGGACAAGGCCGCGGCCGGCGGACGGCTGGTCGCGGCGGCGCTGCCGCTCGCCGGGACCTGAGCGTCAGCTGCCCTGGGACAGGCGGGAGTTCATCGACGGGCTCCGGGCCGCATCCCTTCCGGCCCAGGGTCGTTTGCACATACGTGCACGCATATGACGTTCCCCGCCAGTCCTACCCGCCGCTCCCCTCGCCGGGCTCCCGGCCCCGCTCGTCGGACCGGGAGCTCTCCCCGGTGCGGCCGGCCCAGGACCCCCACGGCGGCCCCTCGGCCACGCCGATCTACGACGCGCTCTACGCCGAGTACGTCAAATCCTTCAGAACGCTGCCGGGCGACCGCAGCGGTGAGGAGAACCTGGGCTTCGTCCCCTTCGGGAACCTCCCGCGCGACACGGGCTCGAGCACGTACAGCACCTCCAGTACGAGCGCCTACGGCACCGGTCGGCACCAGACGCAGTGGCAGCGCGTCGGGACGATCGGCCGGCAGAACACCGGGAGCCGGCATGCGCCGGCGGCGCTGCCGCCCGGCCCGCGCCGGGGCGGAGTCTGACGCACCGGCGCACGAAAGGGCGGCCTCCCGGCCTTGGGAGGCCGCCCTTTCGCTCCGGCTGCTTCTTCTGCCTTCTTCCTACTTCTTCTTCGCGCCGCGCCTTTCGCGGACCCGCACCGAGATCTGGATCGGGGTGCCCTCGAAGCCGAACTCCTCGCGCAGCCGGCGCTCGATGAAGCGCCGGTAGCCCGCCTCGATGAAGCCGGAGGCGAAGAGCACGAACCGCGGCGGCTTGGTGCCGGCCTGGGTGCCGAACAGGATGCGCGGCTGCTTGCCGCCCCGGACCGGGTGCGGATGGGCGGAGACGAGCTCGCCGAGGAAGGCGTTGAGACGGCCGGTGGGCACCCGGGTCTCCCAGCCGGCCAGCGCGGTCTCGATCGCCGGGACCAGCTTCTCCACATGCCGCCCGGTGCGCGCCGAGATGTTCACGCGCGGGGCCCAGGAGAGCTGGGCGAGATCGCTCTCGATCTCCCGCTCCAGGTAGTAGCGGCGCTCCTCGTCGAGGGTGTCCCACTTGTTGTAGGCGATGACCAGTGCGCGGCCCGCCTCGACGGCCATGGTGACGATCCGCTGGTCCTGCACCGAGATGCTCTGCGAGGCGTCGATCAGGACGATGGCGACCTCGGCCTTCTCCAGGGCGGCCGCGGTGCGCAGCGAGGCGTAGTAGTCGGCTCCCTGCTGGAGGTGGACACGCTTGCGGATGCCGGCGGTGTCGATGAACCTCCAGGTCTTGCCGCCCAGTTCGATCAGCTCGTCGACCGGGTCGCGGGTGGTGCCCGCCAGTTCGTCGACGACGACGCGCTCCTCGCCGGCCATCTTGTTCAGCAGCGAGGACTTGCCGACGTTCGGCCGGCCGATCAGCGCGACCCGGCGCGGCCCGCCGATGCCGGTCCCGGCGAAGGTCTCGCGCGGCGCCTCGGGCAGCACCTCCAGGAGACGGTCCAGCAGGTCGCCGGTGCCGCGGCCGTGCAGCGCCGAGACCGGGTACGGCTCGCCGAGGCCCAGGGACCACAGATACGCCGCGTCGGCCTCGCCGCTCGGGCCGTCGACCTTGTTGGCGCACAGCACCACCGGTTTGCCCGCCTTGCGCAGCAGCCGTACGACCGCCTCGTCGGTGTCGGTGGCACCGACCTTGGCGTCGACGACGAGGACGACCGCGTCGGCGGCCTCGATGGCGTACTCGGCCTGGGCGGCGACGGAGGCGTCGATGCCGAGGACGTCCTGCTCCCAGCCGCCGGTGTCGACGACCTTGAAGCGGCGGCCCGACCACTCGGCCTCGTAGGTCACACGGTCGCGGGTCACCCCCGGGGTGTCCTCGACGACCGCCTCACGGCGGCCGATGATGCGGTTGACCAGGGTCGACTTGCCGACATTGGGGCGGCCGACGACGGCGACCACGGGCAGCGGACCATGGCCCGCCGCCTCGATGGCTCCCTCGATGTCCTCCAGGTCGAAGCCCTCGTCCGCGGCGAGCTCCATGAACTCCGCGTACTCGGCGTCGCCGAGCGCCCCGTGATCGTGCTCGCGCTCGGCCGAGCCGCCGGGCTGGCTGTGGTCGTTCATGAAGTCCCGTACCTCGTCGTTCCTCGTGGTGGTCGGTGGCATCCCGCCGGTCCGCGGTGATCCACTACTCAAGTGTGGCCGAACGCCCGGTCAGGCGCCTGGCGTTTTCCAGGTGGGCGGTGAGCCGTTTCTGGATGTGGGCGGTCGCCTCGTCCAGGACCTGCCGCGTACGCCGTCCGGTCCCGCCCGCACCGGGACCCTGCATCTCCTCGGTGGCCTCGAACGGGGCGCCGAAGACGACGTCGATGCGGGAGCGCAGCGGAGGCAGCCCTTTTATCAACCGCCCGCGCCGCTCGGAACTTCCCAGCACCGCCACCGGCACGATCGGCGCCCCGCTGCGGACGGCGAAGTAGGCGAGCCCGGCGCGCAGGGAGGCGAAGTCGCCCTCGCCCCGGGTGCCCTCGGGGAAGATGCCGAGGACCCCGCCGCGCTCCAGGACCTTGAGGGCGCGGACGACCGCCGTGCGGTCGACGGCGTGGCGGTCCACCCTCAGCTGGCCGATCCCGGTCAGAAAGGGGGCCAGCGGGCCGACGAACGCCTCCTTCTTGATCAGGAAGTGCACCGGCCGGGGCGCGACGCCCAGGACCATCGGGCCGTCGATGTTGTGCGTGTGGTTGACGGCGAGAATCGCCGGACCGGCCGCGGGCACCTTCCAGGCGCCGAGCACACGCGGGCGCCACAGGCCGTGCATCACGCCGGCGCCGAGCCGCCGGCCGATGTCGGCACCGCGCTCGGACGGAAGGTCCGTCGTACGCTCCGGCGGACGGCTCACTTCGCGGCCCGCTTTTCCTCGATGAGCGTGATGACGCACTCCACGACCTGCGCCAGCGTCAGGTCGGTGGTGTCCACCTCGATCGCGTCCTCGGCCTTGGCCAGCGGCGAGGTCTTGCGGCTGGAGTCGGCGGCGTCCCGCTTGATCAGGGCCTCACGGGTGGCCTCCACGTCCGCGCCCTTCAGCTCGCCGCTGCGGCGGGCGGCACGGGCCTCCGGGGAGGCGGTGAGGAAGATCTTCACATCGGCGTCCGGCAGCACGGTGGTGCCGATGTCCCGGCCCTCGACGACGATGCCGTTCTTGGCGGAGGCGGCCAGCGAGCGCTGCAGCTCGGTGATCCGGGCCCGCACCTCCGGCACGGCGCTGACGGCGCTGACCTTGGCGGTGATCTCCGGGGTGCGGATCGGGCCGGACACGTCCACGCCGTCGACGGTGATCGTCGGGTGGGCCGGGTCGGTGCCGGAGACGATCTCGGGCTTGCCGGCCACGGCGGCGATCGCGGAGGGATCCTCGGTGTCGATCCCGTTGGTCACCATCCACCAGGTGATCGCCCGGTACTGGGCGCCGGTGTCCAGGTAGCTCAGACCGAGCTGCGCGGCGACGGCTTTCGACGTGCTCGACTTGCCCGTGCCGGAGGGGCCGTCGATGGCGACGATCACGGGCTGGGCGGTCCGGGCGGCGCCGTTTTCCACAGCGGGGCACCTTCCTGGTGAAGGGTGGTGGACGGGGGTGCGGGGACGCCGGTCACAGGGGCGCCCCGCACAAGGTTACTGGCTTCCCGAAGCCCCTCTCACCGAGGTCACTGGCGGATGGACCAGCCCCGTTCCCGCAGGGCCGCGGTCAGCACGGGTGCCGCCTTCGGCTCGACCATCAGCTGCACCAGGCCGGTCTGCTGCCCGGTGGCGTGCTCGATGCGCACGTCCTCGATGTTGATCCCGGCCATGCCCGCGTCCGCGAAGATGCGGGCCAGCTGACCGGGCTGGTCGTCGATGAGGACGGCGACGACCTCGTACGCGTGCGGCGCGGTCCCGTGCTTGCCGGGCACCCGCGCCCGGCCGGCGTTGCCCCGCCGCAGCACGTCCTCGATGCCGGTGCTGCCCTCGCGGCGCTTGACCTCGTCGGCGGACTGCAGGGCGCGCAGGGCCCGGACGGTCTCGTCCAGGTCGGAGGCGATCTCGGAGAGCAGGTCGGCGACCGGTCCGGGGTTGGCGGACAGGATGTCGATCCACATCCGCGGGTCGGAGGCGGCGATCCGGGTCACGTCCCGGATGCCCTGGCCGCACAGCCGCACGGCCGCCTCCTCGGCGTTCTCCAGACGTGCGGCGACCATGCTGGAGACCAGGTGCGGCATGTGGGAGACGAGGGCCACGGCGCGGTCGTGGGCGTCGGCGTCCATCACGACCGGCACCGCACGGCAGTGCGAGACCAGTTCCAGGGCGAGGTTGAGGACCTCGGTGTCGGTGTCCTGGGTGGGGGTGAGCACCCAGGGACGGCCCTCGAAGAGGTCGGCGGTCGCGGCCAGCGGGCCGGACTTCTCGCTGCCCGACATGGGGTGGGTGCCGATGTAGGCGGTCAGGTCCAGGCCGAGCGACTCCAGCTCGCGGCGCGGGCCGCCCTTGACGCTGGCCACGTCCAGATAGCCGCGGGCCACGCCCCCGCGCATGGCCTCGGCGAGCACCCGGGCCACATGGGCCGGCGGGACGGCGACGACCGCGAGGTCGACGGGACCGTCCGGGGCCTTGTCCGTGCCGGCGCCGAGCGCGGCGGCCGTACGGGCCTGCTCCGGGTCGTGGTCGTCGAGGTGCACGGCCACACCGCGCCGGGCGAGGGCCAGGGCGGCCGAGGTGCCGATGAGTCCAGTGCCGATGACAAGAGCGGTTCTCATTGGGCGATGTCCTTGCGCAGGGCGGCTGCGGCGCCGAGGTAGACATGGGTGATCTCGGAGCGCGGCCGGTCGGACTCGACGTGTGCGAGGAGGCGGACGACCCGGGGCATGGCCCCCTCGACGTCCAGTTCCTGGGCGCAGATCAGTGGTACGTCGGTGATGCCGAGCTTGCGGGCCGCGACGGCCGGGAAGTCGCTGTGCAGGTCGGGCGTGGCCGTGAACCAGATGCTGATCAGGTCGTCGGCGGTCAGGCCGTTCCGTTCCAGGACGGCGGTGAGCAGGGCTCCGACCTGCTCCTCCATGTGGCCGGCCTCGTCCCGCTCCAGCTGGACGGCCCCCCGGACCGCTCGTACCGCCACGGCACTGCTCCTTGCTGATGTCGCGTGCTGATGTCGCGTCGCTGATGTGTGCGTCGGCTCTCGGTCACCCAGCCTAGACAGATCGCGCGCGCCGGGCGGGCGACGCCCGTCCGCTGAGACGGCGACCGGGAGGGCGCGGAGGAGGGCACGAGGGAGAGCACGGAGAAGGGCCCGGGGAAAGAACACGGGAAGGGCCCGGGAAGGGCGGCTTCACGGCGCCCGACGGCTCCGTGGCCTGCGGCCGGGCGCACCCTCCACCGCTCGCCGGGCCGGTCGCGGCGGAGGGAAATTCCCTCGGCCCGGTGCGGGAATCCGCGTACGCTCCCGGGCATGCAGCCCGAGGACCTGGTGCGCGACCACACCGTCTACTCCTGTGTCATGGGCTCGCGGGCCTTCGGGCTGGCGACGGAGGACAGTGACACGGACCGCCGGGGTGTCTTCCTCGCACCCACCGCTCTGTTCTGGCGTTTCGAGAAGCCCCCCACGCATGTGGACGGTCCGCTGCCCGAACAGTTCAGCTGGGAGCTGGAGCGCTTCTGCGCACTGGCGCTGCGCGCCAATCCGACCGCCCTGGAGTGCCTGCACTCGCCGCTGGTCGAGTACGCCGACGACACGGGCCGTGAGCTGCTCGCCCTGCGCGAGGCGTTCCTGTCCCGGCGGGTGTACGAGACCTTCACCGGCTACGCCCTCGGCCAGCGCCGCAGGCTGGAGGCCTCCCTGCGCGGGCGGGGCGTCCCGCGCTGGAAGCACGCCATGCATCTGCTGCGGCTGCTGGCCAGTGCCCGTGACCTGCTGCGCACGGGCCGGCTGACCCTCGACGTGGGCGACGGGCGCGACCGGCTGCTGTCGGTCGGGCGCGGTGAGGTCCCGTGGCCGGTGGTCGAGTCCTGGATGACCCGCCTGGCGGCGCAGACCGAGGAGGCCGCCGCCCGCTCGCCCCTTCCCGAGGAGCCCGACCGCCGGCGCGTGGAGGACTTCCTGCATCGCGTCCGGCATGCGTCGGCCTGCGGGGCGGCCCGCCCCGGCCCGGCCTGATCCGGCCCGGGCCGGGCCCGGGCCTTCAGAGGTCCACCTCCTGCATCAGCCTGCCGACCTCCGTGTTGGTCAGGCGGCGCAGCCAGCCCGACTTCTGGTCGCCGAGGGTGATGGGACCGAAGCCGGTGCGGACGAGCTTGTCGACCGGGAAGCCGGCGGCGGCGAGCATACGGCGGACGATGTGCTTGCGGCCCTCGTGGAGGGTGACCTCGACCAGGTAGTTCTTGCCGGTCTGGGCGACGACCCGGAAGTGGTCCGCGCGCGCGTAGCCGTCCTCCAGCTGGACGCCGTTCTTGAGCTTCTTGCCCAGGTCGCGCGGGATGGGGCCGACGATGTGCGCGAGGTAGGTCTTGCGCACGCCGTACCTGGGGTGGGTCAGACGGTGGGCCAGCTCGCCGTGGTTGGTGAGCAGGATGAGGCCCTCGGTCTCGGTGTCCAGACGGCCGACGTGGAACAGACGCGTCTCACGGTTGGTGACGTAGTCGCCGAGGCACGGGCGGCCCTCCGGGTCCTCCATGGTGGAGACGACCCCGGCGGGCTTGTTCAGCGCGAAGAACTGGTAGGACTGCGTGGCCACCGTCAGGCCGTCGACCTTGATCTCGTCCTTCTCCGGGTCGACCCGGCGGCCCTGCTCCAGGACGATCTCGCCGTTGACCTCGACCCGGGCCTGCTCGATCAGCTCCTCGCAGGCACGGCGCGAGCCGTATCCGGCGCGGGCGAGGACCTTCTGCAGCCGCTCGCCCTCCTGCTCGGCGCCGGGGAAGGTCTTGGGCAGCTTGATCTCCTTCCGGCCGGCGTACCGCTCGCGGTTGCGCTCCTCGAGCCGCGCCTCGTACTCACGGGAACGGGCGGGGACCGTACGGCCGCTCCGCGACTTGTCCGCCTTCTTCGGGCCACTTCCCCCGCGCCCCGTCCTCGGGCCGCCCCTGGCGGCGCCGGGGCCCACGTCGTAGCGGCGCTCCTCGGGGCGGGGCCTGCGGGGACGTCCCCGCCCCTGCCGCTCGTCCCGGTTGTTGCCGGCTCCGCGGTAGTTGCCGCGTCCGCTGTTCCTGCCGCTGCTTCGCATCGATGTTCCGTCTTAGTCGTCTGCGTTCTGACCGCCGGGCACGTCGGGTGCGTCCGGGTCGAACGACGGCACGCCTTCCTGGGTCTCGGCCTCGATCGCCTCCGCCTCCGGGAGGAAGGGCGCGAGCTCCGGGAGCTCGTCCAGGCTGCGCAGGCCCATCCGCTCCAGGAAGTAGTTCGTCGTCCTGTACAGGATCGCACCTGTTTCGCGTTCCGTGCCCGCCTCCTCGATCAGACCGCGCTGGAGCAGGGTGCGCATGACGCCGTCGCAGTTGACCCCGCGCACGGCCGAGACCCGGCTGCGGCTGACCGGCTGGCGGTAGGCGACCACGGCGAGGGTCTCCAGGGCGGCCTGGGTGAGGCGGGCCTGCTGGCCGTCGAGCACGAAGCTCTCCACGGCGGCGGCGTACTCGGGGCGGGTGTAGAAGCGCCAGCCGCCGGCGACGTGCCGGAGTTCGAAGCCGCGGCCCTGCACGGTGTACTCGTCGGCCAGTTCGCGCAGGGCGTCCGCGATCCGCCGCCGGGGCCGCTGGAGGATCTTCGCCAGGTGCTCCTCGGTGGCGGGCTCGTCCACGACCATGAGGACGGCCTCCAGGGCGGGCTTGAGCTCGAGGTCGGCGACGCCCTGTCCGGTGCTCTGCTCGCTCACGCCTTCTTCTCCTTCCCGGACTTCGCGGATTCTGCGGACTCCGCGGACTTCTCGGTCTCTCCGGGCGGCCGGTCGAACTCGTCGGTCGCCAGGGGCAGTGCCTCCCCGTCCCCCCCGGTCCACCGCACGAGGAGTTCGCCGAAGGCCGTCTCCTGCTCCAGGGCGACGGCCTTCTCCCGGTACAGCTCGAGGAGCGCGAGGAAGCGGGCCACGACGGTGAGCGTGTCGCCGGTGTCCTCCACGAGGGTGCGGAAGCTGGCCTCGCCCAGCTCGCGCAGCCGGGCGGCGACGATCCCGGCCTGCTCCTGCACGCTGACCAGCGGGGCGTGGATGTGGTCGACGTACACCTGCGGAGGGGGCTTGGGCTGCATCGCCTTGACCGCGAGCCGGGCGAAGCCCTCCGGGCCGATGCTGATGACGACGTCGGGCAGCAGCGCGGCGTGGTGCGGCTCCAGTCCGACGGTGCGCGGGTGGCGCCGGCTCTCCTCCTCCAGGCGCCGGCCGAAGATCTCGGCGACCTGCTTGTACGCCCGGTACTGCAACAGCCGGGCGAACAGCAGGTCCCGGGCCTCCAGCAGGGCCAGGTCGGCCTCGTCCTCCACCTCGGCGGCGGGCAGCAGCCGGGCGGCCTTCAGGTCGAGCAGGGTGGCCGCCACGACCAGGAACTCGGTGGTCTCGTCCAGGTCCCAGTCCGGCCCCATCGCCCGGATGTGCGCCATGAAGTCGTCGGTGACCCGGGAGAGCGCCACCTCGGTGACATCGAGCTTGTGCTTGGAGATCAGCTGCAGCAGCAGGTCGAACGGTCCCTCGAAGTTGGCGAGCCGGACCGTGAACCCGCCGCCGTCGCCCGTGTCCTCCGCCGCCCGGCC
>NZ_MUME01000007.1 GCF_002155915.1 Streptomyces thermovulgaris | reverse complement strand
TCCGGCGGCGACCGGCCGGGCTGCGCCGGAGCCGGACACGATGGCGGCGCGCGAGACCTCCTGGTTCACCCGCCACAGGGCGCTGCCGTCCTGCTGGCTGAGCCGGGTCAGGCCGGGTGTGGCGTCCAGGACGCGGCTGACCTCGCGGGGCGCGCCCTTGTGGACGAGGACGTAGCGCACGGCGAAGCCGCCGAGCTGGTCGGCCTGGTCGGCGCCGGAGCCCGCGACCAGGTTGGCGACGACCTTGTCGAGGGCGCTGTTCCTGCCGTTCGCCAGGGCCAGTTCGGCATCGCCCATGCGGGCGCCGGAGCCGCGGACGAGCATGTAGCCGACGCGGCCGGGCGAGTCGCTGTCGAGGACCAGGGTGCGGACCTGGTCGCTGGTGTTGCCCTCCTCGGCGACGAACGCGGGCACCTGCACGGGGTCGCGCCGCTGAAGGGGGCCGTCGGCGCCGCGGATCATCCAGCCGCTGAGGACGAGCAGGGGACCCGCGGCCGCGGCGAAGGCGATCAGCGCGGCGGCCGGCTGACGCCAGCCGAAGCTCTGCTCGGCCACACGTGCGCGTGCCCCGTCGGCGCCGAGCACGGCGGCGGCCAGAAGCGCGAGGCCGTAGACGAGGGTGGCCGGGCCGGCCGCCCAGGTGGAGCCGTTGGACAGCACCGCGAAGACGAGTGCCACCAGGGCCGCCGCCCAGGCCGCCTTGATCGCGAACCGCCGCTCGGCGCGCAGCAGGGCGGCCAGCGCGGCCAGGACGACACCGATGAGCATCAGCCCGTGCATCGTGCCGGGGCCGCCCGGGCCGGCGCCGAGCAGGTCGAGGGCGGAGGCGGCCGAGGGGCCGTACTCCAGCCCGGCCTCCTGGAAGAAGCCGAACGGCAGCAGCGTCAGCGACCAGGGGGCGAGGATCAGCAGCGGGGTGCCCAGCTGGGCCAGGAAGCGCAGCGCGTACGCCACGATGTCGCCGCGGTGCACGACCAGCACGCCGAGGCCGAGGACGAACGCGAGGGGCCACACGATGGGCGTGAACGCGGTGGTGACGGTCAGCAGCAGGGCGTACGTCCAGGTGGCGCGCCAGCTGCCGCGGGCGCCGGAGGGGTCGGCCAGGCCGCCGGCCGCGACGCCGGCGCGGGCGATGAGCGGCAGCAGCACGGCCAGGACCGCGGTGCCGATGCGGCCTCCGGCCAGTGCGCCGGTGGTGGCGGGCAGGAAGGCGTAGACGACGGCCGCCCAGGCGCGCAGCAGGCGCGAGGGGACGAGCGGGCGGGAGGCGAAGTACGCCGTGATCCCGGCCAGCGGCACCGAGGCGACCAGCAGAAGGGTGACCGCGAGGCCGGTCGAGCCCAGCAGCAGGGAGGACAGCAGCGCGACCATCGCCAGGTACGGCGGCGCGGACGAGGTGCCGCCGACCCCGACCGGATGCCAGGAGTCGAGGTAGCGCGCCCACAGCTCGGAGGAGGCGGCCGGGGCGGGCAGCAGGGCGCCGCCGGCGAGCGCGCCGACGCCGTACAGGCCGCGGCAGGCGACCAGGGAGACGGTCACCAGCAGCAGGAAGAGCACCGGGCCGGGCCTGCGGGCGAGGCGCTTGAGGCGGGCGAACCGCTCGACCTCCAGATAGGCGGTGTCCTCGCCGCCGGGCCCGGACACGAGCGCGCCGCCGTGCCGGCCGACCGAGGAGACCTCGGGGTCGGAGCGGCCGACGAAGTTGCTCGCGATCTGTTCGAAGGTGACGCGGAGGGTGGCGCCCGGCGGCGGGAACAGCGGCCGCATCTCGCCCTTGTCGACCAGGGGCTTGCCGCGTCTGCGCCGTCCCGCGACGATCCGCTCGGGCCGCAGCAGGACGCCCATCAGTCCGCGGATCTCGTCGACGGCCTGGCCCGGCACCTTGCCGACGATGTAGGCGAGGGTGCGCAGCAGGGTGCCCAGCACCAGCCTCAGCAGCACCCAAGGCAGCGCTGCCGTACGGGTGTTGACCAACAGGGTGTAGACGGCGCCGGCCTTGTCCACCTTGTGCGGGGACGCGGCGGTGCGGCCGACGCAGTCGACGGTGCGGCGCTCGCGGGAGGCGGCCTCGGCGTGCCGCACGACGGCGTCGGGGGCGACCAGGACGCGGTAACCGGCGGCGTTGGCGCGCCAGCACAGGTCGACGTCGTCGCGCATCAGGGGCAGCCGCTGGTCGAACCCGCCCAGCTCCTCGAAGATGTCACGCCTGATCAGCATTCCGGCGGTGGACACCGACAGCACGGGCCGTACGTGATCGTGCTGGCCCTGGTCCTGCTCCCGGCGGTCCAGTCCGGTCCAACGGCGGCCGGAATTGGCGATGCTGACGCCCACTTCGAGCAGCTGCCTGCGGTCGTACCAGCCGCGCAGCTTGGGGCCGACGACCGCCACGTCGTCACGGCCGAGTTCGTACTCGTTGTCGACGACCCTCAGCAGCTGGGCCAGGGCGTCGGGTTCGGGAGCACAGTCGTCGTGCAGCAGCCACAGCCACTGGACCGGCTCCCCGTACGGCAGTTCGGGCAGGTCGTAGGCGTCGTCGCGCCAGGTGCGCGTGGCGGGGTCCCAGCCGCTGGGGCGCTTGAGGTACGGCAGGTCGTCCGGGGTGAGGACCGGGGCGACGCGGAGGGCCTCCTCGACGGCCTGGCCGAAGCCGGTGCGCCGGGCCAGGTGCACGACGCGGTCGTCGCCGAGGGCGTCGGTGACCATCTGCGCGGAGTCGTCCGCGCTGCCGGTGTCGGCCGCCACGGCGTACTGCACGGGGCGCTCCTGGCCGAGCAGGCCGGCGAGGGCGTCGGGCAGCCAGCGGGCGCCATCGTGGGAGACGAGAACAGCGGTGACGACATGCCGCGGGTACTCCGGTGCGCGGCTCGGGTCGGACGCCGTCGCGCGCGCGGGGTCGGACGGCGCCGCGGCAGCGACGTCGTAATGGGCTGCCGTATGGCTGTGCACGGACATCGAGATACGGCCCCGGTTCGGTGGACTGCGGTGGACGCCTGTGCCCGGTGGGGCAGGGGCGCCTTGGACGAGCGTCCACACTATCGGCTGGCCAGAACGACGGCCCGCCGCCTGTGGACAACCCACCGGCGACGGGCCGTTCGTGACGTGTGCAGGGGATGTGTGCGAAACGTGCGGTCAGACGGCCGCCTTCTTCAGGCGGCGCCGCTCGCGCTCGGACAGGCCGCCCCAGATGCCGAAGCGCTCGTCGTTGGCGAGGGCGTACTCGAGGCATTCGGAGCGCACCTCGCAGGCGAGGCAGACCTTCTTGGCCTCGCGGGTGGAGCCGCCCTTCTCGGGGAAGAAGGACTCGGGGTCGGTCTGGGCGCACAGCGCGCGCTCCTGCCAGCCGAGTTCCTCGCCTGCGTCGGCGACCAGCAGTTGCTGCACCAGCTCGGTCATGTGCGCCCCTCGTCTGTCTTTTCGCGTCCCCGTGATGTAGCCGTTACCTTTCCCGGCTGAACGACACGAGTGAAATTACAAGTGTGCTGCTCCGGGCGAGTCAAGCCGAGATCTGCTATTGAGCCCCTTATTCACTCTCCGGAACCAAGCCCGCCGAGAAAGTGTTCAAATCACCTTAAACCCAGGCACATGGCCGGGGTCTCAAGGGCCTCGCACCTCTGTACGGAGCCCTCACGAAGGAGTGACGCCCGGGGCTTCGATCCCGTTCCAGCACGCACGCCGAAGCGATTCAGATCACGGCGAGATCACAGGATCGCAACGGCGTCCGTGTGCCCGGCATGTGCGCCATGTGTCCCGGCCGGGCCACGAACAAACCTTTCCTCTGCGAGATGAACCGGATGAGGTGAACCACGTCCCACATTCCGGGCGCCAAGTTGACAGTGCAGGTGTGAACCGCTGTCCTGTTGGGCATGCTCGCGAACTTGGCACTCGTCCCGACCCGCCCCGCCGGGTCCCTCGGTGCTGCCCACGTTCGCCGCGGCTGTCGTTGTCGCTGTTGCTGTTCCGGCTGTTGAGCCTCCGCTGAGCCGCCACGCGCACGCGTGCTCCAGCCGCCGTCCGGGCCTCTGCGCGCCCGGCGTCCGTTCTCCCAGGTCTCCCCGACCTCCCTGTTCCTGTTCCTCTTCTTCCTCTCCCTCCTCTTCTTCTCCTCTCTTATCCACCGTTCTTCACCGAGGCCCCCCCACGCGCATGAACAGCGACAACGACCTTCAGATCGCCGGCGACATCCTCGAAGTCCCGCACCTGCTCCAGCCGCCGCGCGAGCACCCGTCCACCGTGGCCGAGTTCGCCGGTCTGGCCCGCTCCATCGCCGCCGACCGCGCCCACTGGGAGCCTCTCGTCCGCTACGACGCGACGACCCGCTGGTACCACCGGCTGCGCACCGGCCCGGGCTATGAGGTGTGGCTGCTGTCCTGGGTGCCCGGGCAGGGCAGCGGACTGCACGACCACGGCCCCTCCTTCGGGGTGCTCACGGTTCTGGACGGCGAGCTGACCGAGCGCGCCGAGGGCGGCACACGCGTACTGGGCGCCGGCGCGCAGCGCGTGTTCGCGCCGGGGTACGCGCACGAAGTCGTCAACGACACGCTGGAGCCGGCGGTCAGCCTGCACGTGTACTTCCCCGGCCTGACCGAGATGCCCATGCACCCCCGCTCCTCCCTCCGGGACCTCAGCGCCGCTGCCCGGCACACCGGGGCCTGCACCGGCCCGGTGGACGCCGTCGGCGCCTGAGACGCCCGGGCCCCGCCCGTCCCGGACGCCCCGTCCGGCGGGTGCCGCGGCCGGCGACCGTGCGACGTCCTGTCCGCCCCGCCTGCAAGACTTGGCCCCATGCGGATTGTGGTTCTGGCAGGCGGTATCGGTGGTGCCCGGTTCCTGCGCGGTCTGAAGCGGGCCGTGCCGGACGCGGACGTCACGGTCATCGGCAACACCGGCGACGACATCCACCTCCACGGGCTGAAGGTCTGCCCGGACCTGGACACGGTGATGTACACGCTCGGCGGCGGCATCAACGAGGAGCAGGGCTGGGGCCGGGCCGACGAGACCTTCCACGTCAAGGAGGAACTCGCGGCGTACGGCGTGGGACCGGACTGGTTCACTCTCGGCGACCGGGACTTCGCCACGCACATCGTGCGCACCCAGATGATCGGCGCCGGGTACCCGCTGAGCGCGGTCACCGAGGCACTGTGCGACCGGTGGAAGCCGGGGGTGCGGCTCATCCCCATGACCGACGACCGTGTGGAGACGCATGTCGTCGTCGAACTGGACGGTGAGCGCAGGGCCGTTCACTTCCAGGAGTACTGGGTGCGGCTGCGGGCGTCGGTGCCGGCCCGGGCGGTCGTCCCCATCGGCGCGGAACAGGCCAAGCCGGCCCCCGGGGTGCTGGAGGCGGTCGCCGAGGCGGACGTGATCCTCTTCCCGCCGTCCAACCCCGTCGTCTCCATCGGCACGATCCTCGCGGTGCCCGGCATCCGGGAGGCCGTCGCCGGTGCCGGGGCTCCGGTGGTCGGTCTGTCCCCCATCGTCGGCGACGCGCCCGTGCGCGGCATGGCCGACAAGGTCCTGGCGGCGATCGGTGTGGAGGCCACGGCCGCCGCGGTGGCCGAGCACTACGGCCCGGAGCTGCTGGACGGCTGGCTCGTCGACACCGTCGACGCGGCCGCGGTGGAGCGGGTGGAGGCGGCCGGCATCCGGTGCCGGGCGGTTCCGCTGATGATGACCGACGTCGAGGCCGCCGCCGCGATGGCGCGGGAGGCGCTGGCACTGGCCGAGGAGGTGCGGGGAGCATGAGCGAGGCGACGGCGTCCGCGCGGACGGACGCGTCCGCACCGCAGGTGCGGGTCTGGGCGGTGGCCGGGATTCCCGAGGTGCGGCCGGGCGACGACCTGGCGAAGCTGATCGCCGCCGCGGAGCCCGCCCTGGCCGACGGGGACGTGCTCCTGGTCACCTCGAAGATCGTCTCCAAGGCGGAGGGCCGGATCGTCGAGGCGGCCGACCGGGAGGCCGCGATCGACGCGGAGACCGTACGGGTCGTGGCCCGGCGCGGGCCGCTGCGGATCGTGGAGAACCGGCAGGGGCTGGTCATGGCCGCCGCCGGGGTCGACTCCTCCAACACTCCCCCGGGCACGGTGCTGCTGCTGCCCGAGGATCCGGACGCCTCCGCGCGCGCGATCCGGGACGGGCTGCGCGACCTCCTCGGTGTCACGGTCGGGGTGATCGTCACCGACACCTTCGGGCGGCCCTGGCGCACCGGGCTCACGGACGTCGCCATCGGCGCCGCGGGCGTCCGCGCGCTGAACGATCTGCGGGGCGGCACGGACGCGCACGGCAATCCGCTGAACGCCACCGTCGTCGCCACCGCCGACGAACTCGCCGCCGCGGGCGACCTGGTCAAGGGCAAGGCCGCCCGTCTGCCCGTCGCCGTGGTGCGCGGGCTGGGGCACGTGGTGACCGAGGAGCACGGGCAGGGAGCACGGGTCCTGGTGCGGGACGCGCGCGACGACCTGTTCCGGCTCGGGACCTCCGAGGCCGTACGGGAGGCGGTGACCCTGCGGCGCACCGTGCGGTCCTTCACCGACGCGCCGGTCGACCCGGCCGCGGTCCGGCGCGCGGTGGCCGCGGCGGTGACCGCGCCCGCGCCGCACCACACCACGCCGTGGCGGTTCGTGCTGCTGGAGTCGGCGCGGACGCGGGCGCGTCTGCTGGATGCGATGCGGGACGCCTGGATCGCCGATCTGCGGCGGGACGGAAAGAGCGAGGAGGCGATCGCCAAACGGATCCGGCGCGGGGACGTGCTGCGCAACGCGCCCTGTCTGGTGGTGCCGTGCCTCGTCATGGACGGTGCGCACACCTACGGCGACGCGCGGCGGGACGGTGCCGAGCGGGAGATGTTCGTGGTCTCCGCCGGGGCCGGGGTGCAGAACTTCCTGGTCGCCCTGGCCGGGGAAGGGCTCGGCTCGGCCTGGGTGTCCTCGACGATGTTCTGCCGGGACGTGGTGCGCGAGGTGCTGGGGCTGCCGCGGGACTGGGATCCGATGGGAGCGGTCGCGGTCGGGCATCCGGCCGAACCGCCGAAGCCTCGGCCGCAGCGGGACGCGGAGTCGTTCATGGTCACGCTGTGACCGCCCCGTCCGCCCGGCCGCCCGGGCACGCGGAGCACCGTTCGCTCCTTCGTCCCTCCTTGTCCCTTCGTCCCTTCGGCTCCCGGGAGCTTCCTCGTGGCAGGACGTTTCGCCCCGCGGCCCGCCCTCTCCCCCGGCCCGGGCGGTGCGGGAGACATGGGCGGGGGCCGTGCGCCCGGCGGGCGGACCGGCGTGTCCAGGGGCACGGGTGCGGAGGTGCCGCGGCAAGCCGCCGCACCGGAGGGGGTGCGGACCTGGGTGCCGGACGGGCCGCTGGATCTGGGGCTGGTGCTCGGGCCGCTGCGCCGGGGACCGGGTGACCCCACGTTCCGGGCGATGCCCGACGGATCGGTGTGGCGGGCCGTCCGGACACCGCTCGGTCCCGGGACGCTGAGGGTGTCCGCGCGGGGCGGGCAGGTGTGCGGGGAGGCGTGGGGGCCGGGGGCCGAGTGGCTGCTGGAGCAGCTGCCCGAGCTGCTCGGGGCCGCCGACGACCCGTCCCTGTTCGTGCCGCGGCACCGGCTGCTGGCCCTGACGCGGCACCGGCGGCCGGGGCTGCGGCTGACCCGGACCGGGCTGGTGATGGAGTCGCTGATCCCGTCGATCCTGGAACAGAAGGTGACGACGGCCGAGGCGTACGCGGCATGGCGGACGCTCGTGCAAAAGTACGGGGAACCGGCGCCGGGGCCCGCTCCCGGGCGGATGCACGTCATGCCGGCGCCGCGCACCTGGGCGCTGATCCCGTCGTGGGAGTGGCGCCGGGCCGGGGTCGACGACAAGCGGGCGTCGACGGTGCTGCGGGCGGTGCGGCTCGCCGCACGGCTGGAGGAGACGGTACGGATGTCTCCGGCGGCGGCGCGGGAACGGCTGGAGCTGGTGCCCGGGATCGGGCCGTGGACGTCGGCGGAGACCGTGCAGCGCAGTCATGGTGCGCCGGACGCGGTGACAGTCGGGGATCTGCACCTGCCGGGGATCGTGGGCTACGCGCTGGCGGGGAACCGGTGGGCCGACGACGCGGAGATGCTGCGCCTGCTCGAGCCGTACGCGGGGCAGCGGCACC
>NZ_MUME01000069.1 GCF_002155915.1 Streptomyces thermovulgaris | reverse complement strand
CCGACAACCGGCACCGCGCCGGGCGGCGCGGTGCCGGTTGTCGGTGCCATCGTGGTGTTCCTGCTCGGCTCTTATGCGTGCTCGGGGGCGTGCTCGGGCGGGTTGATCCGCGATCTCTCGATCGCGGAGGCGGAGGTGCCCCACTTCTTGAGGATCCGGGCGTAGGTGCCGTTGTCGATCAGCTCGTTGACGGCGGCCTGGAATGCCTTGGTGAGCGGGGAGCCCTTCTTGAAGGCGAAGCCGACGTCGAGCCGGTGGTACTCGCCCAGGAAGGTGGTCTGCGAGGCCGGCTGGGCCGCCTGGTGGCGCAGCCCGTTGATGGTGGACATGATCACGTCGATGCGGCCCTGCTGGAGCGCGGTGAGGGTGGCGCCGTTCTCCGAGTAGACCTTCACGTGGTACGGCTTCCTGCCCGCCTTGGCGCACACCCCCTTTTGGGCGATGAGGGTCGTTTCGAAGGTGGTGCCGGCGCCGGTGCCGATGGTCAGTCCGCACAGCTGGGTGAGGTCGGTGACCTTCGAGGCGAGTACGGTGCTGCCCTTCTTCACCGCGAAGCCCTGGCCGTCGTTGATGTAGGTGACGAAGTCGATGGTCTTCAGGCGTTCCCTGGTGACGCCGAAGTTGCCGGTGCCGAAGTCGTACTTGCCGCTGCTGAGGGCGGGCAGGATCGTCTCGAAGGAGGCGTCCTGCCGTTCCAGCCTGACGCCGAGCACCTTGGCGACCGCGTCGGCGATGTCGATGTCCTGGCCCGCGGGGGGCTTGTCCGCGCCGTCGGGGTAGTACGCGGCGGGCGGGGATCCGATCGAGCTGCCGACGCGCAGTGTGCCCGCCTTGCGGACGTCGGCGGGAAGCAGCGCGGCGATCGACTCCACCGTGCGTACGGCGGCGACCGGGTCGTCGGCCGGCGAGGCCTGGGCGTTCGCCGCCGTGCCCTCGGGGCCGCCGGAGCCGCAGGCCGTCGGTGCCAGGAGCAGCAGGGCCAGCGCGGCGGCGGTGCGCAGGCGGGTTCTGGTCCCAGGAACGTTCACGGGTCGGAGGCCTTTCAGGTGCGCGACGGGGTGGTGAGGTGCTTTTCGAACGGCAGCGGCCCGATGGTTTCCGGGTCGGCCTTTGTGTCGAACAGCGGTGTGTAGCCGGTGGCCAGGTACAGGCCGCGGGCCTCGGGCTGGCGCGGCCCGGTGGTCAGGTGGATCCGCCGGTAGCCGCGGGCGCGTGCCTCGCGTTCCAGTTCGGCGATGACGCGCCGGGCCAGTCCGCGGCGGCGGTGGGCGGAGTGGGTCCAGATCCGTTTCAGCTCGGCGGTGGTCTCGTCGTAGCGGCGGAAGGCGCCGCCCGCGACCGGCTCGCCGTGCTCCAGGAGCAGCAGCAGGACTCCGCCGTGGGGCGCGGTGAACTCCTCGTCGGGGTAGCGGGTCATCTCGGCGTGGGCGTCCTCGCCGTAGCGGGTGGAGTACTCGTCGGCGAGCTCCCGCAGAAGCGGCTTCACCCGGGGGTCGGACACCGGTACCTCGACGACCGTCAGCTCCGCCGGGGACGGCGGTGGGGGTGCGACGGAGGTCATCCGTTCACCGCCGCGAGGTTCCGTGTGCCGCGGGCCGCGCGTTCGGCGTCGCGTTTGGCGACCTCCTCGCGGACGATCGGGATCACGTACCGGCCGAAGTCGATCGCGTCGTCCAGCAGGTCGTAGCCGCGGGCCGAGAAGATGTCGACGCCGAGGTCGTAGTAGTCGAGCAGTGCCTGGGCGACCGTCTCCGGGGTGCCGACCAGGGCGTTGGAGTTGCCCGCGCCGCCGGTGACGGCGGCCGTCGGGGTCCACAGGGCGCGGTCGTGGCGCTCCCCCGCCTCGGCGATGGCGATCAGCCGCTGCGAGCCCGTGTTCTCGGGCCGTGCGCGGCCGTTGTGGCGTCCGGTGACCGACTCGCCCCTGGCCTTGCGGGCCTTGATCGCGTCGACCGTGCGGTGGGCCTTCTCCCAGGCCAGTTCCTCGGTCGGGGCGATGATCGGGCGGAACGCCACCTGGATGCGGGGGACGTCGGTGCGGCCCGCGGCCTTCGCGGCCGCCTTGACGGCCTCGATCTGCTCGGCGGTCTTCGCCAGGGGCTCGCCCCACAGGCAGTAGATGTCGGCCTCGGCGCCGCCGGCGGCGTACGCGGCGGGGGACGAGCCGCCGAACGACACGTTCGGGCGGGGCTGCTGGACGGGGAAGACGTCGCTGACGAAGTCGTGGAAGCGGTAGTACTCGCCCTCGTGGTCGAAGGGTTCGCGGGTGGTCCAGATCTTCTTGACGATCCGGATGTACTCCCGGGTGCGGGCGTAGCGTTCGTCCTTGGTGAGGGTGTCGCCCTCGCGGCGCTGTTCGTGGTCGTTGCCGCCGGTGATGAAGTGCACGGTCAGCCGGCCGTCGCTGATCCGGTCGAGGGTGGCGAAGGTCTTGGCGGCGAAGGTCGGGCAGGAGACGTTGGGCCGGTGGGCGAGCAGGATCTGGAGGCGGTCCAGCCTGCTCGCGACGTAGGCGGCGGCCTGCGCGGGGTCCGGTGATCCGGAGCCGTAGGCGAACAGCACCCGGTCCCAGCCGTGGTCCTCGTGCGCCCGGGCGAGCCGGAGCGTGTACTCCTTGTCGAAGGAGGCACCGGAGCGCGGGGTGGTCTCGGAGCCGTCGTTGGTGGCGGCGATGCCAAGGAACTCCACTGGCATGGGCATGACCTTTCGGGGGATGCGGCGGCACACGGGCAGGGCGGCACGGCCGTGCCCGTGGGCATGAGCGAACCGTGAGCGAACGGGACCGCCGGCTGGACGGTCCGGTGCGGTCGTGACGACGTCGAATGTCGGAGGAACGTCAGGAGGACGCCGGAAGAAGCGGAACTGCGGCAGCGCGCGGAGAGAGGACTCGGCCCACGACGGGATCACCGAGGAGGAACGAGGGGATCACCGAGGGAGGGAAGGGCCGGCCGGCCGGCCCGCTGCCGTGTCAGACGCAACACACGGCGGACCACACCCGACCGAAGTCGATGTGATCGCGCGTGACCAAGCGCTGCTGGGCATTCATGCGACTACTTGAACAGCACGACAAGGCGCCCGTCAAGCGGTTCCCGCGCACAGGACCGCCGTGACCGGCGTCCTTCATGTGCTGTTACGGCACCCGTCATGTGCTGTTGACACAGCGGCGCCACGGGCGCGTACGATCGACGGCGGACCGGCTCCGCCCCGTGCGGCAGCCCTCCGGCCGCGTTGAGGGACGCGGCGCATGTGACGACGTCGAACCCCGGCCGCACCGTACCCGCACAACGCCGGTGCCGTTGTGCCCCACGGCTGTCACCGGGTGGTCACTCACGCCCGCGATTCCCTCCCCGGAGACTCCCTCGATGGCCACATCCTCCGACGTCACGTCAGCCCCTGCCCTCAAGCCCCCGAAGCGGGCGAGCACCCCCGTCACCGACCTGCCGCGGATCGTGCCCCGCCGGCACGTCGGCCGGTGGCTGACCGCCGCGGTCGCCCTGCTGCTCTTCGCGATGGTGCTCAACTCCGTCGTCCGCAACCGGGCCTTCCAGTGGGACGTGGTGGTCCGGTACTTCACCACCGCCGCCGTGCTCGACGGACTGCTGCTCTCCCTGTGGCTGACCGCTGTGGTGATGGTGCTCGGCTTTCTGCTCGGCACCGTGCTCGCGGTGATGCGGCTCTCCGCCAACCCGGTCCTGCGCACGCTGAGTTGGGGATATGTGTGGATCTTCCGGTCCACCCCGCTGCTGGTCCAGCTGCTGTTCTGGTTCAACATCGGCGCGCTCTACCCGACGCTCGGCCTCGGCATCCCGTTCGGCCCGCAGTTCATCACCGTCAAGACGGTCAACCTGCTCGGCCCCACCCTGACCGCCGTGATCGGCCTGACCCTGCACGAGAGCGCCTACGCGGCCGAGGTGGTGCGCGGCGGCATCCTCTCCGTGGACTCCGGGCAGACCGAGGCCGCCCAGGCCCTCGGGCTGAGCAGACTCCGCACACTGCGCCGGATCGTCGTGCCGCAGGCGATGCGCTCCATCGTGCCGGCCGCCGGGAACATGCTGATCGGCACCCTCAAGGGCACCAGCATCGTCAGTGTGCTGGCCGTGCACGACCTGCTGTACTCGGTGCAGCTGATCTACAACCAGACCTACCAGGTCATCCCGCTGCTGATGGTCGCCACCCTGTGGTACGTCGCGATCACCACGGTGCTCAGCGTGGGCCAGTTCTACGTCGAGCGGTACTACGCCCGCGGCAGCTCCCGTGCCCTGCCGCCCACTCCGCTGCAACGGCTGCGCGGCCAACTGGCCGCCGTGCGCCACCGACTGGGCGCGGCGACCGCCGCCGGCGCCCGCCCGGCGATCGGCGGTGACCGGTGAGCGCACGGTCCACCGCCGTCCTGGCCGTCGTCGGCGCGGGCCCGTGCGCCACGGGCCTGCTGGAGCGCATCGCCGCCAACGCCCCCGAACTCTGGGACGAAACGAGGAGGCTGCACATCCATCTGGTGGATCCGTACCCGCCCGGTCCCGGACGCGTCTGGCGGCACGAGCAGTCGGCGCTGCTGCGGATGAACTCCATGGCCCAGGACGTCACCCTGTTCACCGACGAGTCGTCCACCCTCGACGGCCCGATACGCCCCGGCCCCTCGCTGGCCGAGTGGGCGGCCCAGTTCTCCGGCCGGGGCCCGCGTCACGCCCCGTACACCGAGCCCGCCGACCCGGAGGTGCTCGACGAACTGCGCACGCTCACCGGGACGGACTTCCCCACCCGCCGCGCCCAGAGCGCCTATCTGGACTGGGTGTTCCGCAGGGTGCTGGCCGAGATGCCGCCGTCGGTCACCGTCGAGTGGCACCGCACCACCGCGACCGCCCTCACCGGTCCCCCGGACGGCCCGCAGCAGGTCCATCTGGCCGGCCGCGCCGCACCGCTCACCGCCGACCTGGTGGTCCTGGCCCAGGGGCACCTCGGCTCCACGCCCGCCGGCGAGCACCGCGCCCACGCCGCCTTCGCCCGCCGTCACGGCCGCTTCCACCTCCCGCCGGAGTTCTCCGCCGACGCCGACCTCTCCGGGCTGCGGCCCGGCGAGCACGTCGTCCTGCGCGGCTTCGGGCTCGCCTTCGTCGATCTGATGTCCCTGCTCACCGAGGGCCGCGGCGGCACCTTCCGCACCGAGGCCGACGGCTCCCTCACCTACCTCCCGTCCGGCCGTGAGCCCGTTCTGCACGTCGGATCGCGACGCGGGGTGCCGTACCACTCCAAGACCCACTACCGCCTCCAGGGCCCCCCTCCCCCGCTGCCGCGCCACTTCGGCCCCGAGGCGGTCGACGGGCTGCTCGCCGAGGGCCGTCCGCTGGACCTGCGGCGCGACGTGTGGCCGCTGATGGCCAAGGAGATCGGCTTCGGCCACTACCACGAGCTCTTCCACGCCCATCCCGAGCGCACGACGATGCCCTGGCCCGCGTTCCTGGCCGCGTACGACCGGCTCGACTGGTACTCCGACGCCATGACCGCCCTCGTCGCCGGTGCCGTCCCCGACCCGGCGGACAGGCTCGACTTCGAGGCACTGGACCGCCCCCTGGACGGTCTTTCCTTCCCCACGCCGGACGCCTTCCAGGAGCATCTGCGCGCCTACATCGCCCAGGACGTCGCCCGCCGCGAGGACCCGGCGTTCAGCGCCGACCTCGGGGCGTTCCTCGCCCTGCTCTCCGTCTACGGCCACCTGCCCCGCCTCGTCGCCTCCGGCCGTCTCACCGCCCGCTCGGTCGCCGACGACCTCGACGGCTGGTGGCACGGCTTCTTCAGCTTCCTCGCCTCCGGGCCGCCCGGTTTCCGTCTGCGTCAGCTGCTGGCGCTGTCCCGGGCCGGCATCGTCCGCTTCCTGGGGGCAGACGTCCGCATCGCCACCGACGAGAGCACCGGCACCTTCACCGCGACCAGCCCCACCGTCCCCGGGCACCTCACCCGTGCCACGGCCCTGATCGAGGCGTATCTGCCGGCCCCCTCCCTGGCCCGCACCGAGGACCCGCTCCTGCGGCGCCTGTACCGCGAGGGCGCGGCCGCCGAGGAGGTCATCGCCGACTCCACGCACACCCACCGCTCCGGCCTGCTCGCCGTCTCCCCCACGGACGGCCGCCTCGTCGACCCGTCCCTCGGCGGTCCCCACCCCCGCCGCATCGCCCTCGGTGTCCCCACCAGCAACCGGGCCGTCGCCGCCTTCGCCCGTCCCCGCACCGACGCGCCGGCCTTCCGCCGCAACGACGCGGTCGCCCGCACGATCCTGCGCACCCTGAGCACCACCGGGGCCGGGGCGGCGCCTTCGGACGGGGAACCTCCCGGGGCCGTGCCCGCCGCGGAGGCCGGAATCCTCCAGGGACGGGGGTGAGGGGTGAGGCTCATCCCGCCTCTTCCGCCTCCCGGGTTCCTCCTTCCTCCCGGGAGACTTCCCCTCCCTCCTCCCGGGAGGTCTCCTGCTCCTCCTCCCGGGAGGTCTCCGGCCCCTCCTTCCGGGAGGAGAGTTTCGCCAGCAGTGCTCTGGCCCGGTCCGCCGCGTCCTGCCAGGCGCCGTCGGCCGCCCACTCGAACGCCTCCACGGCGCCGGGGACGTCGCCCGACCGCAGAAGGCTCATGCCGAGGTTGACGGCGGACATGCCGCCCTGGACGGGGTGGCCGCCGGCCATGACGTGGCGGTAGGCGCTGCGGGCCTCCTCCTCGCGGCCGGCTTCGCTCAGCATGCGGGCCAGGTCGAAGGCGGCGGCGAAGGAGTGGTGGGGGTGGCCGGTGCGGATGGCCCGCTGGTAGGCCGCGTGGGCGGCTTCGACGTCGCCGGCCCGGCTGAGGAGTGCGGCCTGTTTGACGGCGGCCAGGACGGCGAGTTCGGAGTCGCCCGCGGCGACGGCGGCCTGGTAGGCGTCCTCGAGGAGGAGGTGGCCGCCCTGCCGGTCGCCGAGCATGCAGCGCAGGCGGGCACGGCAGAGCAGGACCAGCGGGGCATCGTCCTCGGTGGCCAGGGCGAGAACGCGGTGGAGATGATTTCTCTCCCTCTGCGCATCGGGGTCCTGGGAGTAGTCGGTGACCTCGGTGAGGTAGTAGTGGGTACGGGGATTGCGGTCACCGGCCTCGAGGGCCGGGGTCAAAGCGGCGAGGGCGGATTCACGCGGCTCGCGGTGGGCCACCCAGCGGCCGTAGTCGAAGTCCGGCTCGAGAAAGGGAGCCGAGGAAGGGGCGGGCGCGATGGCCTCGAGGCGGGCGCGCGCCTCGTCGGCGGTGGCGGGGGTGTCCAGGGCGCGCGTGTAGGCGGTGCGCGCCTCGTCGAGGGTGTACTCGCAGACCAGGAAGTCGCCGAAGGAGAGGGCGGCGACAGCCACCGCACCGGGGTTGGCGGCCCGCAGGGCGAGTTCCCATGCGGTGCGGGCCCCGGGGTGGTCGCCTGTTCTCTGGCGCGCCTGGGCGAGAAGCGGGGCGAGCAGCGGTTGTTCCTCCGCCGGGAGCCGGGGCAGGCCGCGCTCGAGGAAGGAAAGCGCCTGGAGGTGGCGTCCTTCGAGCATCAGCTGCAGGCCGGCGGCGATGAGCCGGGACGGGTCGCCCTGGACGAGAAGACGGGCCAGTTGCGGATCGAGCCGAGCCGTCGCGGTCTCGAGCTCCTCAAGACGGCGCAGTTTGGCCGCCGCCTCCCGTGCCTCCGCCGGGTCGCCGAGGGCGCGGGCCTGTTCGTAGGCGGCTCGGGCGGCCGCGAAGTCGCCGTCCGCGGCGAGCAGGTCGCCCAGGGCGTCGGCGGCGGCCGGGGCGACGCCCGAGCCGTGGCCGGCCGCGCGGGTGAGTGCCTCGCGGGCGCCGTCCCGGTCGCCGCGCTCGAGGAGCACCAGGGCGCGGCCGAACTCCGCGTAGGCGGCGACACGGGGGTCGTCGGCCGTGGTCAGCGGGGCGAGGAAGTCGAAGAGGCGGTCCTTGTCGCCGACCATCGCCATCTCCCGCGCCTGCCGGAGCGCGGTGGCCCAGTCCGGGTCCATGGGTTCCGGGGGCGCGAGTTCCGCGGTCTCCCCGACCGGGGACGAACCGCCCGGCCCCTCGTCGAAGGCGGCCGAGGCGTCCAGCGCCTGGCGCACCGCGGCGAGGCGGGCCGCCAGGTCCGGGGCGACCTCCTCGATCTCGGCCAGGTCGGTGCGCAGATCGAGTCTCTGGGACCACAGGACCCCTCGTCCCAGCTCCAGGAACTCGACGGCGTCGGTGGGCCGTTCGGCGTCCAGGGCGGCCTGGGCCGCCATCGACACCAGGCCCGCCTGATCGGCCAGGGCCGCTTCCCGCACCGTCCGGGGAGCGCCCACCCAGGCGACGAGCGGCAGCAGCTCCATCAGCCGCCGGCACGCGGCGAGCGTCTCCTCGTCCGGGCGTCCGGTGACCGTCGCCCACCAGCGGGCGGCCGTGAAGCGCATCCGGGCCGGGGCGGCGGCACAGGCGGAGAGGGCGCGGAGCACGGCGGCGGCCTCGGTGCGTGCCTCGGCTCCCGCGTGCCCGTCGTTCCCGTCGCCGTGGTTCCGTGCGTGGTGGATCAGGGCGCTGCCCAGCAGCAGGGCGGTCACCGGGGAGCGTTCGAGACCTGCCCGGTCGAGGATCCGGCGGCCGAGGGCGATGGACTTCTCGAGGTCGTCGCGGTTCCCGGCGGCCTGCCAGCGCCTCAGCAGAGCGGCCGCGGTGTTGTGGGCGACGAGAACCCAGCTGCGCAGGGGGAGGTCCTCCTCCGACTCCGCTGTCCGCAGGCCGAGTTCGATGGCCCGGTCGCGGGAGTCCTGATGGCGGTTCAGGAGCTCTTCGCGGCTGATCCGGGCGTTCTCACCGTCCTGGGTGTCCCCGGCGCCGTCCTCGTGCTCGTCCAGGACGTCGCCGTGGATGCCGACGAGGGCGGCGAGGGCGTGGTGGTGGGCGAACGACCCCGGTGCGGCCGTGGCGACTGCTTCCTCGGCCTGGGCGAGGCAGGTGGCGAGGTCGTCGGCCGAGCGGTTGCGGAACCAGCGGTGGTGGATCATGTTCGCCGCGGTGGTCAGCCGCTCCGGTCGTTTGTGGTGGTTCTCCGGGGTGAGACGCAGAACGGCGGTCATCGTGTCCACCGCCTCGTCGAGATCGGCGGGGATCTCGTGGTGGTGGTAGCGCTGGGCGAGCGCGGACGCCAGGTTGTGGGCGACGCCGATCTCGGTGTCGCCGTACCCGCCGGAGCCGGCGTTCTCCTCCGTGGGGTCGCCGAGCCGGGCACGGATGGAGGTCCAGGCCGCCCGGTAGATCTCCACGGCCCGGTCGAGGTCCTCCAGCGGGCCGCCCAGCTGGGGCCGCTGGGTGAGGCAGGCGGCCAGCTGGGCGAGAGCGGCCGACTCCGGGTCCGCCGGGCCGGGGACGGCAACCGCCTTCCGGGCGCAGGAGAGGGCCTCGTCGAGGTCGGACGGTGTGCTGAAGGCGTGGAAGCGGTCGTAGTGGTTGGCCGACTGCAGGACGAGGAAGCTCTGCCTCATGGAGTCGTCGAGGTCCGGGCGTTGCAGCATCTCGGCGACCAGGTCGATCGCCCGTTCGAAGTCGGCGGGGTTCCCGGTGACCGAGGCACGCGCCCGGTAGGCCTCGGCGACGAAGTACGCGCTCTGCTGGAGCCTTTGGGGGTCCGGGGGCGGGTGCCGCAGAACGTGCTCGCCGTGCTCGATCGCCTTGTCCACGTCCCGGAGGCCGGTCCCGTGGTCGTAGCGCCTCCAGTAGGTGGCTGTCAGGAATTCGCGGCACAGGGCGGCGGTTTCGTGAAGGGAGTGCGACAAGGCGCGGGTGAGGATGCGCTCCCACGCGTCGATGACCGTGTTCCGGGTCGCGGCGGTGCCGTCGTGCAGGAGCAGCCTCAGTGCGGTGAGCGCGTACTGGTCGAGGAAGGGGCCGAGTTCGGGGTCGTCGTCCGGGTACAGCGCGAGGGCTTCCGCCATGGCTTCGCACGCCTGCCGCAGTTGCGGACCGGGCCGGTCCGTGCGCAGGGCCAGTTCCCCCTGTACGCCACCGTAGTTGCCGAGGACCTTGGCGCGGTGTGCCGGCGTGAGCGGGAGCGCCAGGGTCTCGCGGTAGGTGTCGAGGGCGTCGGTCAGCAGGTTCTGGTCGCCGGTCACCGTGCCCAGACGCAGCCGTACCGTCGCCAGGTTGGGGAGGAAGGTCCGCAGGAGGCCGAAGTTCCCGGTCCGCCCGGCGTGTTCGACGACGGCGGCGGTGTGGTCGAGAGCGGCGCGGAGGTTCTCCTCCTGGTTGCGGTGTTCGCTCAGCCGGAAGAGAACGGCGCCGAGGTCCCCGCGCATCGACAGGTGATCGCTGGTGTCCGGCGGGGTGTGTTCCAGGGCCTTGCGTCCGAAGTGGGCGGCTTCCTCGAGGAGTTCGGGGTCGTTGTGCAGGATGCCGGCGTCACTGAGAACGAGCGCCAGGTTGGCCGCCACGGTTCCGCGGTCCGGGCAGAGGGACACCGCTTGCCGGCCGGCCGCGATCGCCCGTGTCAGCCGGTCCGGGTCACCCGTGGTCCTCCAGGCCGTGCGGAGCAGGCGTGTCAGCCGGTCGAGGCGTACCGCCCGCAGCTCGTCCGGCGCGGCCCGGCGGGCGAGGGCCTCCGCCTCGGGGAGCAGGGAGAGGCACAGGTGTGCCGGTGCCGGTTCCTCGGACAGGCAGTCGAGAAGAGTGTTCCAGACACTGTTCTCCATGCGGGGGTCCGACGGTGCCTCGTCCAAGAACTCCAGCGCGAGCTCCCGGGCCTCAAGTCTCAGTTCGGGCCGGTCCGCACGGGCGGCGGCCTTCAGCAGTTCGGGCAGCAGGTTGGACACGCAGGCCCGGCGCTCCGTCCCGGACAGCAGAGGAAGGGCCCGCCGGTAGGCGTCGATCCCCTCCCGCAGGGCGTCGAAGGAGGCGGAGAACCCGGTCCTGGTGAGAAAGGTGCCGAGGTTGTAGAGGAATGTGCCGAGCAGGCCGGGAGCCTGCTCGGCGGCCGGGTCGGCCGTCGCCTTCCGGAGAAGGCCGATGCCTCTGGCCATGTCCTCCCGGCTGCCGGTCCGTTCACCGCGTTCCACCAGGAGGTGCCCCGCCAGTCCCTGGCGGAGCCACCGGATCGGGCAGTCGGGGTGGGCGGCGAGGTGCTCCTCGTGGGAGGCGACGGCGGTGTCGAGGACCGGCACCGGTGCGGTCCGCGGATCCTCGACGAAAGGGACGACCTCGTCGTGCGCGCCGGGAGGGGTGGGCTGCATCAGGGCCTCGCTCCGTTGTGTTCTCGGCCGCTTCGCCGAAGCCGCCGTGCCCGTGCCGGTGCCGGCGTCGTCCGGGGGCTCCAGGACCGCGGCTGCCTGTCTACGGGCATTTCTCCGTCGTCTCCACGGCGAGCACGTCCGTGAGCGCCACGCTCACCTGTCCCGCCCTGGTCCTGAGCGTCAGACGGCGGCCGTCGCCGGCCGCCCCGTCGCCGCAGAGCACCGCGCCGGTCCTGGTGCGCACCACCAGCTTGGGCCTGGACTTCTCCGGGCCGTACCAGGTGGTGCCCACGGCGGCCACCAGCAGCCCGGTGCAGAGCAGGGTCGCGACGATGCCCCGGCGCAGGTCCTTGAGAGCCGTCAACGCCAGCAGATGGTCCTGGGTGGCCGTCGAGATCGTGAGGTCGACGGGGGTGGCCCGCGGCCTGCCGTTGTGGGCGCTGAGGAGCCAGTAGGCGCCCATGGCTCCGGTCAGCAGGGAGGCGAGCAGCAGGCAGCCGATGACGACGTGCCAGGGTGCCTCCACCTTGTCGATCTCACTGGGTCCGCGGATCAGTCCGAAGCCCACGAGGGCGAGCAGCAGACCTCCCAGGCCGACGCGCCAGGAGTGGGCGGCCTCCCTCACCCGTGAGAGCTCACCGCGCAGCGTCTGGTGGTGTCGTTGGGCACGGGCGACGTCCGACGGGTCGACGGGTCGTCCCGGGCGCAGGAAGGCGTTCATGCGGAGGTGATCTCGAGTCGCCAGAAGGCACCGCAGCCGATCCTGTCCGCCGGCCGGCCGGGATGGTCCTCCTCGCAGGTGCAGATGACGATCTCCTCGTGCACCTCGCCGGGCGGCGGGAGCTGCTGTGCCCTGCTTCTGCGCCACAGCCGGAAGCTCTTGTAGGTGCTGGTGACGACGGGCACCCGGATGACCGTGCGGCAGCGGGGACACGGGCCTCTGAGTTCGGCGGTGCCGGGTCCCAGTTGGGTGAAGGAGAACTCCTTCGCCGCTTCCTCCTCGAACGAGGGGTGACTGACTTCTTCGTACGGTTCGAGGGGCATGGCGTTCCTCCTTGCTCCCATGGGTGGGCGATCAGGGGCCGATGTGGGTGAACGCGGCCCATCTGCTGGGGTGTTCGGGGTTCTGGTTCCTCAGCCGGGTCACGGCCTCGGTCACGGCGCCCGCCGACCGCCGCGGACGGAACAGCCCGTCCTCCATCAGCGAGCAGAAGACGTCCCGCGCGAGTTCGGTCGCGATCTCGGCGTCGATCGACCACAGCGCGGCCACCACCCGCCGAAAGCCCGAGTAGTGCAGTGCCGCGCCGATGGTGATGGCCTCGTCGCTCAGCGAGAGCCCGCCGGAGGCCGTCATGCAGGCGGAGAGGAACGCGAAGTCGCCGCGGTAGGAGCCGCGGCTCAGTTCACCGATGCCCAGGGTGCCGTCGCTCAGCAGGAGTCCGCCCTGCGCGGGATCGAGCGGGTTCTGACGTCCGTGGCAGCTGAAGTGGACCCAGCGGTGCGTGGCCAGCTGGGACAGGACGGCTGTGCGGTTCGCCTCCGGCCCCTCCAGCAGGGTGAGCCGCTCCTCCCCGAACACCTCGCGCAGCAGACGGAGTTCCTCTGCGACCTGCGGCAGCGGGGCCATTCCGTCGGCTTCCCGCACGGCGACCACGAGCAGCCTGTCCGTGCCGGTGGGTTCCGGCTCGCGCAAGCGGGTCGCCTCGGCCAGGGCGCGCAGGGTCGGGGCGTAGGAGGAGACGGTCCGGTCCAGGATACTGCGCCCGCTGCCGTCGTGGTGTCCCGCCGCGTGGAGCGGGAAGAACGACAGCCAGCCCGTGGGGCACCACCAGATCCGGTGCCTCTCCCCGGCCGGGGGCCGCTTCTCGTCCAGGGTGCGCAGCACCGGCTCCGCGACCGTGTCCCAGAGCCAGGCGAGATCCGACAGCAGGGTGCTGTCCAGCGCGGCCTGCGCCCTGCCCATGCCGACCTTCGCGGTGTGATGGGCCTGGTAGGTGGCGGGAACCTTGCGGAGCCGGGCACGCTGCTTGGTGTGGTGCACCAGCTGCGCCGCCGCGTCCGTCTCGTGCAGGCCGGCGAGATGCCTTGCGGTGCGGTCGTGGACCTCGTCCGCCGACAGATCGGGCAGGGGAACGGCCGTCACCCCGTCGGAGGTCACCAGCAGGGCGTGACAGCGCCGGGCCACATTGATCAGCACACCGGTGCCGTCGCCGACCGCCGCCGCGAGATCCCGCCAGCGCGGCGGTGCGAGAAAGGTGGCGAATCGGGGCCCCAACCCTCTTACCTGCGCGACCAGTTGGCCCCACTCACGAGCGAGTGCGACGCGTCGGTCCATCGCGCCGCCGCCCTGCGGTTCCGCCCCCCGTGTCACGCTCATGAATGTAACGGACCGCGCGAAGCCGGATCAATCGTTTCGTACCGCGCATGCGCCGACGCGCGTCCCCACCCGTGGGACACCCGCGCGGACGGCATCTTCCGGGAGGGGTCCGGGAGGGGCATGAGAAGCGAAGCGCTGTCATGTTCCGGCGCGTGACCGTGCGGCGGTCATGCGCACGCGGACGCGGGGCCGTCCGCACGGTGACCGCGGTTCCCGGTGTCCGGCTCTCGTGCCGGCGAGGAGGTGCGGATACAGTCCCGTGCGTCGGCAGCCGGCGCCGGCGGGCCACGGATGCTGCGCCGACGGCAGCCCACCTGGATCCGCTCTCTGCCCGAACCGCCCGCACGACCGAACCACCCGCACGACCCGAGAACCCGAGAACCCGAACACCTCGAACGACCCGAACGACCCGGACGAAAGGGCCGCGGCCGAGATGACCGCCGAACGCGAGATCACCGCTCCCGTCGACCTGTGCCTTCCCGACGGACGGCTCAACCCCGCGGCGGTCGGCTGGACCCGACGGCCGCTGCACCGTGCGAACCTGCGCGGCTGGGGACGGGTCAAACGCTGGGAGTACTGGGGCATCGTCACCCCCTCCCACATCGTGGGCCTGGTCGCCTCCTCCCTCGACTACGCCGGTCTGCACGGCGTCTACGTCCTGGACCGGGCCGACGGCCGCGAACTGTCCGAGGACGTCGTGACACCGCTGGCGCGCGGTGTCCGCATGCCCGAGCGCAGCGGGACCGGAACCGCCTCGGCCCGGGGCGGCCCGGTGACGGTCGAGTTCGTCCAGCGCCCGGCCGGCACCACCCTCAGCGCCGTGGCCCCGGGCTTCCGGCTGGAGGCCGAGGTGCCCCGGCCGCCGGGGCACGAGTCGCTGGGCGTGGTCGTGCCCTGGAGCCCGCGCCGCTTCCAGTACACCGTGAAGGACCTCGGCCGCCCCGTCCGCGGACTTCTCACGCTCGGCTCGCGGACCTTCGTGATCGACGAGTCCGACTCCTTCGCCGTTCTCGACCACGGGCGCGGCAAATGGCCGTACGCCGTCCGCTGGAACTGGGCGGCGGGCTGCGGCCCTGGGCGGGCCGTCCAGCTCGGCGGCCGGTGGACCGACGGAACCGGCTCGACCGAGAACGCCCTGTTCGTCGACGGCCGCCTCCACAAGATCAGCGACGAGCTGGTCTGGGAGTACGACCGTGCGGACTGGCTGCGGCCCTGGCGCATCACCGGGCCCCGGGTGGACGCCGGGTTCCATCCCTTCCACGTGAGGACCGCGAGGACGAACCTGGGCGTCGTGGCGAGCGAGACCCACCAGTGCTTCGGCCGCTTCACGGGGCGCGCTCAGGCCGACGACGGCTCCTGGGTGGACCTCGACGGCCTCACCGGCTGGGCGGAGGAAGCACGCAACCGGTGGTGAGGAGATCCCCGGCAAGTCCCGGTGGGTCCCGGTGGCCCGATGCGGACACCGGGCCACCGGGACCCACCGGAGACCGCCGGAGACCGCCGGAAGAGGCCCACCGCCCTCGCCGGCCCGGCCCGGTGTGCGGTCAGGCCCGCTGCCGAGCCCCCTCGCACACCCACCCCTCGGGGGTCCGGCCCGTGTCGATCAGCTCCCGCAGCCCGGCCTTGGCCTCCGCGGTCAGCGCCTGCTCGGACCGCGGGTAGAGGACGTGCTCCTCCTTCAGGTTGTGGGCCTGCAACTGGTCCTGGAGTTCCTGGAGGAGGCCGGCGGCAGAGGCCCGGACGGTCCCGTCGCGCAGCCCGGCGTCCAGCGCGTCCAGGATCTCCCATATCCGCCCGTGCTCACGCACCATCACGAACACGGGCATGACCAGTCCCGCCTCCCGCAACGGCGGGAAGAGGAACTCCTCCTCCAGGTAGATATGACGGCGCAACGCGGCCACCGCGCGAGCGAGCGGTCGCGGGTCGGGCTCGCCGGCGGCGAGCCCCGCGACGAACTCCTCGATGCCCTCGTCGATCTCGCGGTGCTCCCGCTCCAGCGCCTCGGCCACTGTCTCGGCACTCATCGGCCTCTCCTGTCCGTTCGGCCGTCCTGCTCGGTGTCCCAGGGCGATCGTCCCGCCTCACGCCCTCTTTTACACCAACTTTTTTGTTTTATATCAAGCCCTTCGAGGGATGGACACCGGGACACCCCCGCGGCGGCGCCCGGCACCGGCGAAGAGCACCCAACAGCGGGCCTCTTCCCGGAGAGCAACCGAGAACCAACCGAAACAAAGGAGCGAAAGGAACATTCTCGCGCCGCATCCGGCGCCCGACCGCGACCCCCTTGCGGCCTACTTTTTACACAGTGCTAAGTTGTTTTTACTCTGATGATCGTCAATATCAGACAGGGACGCGCACGCGATCTCCCCGTATCACCTGTCCCGAGGAGGACATCATGGGGACGCCCGACACCGCGGTTCTCGCAACGACCGGTGATCCCGACGAACCCCCGACCGACGCGGGCGGCAGACGGCCGCGCATGATCGCCCGCGGCTGGGTGCAGGCGGCCATCCTGGTGACGGCCGTCGGATTCCTGGTCCTGGGATTGCTGGCCGTGCGCACCTACCAGGCGGAGCCGCCCATCCCGGACCGCGTGGTCAGCACCACCGGCGAACAGCTGTTCACCGGTGAGGACGTCCGGGACGGCCAGCGGGCCTTTCTGCGCAACGGCCTGATGCAGTACGGCTCGATCTTCGGGCACGGCGCCTATCTGGGCCCCGACTTCACGGCCGACTACCTGCACCGCAGCGCCACTTACGTACAAAAGCAGTACGCGAACAGCGGCGACGGCGCGGCCGACGCCCATGCCCGCACCGTCGCCGACTTCCGCACCAACCGCTACGACCCCCGCACCGGCACACTGGTGTGGTCCGAGGCGCAGGCCAAGGCGTTCCGGCAGCTGACCGCGCACTACGCGGACCTGCTGGGCCGCCCCGAGGGCAAGCAGGGACTGCGCCCGAACGCGGTGACGGACCCGGACACCATCCACGACCTGACGGCGTACTTCGGCTGGTCCGCGTGGGCCGCCGCGGCCGAACGGCCGGGCAGGAACTACTCCTACACCAACAACTGGCCGGCCGAGCCCCTCGTGGACAACGCCCCGACCGGCCACACGGTGACATGGAGCGTGCTGTCCCTCGTCTTCCTGCTGGTGGGCGCGGGCGGCCTGTTCGCGGCGTTCGGACGCTGGAACTTCCTCGGCTGGCACGGCCGCGACCAGCGCCTGCTGCGCTTCCACGCACCGAGGGACGTGCGGCTGACACCGGCGCAGCGCACCACCGCCTGGTTCTTCTTCGTCATGGCCGCGCTCTTCCTGGTGCAGGCCCTGCTCGGCGCCGCCACCCAGCACTACCGGGCGGATCTGGGCAGCTTCTTCGGCATCCCGCTGGACCGCCTGCTGCCGTACAACCTCACCCGGACCTGGCACACCCAGCTGGCGATCTTCTGGGTGGTCACCTCGTTCCTGGCCATCGGCATCTTCCTGGCGCCGCTGATCGCCCGGGGCTGGGAGCCGGCCCGTCAGGCACTGCTGTCCCGGCTGCTGCTCGGGGCGCTCGCCGTGGTCGTCCTCGGCTCGCTCCTCGGTGAACTGGCCGGCATGCGGGGCTGGTTCGGCGACCTGTGGAGCTGGCTCGGCAACCAGGGCTGGGAGTACCTCGACCTCGGACGGCTGTGGCAGGTGCTGCTGGTGGCCGGACTGGCCATATGGACGGCGATCCTGTACCGCGGGCTGCGCCGGCGGCTGGTCGCCGAGAGCGTGGCCAACATGCCCTGGCTGTTCTTCCTCGCCGCGCTGGCCCTGCCCGCCTTCTACGCGGTCGGCCTGGTGGCCACCCCCGACTCGTCCTTCACCGAGGCGGACTTCTGGCGGTTCATCGTGGTGCACCTGTGGGTCGAGGACTTCCTCGAGCTGTTCACCACCGTCACCGTCGCCTACCTGTTCGTCCTGCTCGGTGTGGTCCGCGAGCGGGTCGCCCTGCTGGTGATCTACCTCGACATCGTCCTCTACAGCGCCGGCGGCGTGATCGGCACCATGCACCACCTGTACTTCTCCGGCGAGCCGGCCGAACACCTCGCCCTGGGTGCGACGTTCTCCGCGCTGGAAGTGGTGCCGCTGCTGTTCCTGACCGTCGAGGCATGGAGCTTCCTGCAGCTCGGCGCCCGCCGGCACAGCCCCTCGCAGACCCCGTTCCCGCACCGCTGGGCCGTCATGTTCCTGGCCGCCGTGGGCTTCTGGAACTTCCTGGGCGCGGGTGTGTTCGGCTTCCTGATCAACCTGCCGATCGTCTCCTACTACGAGATCGGCACCGGCCTGACGGCCAACCACGCGCACGCGGCCATGATGGGCGTCTACGGCATGCTCGCCATCGGCTTCGCCATGTTCGCGCTGCGCTACCTCATCCCCGAGGACCGCTGGTCCGACCGGTGGCCCCGGCTGTCGTTCTGGTCGCTCAATCTGGGCCTGGCGTGGATGAGCTTCGCCACCCTGCTGCCCGGCGGGGCACTGCAGCTCTACAAGGTGCTCGACGCCGGCTACGCCGACGCCCGCAGCCTCGGCTATCTGCAGGGCCGCGCCAACGTCGTCCTGGAGTGGCTGCGGCTGCCCGGTGACGTGGTGTTCCTCGTCGGCGGGGTGCTCCCCCTGCTGTGGATGACCTGGCTGGGCGTCCGCCACCGGGTCAAGGGGGCACGGAACCCCGACGCCCCCGGGCAGGACCTGCTCTTCACCGAGATCGTCCCCGACGACACGGCGAAGGACGGGGCCGCGGCGGTGAAGGACGAAGCCACGACGGCGAGGGGCGGGGCCACGGCCGGCGCCGAGCCGCCGACGGTCGAGGAGCGGCCATGAGGGGTGAAGCGATCTTCGTGGTGCTGTACTCCGTCGCCCTGCTCGGCGTGGTCGGCCTCCTGGAGTTCTACGCCCGTCAGCCGACGAGCGCATGGGCCTCTCAGGTGTTCGCGGGCTACCGGCGGGCCGTGCCCGACGCACCCCGGCCGGCCGGCCCCGACGAATGGCCGCACTCGGAGGTGGGCCGCTTCCACCGGGCGCTGTCCCTGTTCGTCGCGGTGATCGCCGTGCTGCTGGTCTCGGCGGAGCTGGTGCGCCACCACCGGCCGCTGGAGACGCTGGCCCTCGTGGCCGTCGGCGCCCCGCACGCCGTGGTCGTCCACCGGCTCCAACGACGCCTGCGCCGCAGGACCGCCCCTGCGAACGGCGCGGATCACGGCCCCGGCGGCGAGGGGGGAGCCCACTGACGGCCATTTTTACGAGAACATTCGAATAAAATGTGCCCATGAGCGAGCAGGTACTGACAGACCCGACCCCTTCCCAGCCCCTGAGGGAGAGCCGCACCCGGGTACTGGAGATCCTGCGCGCCGCGCAAGGGCCCCTCGGGGTGCGGGACGTCGCCGCGCGCGCCGACCTGCACCCCAACACCGCCCGCTTCCATCTCGACGGGCTGGTCGAGGCCCGGCTGGCCACCCGGGCCACCGAGGAACGCGACCAGCCCGGCCGGCCGCGCGTGGTCTACCGCGCCGTCGCCACGGACGTGACCGACGGACTGCGCAGCTACCGCCTGCTGTCCGAAATGCTGACCGGCCTCGTCGTCGGCGCACTGCCGCACCCGGAGCAGGCGGCGGTCGCGGCCGGCGAGACCTGGGGCCGCTATCTGGCCGACCGGCCGGCACCGCTGGAGCGGATCGACGCCGCCGGGGCCGTCCGCCGGCTGCTGAAGGTGCTGAAGGACATCGGATTCGACCCCGCGCCCCCGGAGGACACCGGCGCCGGCGACGCGTCACCGGAGCCGATCCGCATCCGGCACTGCCCGTTCCGGGAGATCGCCGAACACCACCGTCAGGTGGTGTGCTCGCTGCATCTGGGCCTGATGCGCGGTGTGCTCGCGGAAGTGCGCGCCCCGCTCAGTGCCGAGCGGCTGGACCCCTTCGTCGAGCCCTCCTTGTGCCTGGCCCATCTCGCCCCGGCACCTCCTGCCGCGCAGGCCGCGGCCGCCGCGCCCTCGATGCCCGAGTAGCCGCTGCCGCGGTGCGCCACCACGAGCAGAGCGCGTTCCCGGGAGGTCTCCCGCAGCACGCCGGTGAGTTCCCGTGCGCTGACGGGGTCGGGCTGCGACGTGGGCTCGTCCAGAAGCAGAGGTTCCGGCCGGGCCGGCAGCGCACGGGCGATGGCGACGCGCCGGCGCTCGCCGCCGGAAAGGCGGAGACCGCGGTCGCCGGCCTCCGTGTGCAGCCCCGTCCGGAAGGCGCTCGGCAAGTTCCTCGAGACTGACCGTCCGCAGCGTTTCGCGGATGCGCTCCTCGTCCGCGTCCGGGCCGCGTGCACCAGGTTGTCGCGCGGTGTTCCGTGCAGCCGCCGGCGGTTCCGGGCACGGCAGCCGCGCATGCCGCGCAGCGCCGTGGGTGGACGAGCGGGCGGGGCGTCACAGATCGCCCAGGTCGTCCAGGTCGTCCAGGTCGCCCGGCAGGCCGAGGCCGGTCAGGGCGCCGACCGGGTCGGGGTCGGGGGTGCCGCGGGGCCACCAGTCGTCGCGGCCGGGCTCGGATTCGTACGCGTACCACAGGCCGTCGCGGCCCAGACGGAGCTGAAGGTGGCCGCAGGGGTGGGTGAGCCGGTTGCGCCAGGGGCGGAAGGCGGGCAGGCCGGCGGCGAGGAGCAGCGGGCGGGCCCGGTCGAACCGGCCGGCCGGCGGGTCCCAGGGCTCCTCCAGGACGGCGAGTCCTTCCGGGCCGCCCTGCCGCCAGGCCGCGACCGCGCGGGCCAGGTCGGCCGGGGTGCGTCCGGTGGCGGAGGCGAGGGCGGCGTACAGGGAGCGGGTGGCGGCGGTCAGCCCGGAGCCGGGACGGGCGGCGGCGAGGCGCACGGCGTCCTGCCACAGGGTGAGTCCGCCGGCCGGGTCGCGGCCGGTGGTGAGCAGGGCGTGGGCGCGGGCGGCGGCGTCGGTGGCCAGCTGGTCGAGCGCGAAGGGGTCGGGGCCGCCGGGCACCGCCGGGTACGCCGGGGGC
>NZ_MUME01000068.1 GCF_002155915.1 Streptomyces thermovulgaris | reverse complement strand
CCCCCGCCTTGGGGAGATCCCCCGCCTTGGGGAGATCCCCTGCCTTGGGGAGATCCCCCGCCCCGGGGAGATCGGCCACCGGCAGCTCCGTTCCCCGGTGAACCGCCGCGGCCCCGGGCGCATCGCCGGCGTGACGGCCCCGCGAGAAGATTCCTGTGCGCCCCGGTCACCGGACCGCACGCTCCTCGCGCATCGTGCGCTCCCCGCGCGTCATGCCCTTCTCGCGGGCCTCGCGCCCGGCCTCCGGCTCCCCCGCCGGGGCCTTCTTCGGCCAGATCCAGTAGGTCAGGGTCACCAGCCCGTGGATCACCGCGGCACGCCAGGCGATGTGGCGCCAGTCCTCCAGGGAGGTGGTGCGGCTCGCGTCGCCGACGTACCAGATGGCGAGCTGGAGCAGCACGGTCGCCACGGCTGCGCCCAGCAGCGTCCCCAGCCACACCCTGGTCTCGTGCCGGGCGCGGGCCAGGCCGTGACGCGGCGGGCCCTGGGGCCTCGGAGCGCCGCCCAGCCGATGGGCGGCGTGGCCGTCGAGCCACTTCACCGTGCGGTGGCCGTGGCCGACGGTGTAGCCGATGTAGAGCGCGGCCAGGCCGTGCGTCCAGTCGGGCTCGGCGCCGTTCTTCAGATCGATCGCGGTGACGATCAGCAGCACGACCTCCAGCAGCGGCTCGCACAGCAGCAGCGCCAGGCCGGTGCGGCGCCACTTCAGCAGATAGCGGGCGGTCAGGCCCAGCGCCAGCAGCACCCAGAAGCCGATCTCGCAGGCGGCGATCAGGGCGACGATCACGGTTCGCTCCTCTCGGTCACCCTTCCAGGCTCCCGGTCGTCGCGCCCGGATGCGTCGTCGTCGCCGATGAACTCGCAGTACATCGAAAGATGCACTCCAGGACCGTCCCGGGGCATCAGGCGCCGGGTGCGGGCAGCGTGTTGGATGGTGTCATGGCCGCCGTACGACTCCCCCGTCCCCACCGCGACGACGTGTGGATCGCGGTCGCCGGCCTTCTGGGCGGACTGGTGCTGTGGGGCTTCGGGCTGACCCTCAGACCGGGCCACGACCCGCTGGTGCGGTTCGAGAGCCACTGGGCGGTGCTCGTCCCGCTGGTCGTGACGGCCGGATGCGAGCTGCTGCGCCGCAGCGCCCCGCGCGTCGGTCTGGGCATCGGCACCCTGGCGCTGGTCGCCGATCTGTTCACCCGGAGCAGCATCGCCACGGTCGTGATGTTCACCGACCTGCTGTACGCCGCCGTGCTGTACGGCCCGGCGTCCACCGCCCGCCGCCTGCCCTGGGTGACCGGGCTGCTGTCCCTGGCCGGGGTCCTGGTGCCGTACGCCGTGTGGCGGGAGCCCGATGCGCTGCTCATCGGTGTCCTGGCGGCCGGTGTCCTCTTCGCCCCGGCGTCCACCGGTCTCATCGTCCGCAACCACCGCGAGGCGGCGGACGCGGCGCTGCTGCGCGCCGAACAGACCGCGCTGCTCGCCGAGATGGACCGCGTCCAGGCGGTGACCGCGGAACGTGCCCGGATGGCGCGGGAGTTGCACGACCTGGTCGCCAATCACCTCTCCGCCATCGCCATCCACTCCACGGCCGCGCTCTCCCTGGAGGACGCCCGGACCTCCCGTGAGGCCCTCTCCGTGATCCGGGAGAACAGCGTCCAGGGCCTGTCCGAGATGCGCCGGCTGATCGGCATCCTGCGCGACGGCGCCGAGGACCGGGAGCCGGCGGCCACCCCGACCCTCGACGGCCTCGGCGTTCTGGTGGAGAACGCCCGCGCCAACGGCCTGGACGTCACCCTCGACGCCGTGCACGGCTCCGTGCCCGCACCGGTCGAGCTCGCCGCCTACCGGATCGTGCAGGAGTCGCTGACGAACGCGCTGAAGCATGCCGCGCCGGGGAGGGTCACGGTGTGGCTGCGCGAGCGGGACGACGCCCTCGAGATCCGTGTGACCAGCCCCTACGGCGGCCGGGACGCCCCGCGTGCCCCGGGTTCCGGGACCGGTCTGGTCGGGATGCGGGAGCGGGCCGCCCTGCTGCACGGCACCTTCGACGCGGGCCCCGAGGACGCCCCGGACCCCGCGGACGGCAGGCTCTGGGTCGTCCGCGCCCGCCTCCCCCTCACCGATGTGGCACAAGGAGAGACCCGATGATCCGCGTCCTGGTGGCCGAGGACCAGTCCGCCGTCCGCGCCGGGCTGGTCCTCATTCTGCGCAGCGCACCCGACATCGAGGTGGTCGGCGAGGCGGCGGACGGCGAGCAGGCGGTGGCGCTCGCCCGGGAGCTGCGCCCCGACCTGGTGCTGATGGATGTGCAGATGCCCCGTCTGGACGGGGTGTCGGCGACCCGGCAGGTGGTCGGGGAACGGCTCGCCGATGTGCTGGTGCTGACCACCTTCGACCTGGACGAGTACGTCTTCGGGGCGCTCCGGGCGGGGGCCGCGGGGTTCCTGCTGAAGAACACGGAGGCGAAGGACCTCGTCGAGGCCGTGCGCACGGTGGCCCGCGGGGAGGGGATCGTCGCCCCGGCCGTCACCCGGCGGCTGATCGCCGAGTTCGCCGCGCAGTCGGCCCGGGAGACGACGGTCGACCCGGCGGTGCTGGACTCCCTCACCCGGCGCGAGCGCGAGGTGCTGTCCTGTCTCGGCGAGGGGCTGTCCAACGCCGGCATCGCGGACCGCCTCGGCATGGCGGAGGGCACGGTGAAGACACATGTCAGCCGTCTGCTGGGGAAGCTGGGGCTGCGCAGCCGGGTACAAGCGGCGGTGCTGGCACGGGAGTTGGGGATCGAGAAGCTCGAGGGATAGTGGTCCAGACCTATTGACCTATGGTCCAGACCTTTTTATTCTCGCGGCACTGCGAGCATGTCGGCTGGTCATGCTCACAGCAAACCCACAGCACATTCACAGCACACTCTTCACTTCCCGGCATTCCGGAACTCCGGCAATCCGGCACTCCTGTGTTTCTCATCCCCACAACCCCATATCCCCACATAAGGAGGCGCTGCATGCGCTTCACACACAGAGTCGCGGCCGGGCTCGCGGCCCTGACCCTCCCCCTGGCCGGTCTCGTCGCTCTCGCGACCCCCGCCCAGGCCGCCACCTCCGTGACCGCCACCTATGTCAAGACCCAGGACTGGGGGTCCGGCTTCGAGGGCAAGTGGACGGTGAAGAACACCGGCACCACGACCATCGACTCCTGGACCCTCGAGTGGGACTTCCCCTCCGGCACCAAGGTCACCTCCGCCTGGGACGCCACGGTCACCAACTCCGGCGACCACTGGATCGCCAGGAACACCGCCTGGAACGGCACCCTCGCCCCAGGGGCGTCGGTCTCCTTCGGCTTCAACGGCTCCGGCTCCGGCTCCCCCTCCGGCTGCAAGATCAACGGCGGTAGCTGCGACGGCTCCTCCGTCCCCGGCGACACGCCCCCCTCCGCGCCCGGCACCCCGACCGCCTCGAACGTCACCGACACCTCGGTGCGGCTGTCCTGGACCGCGGCGACCGACGACAAGGGCATCAAGAACTACGACGTGCTGCGCGACGGCGTCCGGGTCGCCACCGTGACCGGCACCTCGTACACGGACACCGGCCTGTCCAAGGGCACCGAGTACTCCTACGCCGTCCAGGCCCGGGACACCGCCGACCAGACCGGACCGGTCAGCGGCTCGGTCCGGGTCCGCACCACCGGCGGCAGCGAGGAACCGCAGCCCCCCGGCGACAAGATCAAGCTCGGTTACTTCACCGAGTGGGGCGTCTACGGCCGCGACTACCACGTCAAGAACCTGGTGACCTCCGGCTCGGCCGCCAAGATCACCCACATCAACTACGGGTTCGGCAACGTCAAGAACGGCCAGTGCGCCGTCGACGACACCTTCGCCGCCTACGAGAAGGCCTACACCGCCGACCAGTCCGTCAGCGGCACCGCCGACACCTGGGACCAGCCGCTGCGCGGCAACTTCAACCAGCTGCGCCAGCTGAAGGCGAAGTACCCGCACATCAAGGTGCTGTACTCCTTCGGCGGCTGGACCTACTCCGGCGGCTTCGCCCAGGCCGCGCAGAACCCGGCCGCGTTCGCCAGGTCCTGCAAGCAGGTCGTGGAGGACCCGCGCTGGGCGGATGTCTTCGACGGCATCGACATCGACTGGGAGTACCCGAACGCCTGCGGTCTGACCTGCGACTCCAGCGGCCCGGCGGCCTTCAGGAACCTCGTGCAGGCCCTGCGCGCCGAGTTCGGCGAGGACTACCTGGTCACCGCCGCGATCACCGCGGACGCCTCGGACGGAGGCAAGCTCGACGCGGCCGACTACGGCGGCGCCGCCCAGTACCTCGACTGGTACAACGTGATGACGTACGACTACTTCGGCGCCTGGGACAGGACCGGCCCCACCGCTCCCCACTCGCCGCTGACCTCCTACAACGGCATCCCGAAGCAGGGCTTCGACTCGGCCTCCGCCATCGCCAAGCTCAGGGCCAAGGGCGTTCCGGCGCACAAGCTGCTGCTCGGCATCGGCTTCTACGGCCGCGGCTGGACCGGCGTGACCCAGTCCGCCCCGGGCGGCACCGCCACCGGTCCGGCGCCCGGCACCTACGAGGCGGGCGTCGAGGACTACAAGGTCCTGAAGAACTCCTGCCCGGCCACCGGCACCATCGCCGGCACGGCCTACGCCCACTGCGGCACCAACTGGTGGTCCTACGACACCCCGGCCACCATCGGCACCAAGATGAACTGGGTCAAGTCCCAGGGCCTGGGCGGTGCCTTCTTCTGGGAGTTCAGCGGCGACACCAGCAACGGTGAGCTGGTCAGCGCCATCAACAGCGGCCTGTCGTAACAGCGGCCCGCACCCGGAGAGAACGGCCGGGAAAAGCACGGAGAAACGCGGGAGGCTCCCCCGGACCCCGTCCGGGGGAGCCTCCCGCAGTGTTCATCAGCTCACGCCCGTGGCACATCCATGCCACCTTGCCCCTCCCCCAACAGCTTCGCCGCCTGGGGGACCCCCACCCAGCGGGGCCCTGAACGCCGCTACGCGACGTTCACCCGCTGGCCGGGTGGTGCTGCCTCCAGCCAGGCCAGAAAGCCGGTCAGGGCGTCCTCGCTCATGGCGAGCTCCAGGCGGACACCGCGGTGCAGACAGGTGAGGACGACCGCGTCGGAGAGCAGGGCGAGCTCCTCCTCGCCCTCGGGAAGACGGCGGCCGGCCACCTCGATGGACGCCCGCTCCAGGGTGCGGCGCGGACGGGGGGCGTAGGAGAAGACACGGAACCACTCGACGCGGTCGCCGTTGTAGCGGGCCACGCCGTAGCTCCAGCCCTTGCCGCCGGGGTCGGGGTTCTCCGGCACGTCCCAGCGCAGACTGCAGTCGAAGGTGCCGCCGGAGCGCTGGATCAGCCTGCGCCGCAGACCGAAGACGAACAGTCCCACCACCACGAGCAGGACCACCAGTCCGCACACAGTCAGAGCGAGGACCATCGGCACCGACCTCCTCGTCTCCTCGGCAGTGGAACGGAAAGAACACCCATATTCACCTCAGCCGCGGCCGGTACCGGATTGCTCCGGTACCGACCGCGGCTGAGTGACGTCATCACACGACTGGCAGGCTTCAGCTCGCTTGCGCCGCGCGCAGTCGGACCTCCGCGCGCCGCTGGGCGATCACGTCGCCCTCCGCCTTCGCGCGCTCCAGCTCCCGCTCGATGCGCTTGACGTCGATCTCGTCCGCCAGTTCGGCAACCTCGGCCAGCAGTGACAGCTTGTTGTCCGCGAACGAGATGAAACCGCCGTGCACCGCGGCGACGACCGTCCCGCCCTCGCTGGTACGAATGGTCACCGGGCCCGACTCCAGCACACCGAGCAGCGGCTGGTGACCAGGCATGATGCCGATGTCGCCGGAGGTGGTGCGCGCGACGACCAGGGTGGCCTCGCCGGACCAGACCTCTCGGTCGGCCGCGACCAGCGCGACGTGCAGCTCAGCAGCCAAGGTGGCTCCTCGGGTCACCACCCGGCGGGACTGCCGGGTGTTGGGGTCAATTCTAAGGGGCGTGAGAGAAGGGGCGGGACGCACCCGCCCCCTCGGATGAGCTCATGGCTCAGGAGACGCCCAGCTCCTTCGCGTTCTTCTTCAGGTCCTCAAGACCACCGCACATGAAGAACGCCTGCTCGGGGAAGTGGTCGAACTCGCCGTCGCAGATCGCGTTGAACGCGGCGATCGACTCGTCCAGCGGCACGTCCGAGCCGTCCACACCGGTGAACTGCTTGGCCACGTGGGTGTTCTGGGACAGGAAGCGCTCCACACGGCGGGCCCGGTGGACGACGAGCTTGTCCTCCTCGCCGAGCTCGTCGATACCGAGGATCGCGATGATGTCCTGGAGGTCCTTGTACTTCTGCAGGATCCCCTTGACGCGCATGGCGCAGTCGTAGTGGTCCTGCGAGATGTAGCGCGGGTCCAGGATCCGGGAGGTGGACTCCAGCGGGTCCACGGCCGGGTAGATGCCCTTCTCGGAGATCGGACGGGACAGAACCGTCGTCGCGTCGAGGTGGGCGAAGGTGGTGGCCGGAGCCGGGTCGGTCAGGTCGTCGGCGGGGACGTAGATTGCCTGCATCGAGGTGATCGAGTGACCGCGGGTCGAGGTGATGCGCTCCTGGAGCAGACCCATCTCGTCGGCCAGGTTCGGCTGGTAGCCCACCGCGGAGGGCATGCGGCCGAGCAGCGTGGAGACCTCGGAACCGGCCTGGGTGAAGCGGAAGATGTTGTCGATGAAGAACAGCACGTCCTGCTTCTGGACGTCGCGGAAGTACTCGGCCATGGTCAGGCCGGCCAGCGCGACGCGCAGACGGGTGCCCGGGGGCTCGTCCATCTGACCGAAGACCAGGGCGGTCTTGTCGATGACGCCCGACTCGGTCATCTCCTGGATGAGGTCGTTGCCCTCACGGGTGCGCTCACCGACGCCGGCGAACACCGACACACCGTCGTGGTTGTTGGCGACACGGTAGATCATCTCCTGGATGAGCACCGTCTTGCCGACGCCGGCGCCGCCGAACAGACCGATCTTGCCGCCCTTGACGTACGGGGTCAGCAGGTCGATGACCTTGATGCCGGTCTCGAACATCTCGGTCTTCGACTCGAGCTCGTCGAAGTTCGGCGCCTTGCGGTGGATCGGCCAGCGCTCGCCGTCGTACTCGGCGTCGGTGTTCAGCACCTCACCGAGGGTGTTGAACACCTTGCCCTTGGTGAAGTCGCCGACCGGGACGGAGATCGGCGCACCGGTGTCCGTCACCGGGGACTGGCGGACCAGGCCGTCGGTGGGCTGCATGGAGATCGCGCGGACCAGGCCGTCGCCCAGGTGCTGGGCGACCTCCAGGGTCAGCGTCCTCGTCTCGCCCTTCTTGGCGGGGTCCAGGACCTCGACGTGGAGGGCGTTGTAAATGTCCGGCATCGCGTCGACGGGGAATTCCACGTCGACGACCGGGCCGATGACCCGCGCGACGCGGCCCGTCGCCGTGGCCGTCTCAACAGTGGTGGTCATGTGTCAGTCACTCCCCGCGGTCGCGTCGGCCAGGGCGCTGGCGCCACCGACGATCTCGCTGATTTCCTGGGTGATTTCGGCCTGGCGGGCCTGGTTGGCAAGCCGGGTGAGGGTCTCGATGAGTTCGCTGGCGTTGTCGGTGGCCGACTTCATCGCACGCCGTGTGGCGGCGTGCTTGGAGGCGGCCGACTGGAGCAGCGCGTTGTAGATGCGGCTCTCCACATAACGCGGCAGCAGCGCGTCGAGCACGTCCTCCGCCGAGGGCTCGAACTCGTACAGCGGAAGGACCTCGTCCTTCTTCCCCGTCCGGCCCTCGATCTCCTCCAGACGCAGGGGCAGCAGCCGGGAGTCGACCGCCGTCTGCGTCATCATCGAGACGAACTCGGTGTAGACGATGTGGAGTTCGTCCACGCCGCCGGCCGCGGTGTCCTTCTGGATGGCCTCGATCAGAGGGGCCGCCACCGTCTTGGCGTCCGCGTACGAGGGCTCGTCGGTGAAGCCGGTCCACGAGTCCGCGATCTTGCGCTCACGGAAGGTGTAGTGGGAGACACCGCGCCGGCCGACGATGTAGGTGTCGACCTGCTTGCCCTCGCTCTCGAGGCGTGCGGTCAGCTGCTCCGCCGCCTTGATGGCGTTGGCGTTGAAGGCCCCGGCCAGGCCGCGGTCGCTCGTGAGGAGCAGGACCGCGGCACGGGTCGGGTTCTCCGCCTCCGTGGTCAGCGGGTGCTTGGCGTCCGACCCGCCGGCGACCGCCGTGACCGCGCGGGTCAGTTCCTGTGCGTACGGAGTGGAGGCCGACACCTTGCGCATCGCCTTGACGACACGCGAGGCGGCGATCATCTCCATCGCCTTGGTGATCTTCTTGGTCGCGGTGACGGATCGGATGCGACGCTTGTAGACCCGGAGCTGAGCTCCCATGAGTCAGGTCCCTTCCTTACGTCACTTGGCGGCGGCCGAGGCGTCTTCGCCGAGGAGCTTGCCGTCGCTCGTCTCGAACTGCTTCTTGAACTCGGCGATCGCGTCGGCCACGGCCTGCAGCGTGTCGTCGGACATCTTGCCGCCCTCGCGAATGGAGGTCATGAGGCCCTGCTCCTTGCGGTGCAGGTACTCCAGCATCTCCTTCTCGAAGCGACGGATGTCGGCGACCGGCACGTCGTCCATCTTGCCGGTGGTGCCGGCCCAGATGGAGACGACCTGGTCCTCCGTGGCCATCGGCTCGTACTGGTTCTGCTTCAGCAGCTCGACCATGCGCTGACCACGCTCCAGCTGCGCCTTGGAGGCCGCGTCCAGGTCGGAACCGAAGGCGGCGAACGCCTCCAGCTCACGGAACTGGGCGAGGTCCACACGAAGGCGGCCGGAGACCTGCTTCATCGCCTTGTGCTGGGCGGCACCACCGACTCGGGAGACGGAGATGCCGACGTTCAGCGCGGGACGCTGACCGGCGTTGAACAGGTCCGACTCCAGGAAGCACTGGCCGTCGGTGATGGAGATGACGTTGGTCGGAATGAACGCCGAGACGTCGTTGGCCTTGGTCTCGACGATCGGCAGACCGGTCATCGAACCGGCACCCATGTCGTCGGACAGCTTGGCGCAGCGCTCCAGCAGCCGGGAGTGCAGGTAGAAGACGTCGCCCGGGTAGGCCTCACGCCCCGGCGGGCGGCGCAGCAGCAGCGACACGGCGCGGTAGGCGTCGGCCTGCTTGGACAGGTCGTCGAAGACGATCAGGACGTGCTTGCCCTGGTACATCCAGTGCTGGCCGATGGCGGAGCCGGTGTACGGCGCCAGGTACTTGAAGCCGGCCGGGTCGGACGCCGGGGCGGCGACGATGGTCGTGTACTCCAGCGCGCCGTTCTCCTCCAGCGCGCGGCGGACCGCCGCGATGGTGGAGCCCTTCTGGCCGACGGCGACGTAGATGCAGCGGACCTGCTTCTTCGGGTCGCCGGAGCGCCAGTTGTCGCGCTGGTTGATGATCGTGTCGACGGCGAGGGCGGTCTTGCCGGTACCGCGGTCACCGATGATCAGCTGGCGCTGACCGCGGCCGATCGGGGTCATGGCGTCGACGGCCTTGTAGCCGGTCTCCATCGGCTCGTGCACCGACTTGCGCTGCATGACCGTGGGGGCCTGCAGTTCGAGGGCACGGCGACCCTCGGTCTCGATCTCGCCGAGGCCGTCGATCGGGTTGCCGAGGGGGTCCACCACGCGGCCGAGGTAGCCCTCGCCCACGGCGACGGACAGGACCTCGCCGGTACGGGTGACCGACTGGCCCTCCTCGATGCCGCTGAACTCACCGAGGACGATGGCACCGATCTCGCGCTCCTCGAGGTTGAGGGCGAGGCCGAGGGTGCCGTCCTCGAACTTCAGCAGCTCGTTGGCCATGGCCGAGGGCAGGCCCTCGACCTTCGCGATACCGTCGCCGGCAAGGGTGACCGTGCCGACCTCCTCGCGCGAGGCCGCGTCCGGCTTGTACGACTGGACGAAGTTCTCCAGTGCGTCCCGGATCTCCTCCGGCCGGATCGTGAGCTCCGCCATCTGGGTTCCCTGCTCTCCTTGTTGGGCCCGAAGTTTCACTTGGGGGGGTATGCCACGAGTCGGGACTCCCCCAATAAGAGGTGAATCCTCTGCACGGCCCAACCAGGGCCGTCGTGTACGTCTTGTGTGGAGTTGCTGCTAGCTCGCCAGGCGACGGGCGGCCTCTTCGAGCCGGTCCGCCAGGGAGCCGTTGATGACCTCGTCACCGACCTGGACCCGGATGCCTCCGATGACCGAGGGATCCACATCGAGGTTGAGGTGCATCTGACGGCCGTAGAGCTTGGCGAGGGCGGCGCCGAGACGCTGCTTCTGCCGGTCGCTCAGCGGGACCGCCGAGGTGACGACGGCGACCATGCGGTTGCGTCGCTCGGCGGCGAGCTTGGCGAGTGCTTCCAGTCCCGCTTCAAGGCTACGTCCCCGCGGCGCGGTCACAAGGCGCGTCACCAGACGCACCGTGGTCGCGTTGGCCCGGCCGCCGAGCAGCCGGTTCAGCAGCTCCGTCTTGGCCGAGGCGCTCGCGGCCTGGTTGGTCAGGGCCGCACGCAGCTCGTTGTTCGAGGAGATGATCCGCGAGAAGCGGAACAGTTCGTCCTCGACGTTGTCGAGCGCACCGGCCCGCTCCGCGGCGGTGAAGTCGGCGATGTTCGCCAGCTCCTCCAGCGCATCCACCAGGTCGCGGGGCTGCGACCAGCGGGAACGCACCAGGCCGGACACCAGATCCTCGGTCGTGCCGCTGATCTGGCCGCCGAGCAGGCGCTGCACCAGCGTGGCCTTGGCCTCGCCCGCCTGCGCCGGGTCGGTCAGGACCCGACGCAGGGCGACCTCACGCTGGAGCAGCGCGGTGACGGCCGCCAGTTCGTCGGCGAGCCGTGCGGCGTCCACGGACGTGGAGTCCGTCAGCGCGTCCAGGCGCTCACGTGCAGCGGCAAGAGCCTCACGGCTCGCTCCGTGCATGGTCATCGAGCGGCCTCGGCCTTCTCTTCGAGCTCGTCGAGGAAGCGGTCGATCACGCGGCTCTGCCGGGCGTGGTCCTCGAGGGACTCACCGACGAGCTTGCCGGCCAGTTCGGTGGCAAGCCTGCCGATGTCCTGACGCAGCGCCGCCGCCGCGGCCTTGCGGTCGGCCTCGATCTGCGCGTGGCCGGCGGCGATGATCTCCTCACGCTGCCGCTGGCCCTCCGCGCGCATCTCGGCGATGAGCGCGGCGCCCTGCTCCTGCGCCTCCTGGCGCAGACGCGCGGCCTCGTGCCGGGCCTCGGCGAGCTGAGCCTTGTACTGCTCGAGCACGCTCTGGGCCTCGATCTGGGCGGCCTCGGCCTTCTCGATCCCGCCCTCGATCGCCTCGCGGCGCTCCTCCAGAACCTTGTTGATGTTCGGGAGGAGCTTCTTGGCGAGAACCCCGAAGACGATGACGAAGGCGATCAGGCCGATGACGAGCTCGGGAATCGGCGGGACGAGGGGATTCTGCAACTCCTCGGCCGCGATATTGAGCAGTGGGCTCATATCAGAGTGCCTTTCGTCGAATGGGCTGGTCGTGGATCAGATGATCACGTGCCGTAGACGAACGGCATGACCAGGCCGATGAGGGCCAGCGCCTCACAGAAGGCGAAGCCGAGGATCTGGTTGGCGCGGATCAGACCGGCGGCCTCGGGCTGACGGGCGAGAGCCTCGGTGCCCTTGCCGAAGATGATGCCGACGCCGATGCCGGGGCCGAAGGCGGCGATGCCGTAGCCGATGGAAGCGATCGAGCCGCTGACGGCGGCGAGGGTCTGGGACATGCCAGTTCTTCCTTTTCTTCACGAGCCGGTGGGGGTGGGCCACCGGACGATGGGGGGCAGGTGCGGGACGCTCAGTGCTGCTCGGCGAGCGCGCCCTGGATGTAGGTACAGGCCAGCAGGACGAAGACGTACGCCTGCAGGGCTTGGATGAAGAGCTCGAAGAGCGTCATCACGAGGACCATCAGGAACGACACGGCGGCGTAGGCGATGCCGATGCCGTTCAGCAGATACCAGCTGGCGATGGTGAACAGCACCAGCAGGATGTGGCCCGCGAACATGTTCGCGAAGAGTCGCACCGCGTGGGTGAAGGGCCGGACGAGCAGGTTCGAGAAGGCCTCGATCAGCATGACGACCGGCAGGGCCGCGCCGAGCGACTTGTCGTAGCCCGTGAAGTTCTTCAGGGCGCCGACGAAGCCGTGCCGCTTGAAGGTCAGGGAGACCCACACGATGTAGACGATCAGCGCGAGCACCATCGGGTACGCGACGATCGACGTCACCGGGAACTGGGCGACCGGAATGATCGACCAGAGGTTCATCATCCAGACGAAGAAGAACAGCGCGACGATGAACGGGACGTACTTCTCGCCCTCGCGCTTGCCCATCGTCTCGTAGACGACGCCCCGGCGAATGAAGTCGTAGCCGGCCTCGGCGATCATCTGCAGCTTGCCGGGAACGACCTGGGGCCGACGGAAGGCCGCCCAGAAGAAGCCGATCACGATGATCGAGCCGAGCAGCGCCAACAGCATCGTCTTGTTGAAGTACAGGTTGCTGTCGCCGTCGCCCCAAAGGGGCTCGAAGATGAACGAGTGCAGCCCGGGAGACGGGAAGCCACAGCCGTCGAAGATGTGGCAGTCGGTCTCGAAGGCAAGCACCCGCGTCGGGTCAGCACTCACCGCGGGCTCCTTCGGCGTGACGCATGGATTCGGCAACCTCGTGGTGTCGGCGCGGCACGGGGCCGCGGGTCGGCACGGGACTGGTCTTACGGATGTGGGGGCGGCAGTGGGGCATCTCGCTTCGCGATATGGCAGGCGTCAGCTCGGATGCCCGCGCCCGCGATGCCGCAGTTGGCACCGGACGATAGCAGGATCTCTCATGCGCCTTTATCCCGGCCCTACGCCTCACGAGGAGTGCCCCTGGATCTCCTTCTTCCCGCCCGTCGTCGAATCGGGATCCACATAAAAGATCTTGGCCTTCATATGGGCCCGGGCCTGTGCGGCGACCCAGGTCAGGGTGCACACGAGCAGCGTGAGGGCGAAGACCTTCGGGTGGAACAGCGTCGTGTCCTTGAAGAGCGCGATGAAGGTGAACATCAGCAGGATCTGCGCCATGTACATCATCAGCCCCATCGCCTGGAACAGATGGGGCAGTGATTTGGCGGTCCATTGCAGGACGTACAGACCCGTCCCCATGAGCAGGATCACGAGCGCCGTGGCGATGACCGCTCCGATCGCGCCCTGGCCGCTTTCGACGACACCGCCGATCACGGCTGCGACCGCACCGACGGCAGCGGCGGGCACGGCAGCCTGGATCAAGGTCCGGGCGTCATTGGAGGGCATGGCGCGACTCCGCGAATCACTGGGGGCAGGGCGTCATGGACGAGCGTAGTCCCGGCGCCGAGAGGGAAGAGACCTCGGCCCCAAAGGACCAATGAACTGGGGTCCTTCGACTCTGTCCGGGGTACTCGTGAACGGTATCACAAACTATTTGATGAGGTCTTTACCTCCGAGTGTGCTCACCCTCACACGTGAGGCCGGCGCTGCGCGCACGTGCAGATTACCGGAGCAGTGTGTCCACCTTTGTCAAGGTTTTGTAGCTGGCGCAACCCCACGGCAGCAACACCGCGGCCGGAATTCCTTCCGGAGCCGTCAACGCGATGTTTCCGCTTTGTGTCCTTCCAGCAGGCGCGAGCGGGCCCCCAGGGCGGTCGCTCCGTTGGCGCCGGCCACCCCGGCCTTGACCCGGGCCCCCGAGGTCCCCCCGGCATCGGCCGTGACAAGGGGCTTCGAGGCCGCCGGCCGCGCGGCCGCGGACGTGGGGGCCGCCGGGGCCGGGGCGCGCTGCGCCGAGGCGTGCGGCGCCGTGGCCGGGCGCCTGCGCCGGTAGCGCGGCGGCACGAAGGCCTCCATCCAGCGCGGCGCACGCGGCCTGAAGCGCGGCAGCAGGAGCAGCACCAGCCCGACGAAGCTGAGCAGGGCGATGCCGAGCACGATCCACATGGAGGCGGAGTTGACCGAGTAGGCCAGCGTCCCGAAGGCGATCAGCGCCGACCAGAAGTACATGATCAGCACCGCCCGGCTGTGCGAGTGCCCGATCTCCAGCAGACGGTGGTGCAGATGGCCGCGGTCGGCGGCGAACGGCGACTGTCCGCGCCAGGTGCGCCGCACGATGGCGAGGACCAGGTCGGCGGTCGGGATCGCGATGATGGTCAGCGGCATCAGCAGCGGGATGTAGACCGGCACCATCTGGTGGACGGAGCTGCGCTCGGAGCCGGTGAACAGGTTCATCAGGTCCGGGTCGACCTGCCCGGTCACCGAGATCGCTCCCGCGGCCAGGACCAGGCCGATCAGCATGGACCCCGAGTCCCCCATGAAGATCCGCGCGGGATGCATGTTGTGCGGCAGAAAGCCCAGGCACATGCCCATCAGGACGGCGGCGAAGAGCGTGGCGGGGGCGGCGGCCTCGATGCCGTACGAGTACCAGATCCGGTACGCGTACATGAAGAACGCGGCGGCCGCGATGCACACCATGCCGGCGGCCAGCCCGTCCAGGCCGTCGACGAAGTTGACCGCGTTGATCGTGATGACCACCAGCGCCACGGTGAGCAGGGTGCCCTGCCACTGGGTCAGCGCGACCGTGCCCACACCCGGGACGGGCAGCCACAGGATCGTCAGACCCTGCATCACCATCACACCGGCGGCGATCATCTGACCGCCCAGTTTGATCAGGGCGTCGATCTCGAACTTGTCGTCGAGGACACCGATCAGCCAGATCAGGGCGGCCCCGGAGAGCAGCGCACGCGGCTCGTTCGACCGGTCGAAGACCTCGCTGAGGTTGGTGAGGTGGCCGGCGACCAGCAGTCCCGCGCACAGGCCGAAGAACATCGCGATCCCGCCGAGCCGGGGAGTGGGCTCCCGGTGCACATCACGCGCCCGGATCTCCGGCACCGCCCCCGCCACGATCGCGAACTTGCGCACCGGCCCTGTCAGCAGGTACGTCACCGCGGCCGTGATGCAGAGCGTCAGCAGGTATTCACGCACAGGCTTCCCCACAGGTCTCGCTGGCCATCTCAGCCCCACACCCTAGCGACGCGGGTATATGCATGGGGACTTCCGGGTAGCGTCGATGGTTGCACGCACGGCCGTGCATGGCTGTGCGGGGCTTTGCACAGTCATCCGGCCGTCCCGCCTACCCCGGTGCGGCCGGGACACGGGGATACGGCGGAAATCCCCCGGTGAACTCCCGCACCTCCTCCCGCGCCTCCGCCCCGTCGAGCTCGCCGCGCAGCACCTTGCCGAGCAGCACGGCGATCCGCTCCATCTCGCCCTGGCCCATGCCCTGGGTGGTCACCGCGGCGGTGCCCAGGCGCAGTCCCCGGGCGCCGGCGTGCGGCAGGGCGCAGCAGTCCAGGACGATCCCGGCGGCGGCCAGCCGCCCGCGCGCGGTGCGCCCCTCGACGCCGAGCGGCGCCGGATCGGCGGTGATCAGGTGGGTGTCGGTGCCGCCGGTGACGACGTCCAGACCCTCGTCGGCCAGCCGGGCCGCGAGCACCCGCGCATTGACGACCACCTGGTGGGCGTAGGCGGCGAAGGCCGGGGTCGCGGCCTCGGCGAACGCGACGGCCTTCGCGGCGATGGTGTGCATCTGCGCACCGCCCTGGGTGAACGGGAAGACGGCCCGGTCGACGCGCCGGGCGAGGTCGCCGCCGCACAGGATCATGCCGCCGCGCGGGCCGCGCAGCACCTTGTGGGTGGTGGCGCACACCACGTCGGCGTACGGCACGGGGCTGGGCGCCGCTCCCCCGGCCACCAGGCCCATGGGATGGGCGGCGTCGGCGATCAGATAGGCGCCCACCTCGTCGGCGACCGAGCGGAAGAAGGCGTAGTCGATGTGGCGGGGATAGGCGATCGACCCGCACACGATCGCCTTGGGCCGGTGCGCACGGGCGAGGGCGCGCACCTGGAGGTGGTCGATGAGCCCGGTCTCGGCGTCGACGCCGTAGCCGACGAAGTCGAACCAGCGGCCGGAGAAGTTCGCGGGCGAGCCATGGGTGAGGTGGCCGCCGTACGGCAGGCCGAGGGCGAGCACGGTGTCGCCGGGGCGCAGCAGCGCCGCGTAGGCGGCGAGGACCGCCGAGGAGCCCGAGTGGGGCTGGACATTGGCGTGCTCGGCGCCGAAGAGGTCCTTCGCCCGCCGCACGGCGAGGCGTTCGGCGACGTCGGCCATCTCGCAGCCGCCGTGGTGCCGGGCGCCCGGGTAGCCCTCGGCGTACTTGTTCGCCAGCGCCGAGCCGAGCGCGGCCAGCACCGCCGGTGAGGTGAAGTTCTCGGCGGCGTTCAGCTGCAGGGTCGTCGACTGCCTCTCCAGCTCCCCCGACAGGATGTCGGCCAGTTCGGGGTCCTGTCGCCGCAGGACATCGGCCTCGAGGACGGGGATGACCGACATGACGCGCTCCGGACGGTCGACGGTGACGTACGTCCAATGTAGGCCCGCCCCCGCCGCCCCGCGCGGCCCTTGCGCCGTCCCGGGTACGCCGTGCGCCCCGGGCTCGCAAGGAGCCCGGGGCGCTCCTCGGGCTGCGTCCCGGCACCGTCGGTGGCCCCAGTCCCGTCAGGTCCGCGCGGCCACCCCCGTCAGCGCCGTCACCACCGGGTCCAGGGCCTGGTGTATCTCGTCGCCGATCGAGCGGAAGAAGGGCAGAGGGGCGCCGTAGGGGTCGTGGACCTCGTCCGCCTCGGCTGTGGGGGCCAGGAGCCACCCGCGTAGAGCGGCGGCGGCACGGACCAGGGCGCGGGCGCGTTCGACCAGGCCGTCCTCCAGGGGAGGGAGCGTGGCCGGGTCTATCGCCCGCACCAGACGGGTGAACTCCTTCAGGGTGAAGGTGCGCAGGCCCGCCGAGTGGCCCATGGAGATGACCTGGGCGCGGTGGTCGCGTGTGGCGGTCAGCACGAGATCGGCCATGATCACGTGCTCGTCCAGCAGTTCCCGGCCCACGAAGCCGGAGGCGTCCGCGCCGAAGTCGGCCAGCACCGCCTCCGCGTTGGCCTCCATCGGCGCGCCCTCGTGGCCCCAGGTGCCGGCGCTCTCCACGATCAGCCCGCCGCTGTCCGCGTCCCCGAGCCGGTCCGCCAGGAAGTGCCGGGTCAGCCGCTCGGTGATGGGCGAGCGGCACACATTGCCGGTGCTGACGTGGAGGATGCGGAAGGTGTCGCCTATGCCGGGCATGAGGGTCCCCCCTGCTCGCACACGGCCGGGAGCGCGAAGGACCCGGGGATCCCGGGGAATGCGAGCGCCGTCAATTCGCCACCTCGAGGTCGGGTACGACCTTCCTCAGCTCCTCCGGGGACAGGGCCCCCTCGCGCAGCAGCACCGGCACCCGGCCGGTGACGTCGACGATGGAGGACGGCACATTGCCGGGGGTCGGGCCGCCGTCGAGGTAGACGGAGACGGAGTCGCCGAGCATCTCCTGCGCGGCGTCGCAGTTCTCCGGCGCGGGGTGGCCGGTCAGGTTCGCCGAGGAGACGGCCATGGGGCCGACCTCGGTGAGCAGTTCGAGGGCGACCGGGTGCAGCGGCATCCGCACGGCGACCGTGCCCCGGGTGTCCCCCAGGTCCCACTGCAGGGACGGCTGGTGCCGGGCGACCAGCGTCAGCGCGCCCGGCCAGAAGGCGTCCACGAGTTCCCAGGCCTTCTCGGAGAAGTCCGTGACCAGCCCGTGCAGGGTGTTCGGGGAGCCGATGAGGACGGGGGTGGGCATGGTGCGCCCCCGGCCCTTGGCCACGAGGAGGTCGGCCACGGCCTCGGCGGAGAAGGCGTCGGCGCCGAGGCCGTAGACGGTGTCCGTGGGCAGGACCACCAGCTCGCCCCGGCGGACGGCCGACGCGGCTTCGCGCAGGCCCGTCGCGCGATCGGTGGCGTCGTTGGTGTCGTATCGCCGTGCCATGTCAGCGGGCCTCCTTGTACACGTCGTACACGTACTGCTGGACGTACACGTACTGCTGGATCGAAGTGCTGGGATGCGGCCGCACGGACGTCATGGCAGTGCCTTGCGGGCGGTGGCGAACCGCGGCCGGTTGTTGAGGTCGGGGTGGTCGGCCGCGTCGGCCCAGCCCCGCTCCTCGGAGAAGATCCACGGCACCTGACCGCCCTGGGTGTCGGCGTGCTCGACGACGACCACCCCGCCGGGCCGCAGCAGCCGGTACGCGGTGCGTTCGAGCCCGCGGATCAGGTCCAGGCCGTCCTCCCCGGAGAACAGCGCCATCTCCGGGTCGTAGTCGCGGACCTCGGGAGCGATGTTCTCCCGCTCGGCGAGCGGGATGTACGGCGGATTGGAGATGACGAGGTCGACCTGGCCGTCCAGTTCGGGGAACGCGGTCAGGGCGTCGCCCTGGCGCAGCTCGACCCTGGTGCCCTCGACGTTCTTGCGGGCCCACTTCATCGCGTCCTCGCTCAGCTCCACGGCGTACACGCGTGAGCGCGGCACCTCCTGGGCGAGGGCGAGCGCGATGGCGCCCGAACCGGTGCACAGGTCCACGATGCACGGCTCGACGACGTCCATGGCACGGACGGCGTCTATGGCCCAGCCGACCACGGACTCGGTCTCGGGCCGGGGCACGAAGACCCCGGGACCGACCTGGAGCTCCAGGTAGCGGAAGTAGGCCCGCCCGGTGATGTGCTGCAGCGGCTCGCGCTGCTCACGGCGGGCGATGACCTCCCAGTACCGGGCGTCGAAGTCGGCGTCCTTCACGGAGTGCAGCTCGCCCCGTTTGACACCGTGCACGAACGCGGCGAGCTCTTCCGCGTCGGCGCGCGGCGAGTCCACGCCGGCGTCGGCCAGCCGCTGCGTGGCCTGGGCCACCTCGGCGAGCAGCACGCTGCGGGGGCTGGGGGGCCGCCCCCCGATTCCTTGCTGCACGCTGGTCCTCCGGTGCTCCTGCGTCGTCCTGTGTCCTGTGCGCTGTGTGCTGTCGGCTGTGTGCTGTGCCCGGCGCGGTGCGCGCCGTTCGTGCGAGGCGCCCGGGGCCCGCCTTACGCGGCCGCGAGCTTGGCGGCCGTGTCCGCGTCGATGCAGGCCTGGATGACCGCGTCCAGGTCGCCGTCCAGGACCTGGTCCAGGTTGTAGGCCTTGAATCCGATGCGGTGGTCCGAGATGCGGTTCTCCGGGAAGTTGTAGGTGCGGATCTTCTCGGAGCGGTCGACGGTGCGGACCTGGCTGCGACGGGCGTCGGCGGCCTCCCTCTCCGCCTCCTCCTGCGCCATGGCCAGCAGCCTGGAGCGCAGGATGCGCATGGCCTGCTCCTTGTTCTGCAGCTGGCTCTTCTCGTTCTGGCAGGAGGCGACGACCCCGGTCGGGATGTGCGTGATGCGCACGGCGGAGTCGGTGGTGTTGACGGACTGCCCGCCCGGGCCCGAGGACCGGTAGACGTCGATGCGCAGATCGTTCGGGTTGATCTCGATGTCGACCTCCTCGGCCTCCGGGGTGACCAGCACACCGGCGGCGGAGGTGTGGATACGGCCCTGGGACTCGGTGGCCGGCACCCGCTGCACGCGGTGCACCCCGCCCTCGTACTTCAGCCGGGCCCACACGCCCTGGCCGGGCTCGACCGGTCCGCGGGACTTCACCGCGACCTGGACGTCCTTGTAGCCGCCCAGCTCGGACTCGGTGGCGTCGATGATCTCGGTCTTCCAGCCGACCCGCTCGGCGTAGCGCAGATACATGCGCAGCAGGTCGCCGGCGAAGAGCGCCGACTCGTCGCCGCCGGCACCGGCCTTGATCTCGAGGATGACGTCCTTGTCGTCGCTGGGGTCACGGGGGATGAGCAGAAGGCGCAGCTTCTCGGTCAGCTCCTCGCGCTGCCGTTCCAGGTCCTTGAGCTCGGCTGCGAAGTCCGGGTCGTCGGCGGCCAGTTCGCGCGCGGTGTCGATGTCGTCACCGAGCTGCTTCCAGGAGCGGTACGTGGTGATGATCGGGGTGAGCTCGGCGTAGCGCTTGTTGAGCTTGCGCGCGCCCGCCTGGTCGGCGTGGACCGACGGGTCGGCGAGCTTCTTCTCCAGCTCGGCGTGCTCGGCGACGAGTTCCTCGACGGCCTCGAACATCTTTCGGCTCCTGTGTTGCCTGCTGTGCTGCGGGTGCTGCGGGGGAGGGGAAGGCAAGCGATCAAAAACGCCGGTCCCGGCGCGCCCCGGGCGGGGCACTGCCATGGACCGGCGAAAAGGGGCTCGCTACTTCTTCTTGGAGCCGGCGGCGGCCTTCTTGCCGAAGCGGGCCTCGAAGCGGGCCACACGGCCACCGGTGTCGAGGATCTTCTGCTTGCCCGTGTAGAACGGGTGGCACTCGGAGCAGACCTCGGCCCGGATGGTGCCGGACTCGATCGTGCTGCGGGTCGTGAACGACGCGCCGCAGGTGCAGCTGACCTGCGTCTCGACGTACGCGGGGTGAATGTCGCGCTTCAAGGGTGTCTCCTACGGTTCCGGGAGGGCGCCGGGTCGCAGCCGCGGGATGCGGTGCGTGAACCGGAGCCGACGGTCCAGTCTGCCAGGACTGGGGCCCTCTCCCCAAACCGGGGGGTGGGGTCGTTTTGTTCCCCCGCGCTCTCCTGGGGTTTCCGTGTCTTCCCCACGGGGCTCCGCGGGGCTCTGCGCCCCTTGTGCGGGACCCTGCGCGGGCCCATGTGCGCACCTCTGCGCGGGGCCTTTCCTGCGGGTCCCCCCGCGGCCCTCTTGTGGGCGCTCCTTGCGGCTCCCCTGCGGCTCTCCTGCGAGGGGCGAGCCGCGTGCCGGTGCGGTCCCGCGCCCTCAAGGGGACCCACCGCATCCTCAAGGGGTGCCCACCACTCCCCTCGCCTCGCCGGTGGCCGTTCCCTCGGTGGCCTCCGGCGGGATCGGCCGGTCGTTCCTCAGGGCCTCCCAGACCTGCCTGGCCTTGGCTTCCTCGATCACGACCCGGTTCCGGTCCGTCCGGTCGTACCGGACCGGCACGGTGATCATGGTCATGTCGGAGGAGTCGATGTCCTTGAGGCCGGCGGCGAAGGAGATCAGAGCGTCGACCGAGCCCAGGCCGGAGTCGGTGGTGAGGGACTTGGTGGCGGTGTCGGCGAGGCGGTAGAGCTTCTTCGGATGGGTGAGGAGGCCGATTTGCCCGGCCCGGTCGACCAGCGCCCCGAGGAAGGCCTGCTGGAGCTGTATGCGGCCGAGGTCGGAGCCGTCGCCGACGCCGTGCCGGGTGCGGACCAGGCCGAGGGCCTGCCGTCCGTCGAGTGTGTGCGTGCCGGCCTTGAGGTGCAGATGGCTCTTCGGGTCGTCGATGTCCTTCGTGAGGGTGACCGGGACTCCGCCGAGCTCGTCGACGAGTCTGCGGAAGCCCTCGAAGTCGACCTCCAGATAGTGGTCCATGCGGACGCCGGTCATCGACTCGACGGTCTTCACGGCGCAGGCGGCGCCGCCGGTGGAGTACACCTCGTTGAACATCACACCGCGGGCCGCGGGGTGCGTGCCGCCGCCGGCGTCGGTGCACGCGGGGCGGTCGACGAGGGTGTCGCGCGGGATGGAGACGACGCTCGCCTTCCTGCGGCCCTCGTACACGTGCACGATCATCGCCGTGTCGGAGCGGGCGCTGCCGTCGTCGGTGCCGCCGCCCAGCTTCCCGTTGCCGCCGGAGCGGCTGTCGGAGCCGAGGACGAGAATGCGCTGGGAGCCGTTGTCGGACCTGGTGGGCCGGTCGGAGCCGAGGACCCGGTCGATGTCGATCGACTCCAGGTTGCCGTTGAGCTTGAGGTAGAGACAGCCGACGCCGGTGCCGCCGAGCATGACGATCCCCGCCGCGGTCCAGGCCATGACCGTCAGGGCCCTGCGCCGCCCGCCGGGGGGCGTGCGGCGGCCCCTGGCACGGCGGCGGGGACGGGTGCTGCCGGTCTCCCCCGGGGTGCCGGGGTCCGGCGTGCTCTCGGCGGACATGTGCTCCTCGGGCTGGTGAAGTCTCGTATCCGGACGACCGCTCCGTCTTCTCGGGGTTCTCGGGGCTCTCGGGGCTTCTGGGGTTCTCGGGGCTCTCGGGACCGGGCCCGGTCGACGAGCCCGTACACGACCATCGTCACTCTTCCCCTCAGAGGGTGAAAACCGGAAAAAGGCCGTACAGCGCTCCGTGAGGCGGTTCCGTGCACGCCGGGCGAGGGTCCCGTGCACGGCAAAGGCCGCTCCCGGTGCCGGCGTGAGCGGCACGAGAGCGGCCTTGGTGCGCCGCGGGGGCGCGAAGACCGTGCGACCGGCGGTGAACCGCCCGCGGCCCGCGGGCCACGGTGGCTTTGCGGCCTTCCCCGGCGGGGTGCCTAGTCCCCGTTCCCGGGCGTCGGGGTGGTCTTCTGGATCTGCATCAGGAACTCGACGTTCGACTTGGTCTGCTTCATCTTGTCGAGGAGCAGCTCGATCGCCTGCTGCTGGTCGAGCGCGTGCAGCACCCGCCGCAGCTTCCAGACGATGTTGAGCTCCTCCGCACCGAGCAGGATCTCCTCCTTGCGCGTACCGGACGCGTCGACGTCGACCGCCGGGAAGATGCGCTTGTCGGCGAGCTTCCGGTCGAGCTTGAGCTCCATGTTGCCGGTGCCCTTGAACTCCTCGAAGATCACCTCGTCCATGCGGGACCCGGTGTCCACCAGGGCGGTGGCGAGGATGGTCAGCGAACCGCCGTCCTCGATGTTGCGGGCCGCACCGAAGAAGCGCTTCGGCGGGTACAGGGCCGTGGAGTCCACACCACCGGACAGGATGCGGCCGGAGGCCGGGGCGGCGAGGTTGTAGGCACGGCCCAGACGGGTGATGGAGTCCAGCAGGACGACCACGTCGTGGCCCAGCTCCACCAGGCGCTTGGCGCGCTCGATGGCGAGCTCGGCGACCATGGTGTGGTCCTCGGCCGGGCGGTCGAAGGTCGAGGAGATGACCTCGCCCTTGACCGACCGCTGCATGTCGGTGACCTCTTCCGGACGCTCGTCGACGAGGACGACCATCAGGTGGCACTCGGGGTTGTTGTGCGTGATCGCGTTGGCGACCGCCTGCATGATCATGGTCTTGCCGGTCTTCGGCGGGGCCACGATCAGACCGCGCTGGCCCTTTCCGATCGGCGAGACCAGGTCGATGATGCGGGTGGTCAGGATGCCCGGGTCGGTCTCCAGACGGAGCCGCTCCTGCGGGTACAGCGGCGTCAGCTTGTTGAACTCGGGGCGTCCGCGCCCGTGTTCGGGCGCCATGCCGTTGACGGAGTCCAGGCGGACCAGCGCGTTGAACTTCTCGCGCCGCTCGCCTTCCTTCGGCTGGCGGACCGCACCGGTGATGTGGTCGCCCTTGCGCAGGCCGTTCTTGCGGACCTGGGCGAGGGAGACGTACACGTCGTTGGGCCCGGGCAGGTAGCCGGACGTACGGATGAAGGCGTAGTTGTCGAGGATGTCCAGGATGCCCGCGACCGGGATCAGGACGTCGTCCTCGGCGATCTGCGGCTCGGAGAGGTCGTCGCGTCCCCGGCGTCCCCGGCGGTCGCGGTAGCGGCCCCGGCGGCCCCGGCGGCCGCCCTCGTACTCGTCGTCGTTCTGCTGCTGGTTCTGCTGCTGGCGCTGCTGGCCGTTCTGGCTCTGCTGGTCGTCGCCCTTGCCGCGGCGGTCCCGGCCACGGCGGTCGCGGCGGCGGCCCTCGCCGCCCTCGCCCGCGTCGCCCTTGGCCGTCTCGCCCTGCTGCTGGCCCTGGGCCTGCTGCTGGTCCTGCTGCTGCGGCTGTGCGGAGGTCTCCGTCCTCGCCTCGCTCTTCGGCTCGGCGGCGGCCGTCCCGGCGCTGCTCGCCGGGGTGCCCGCCTCGGCGGTGGCGCGGCGGCGGCGCTCGGCGGAAGCGTCCTCGCTGGCCGGCTGGCCGGGGATCTCGATCTGCTGCTGGGCGACGGCCTTCTCGGCCTTGTCGGCCTTCTCGGCCCTGTCGGTCTTGTCGGCCTTCTCGACCTTGTCGGCAGCAGCCTCGGCCGCCTTCGTCTCCGCCTTCTCCGCGGGTGCGGTCCCCTCGCCCGTACGGGCCCGGGAGGTGGCGCGGCGCTTCGGCTTGCTCCCGGTGGCGTCACCCGCGGCAGGAGCGGTCTTCGCGGCGGGAGCGCCCCCTGCCGCCTGCGCCTCCTTGATGACCTCGATCAGCTGGCTCTTGCGCATGCGCGCGGTGCCCCTGATGCCGAGGCTGGAGGCGACCTGCTGCAGCTCGGCCAGCACCATGCCCTCAAGGCCGGTACCGCGGCGACGCCGGGAGCCGGTACCTGTTGCAGGCGCGGAGGCGTCCGTGGCGGGCGCGGCAGCGGTCTCCTCGACACGTGCGCCCATCAGATCGGTGGTGTCGCTCACGAAGCGTCCTTCCCTGGAGCGGACGTCGGCCTGTCTCGGCTCGGCGACCGGTTGTGCTGTCCGGCTTTGGTCCTTGTGGGGGGACCGTGCCGGGGCGGTGTTCCGCCAAAAGCGGCGGAGGAAATTTCTGGTGATTGGCGCTTCCTCGACGGTTCGTGGCACCGGATGTCGCTGTGTCACGTGCGTGGTCGCGCCGATTCCGGAGCGTGCCCGGTGGACCGCTCAGTGTGCGCGTACGGCGTCCTGTTCAGGTGCGACATACACCACGCAGTGCGGTTTGGGGGGCTCCCGAAGGAATCTCTGTCCCGGACGGGGACACGAAGCACCTCGCCATGGTGGGGCCGGGTGCTGACTTGAGATTAACACTACCGGATCCAACAAACATTCCCCCTCTCCAAATCCGGCAATCCCCGACTTTCAGCTCTCCGTACCGACGGCGAGCGGCAGTACGCAGGCTCCCTGCAGATCGAGGCTCAGTCGGTTTGCTGCCCAGTCCGCGCCCGCCAAATGCTCCACCTTGTCGGCGGTTCCCTCGTCGGCCAGTGCCATGACGGTGGGGCCCGCCCCGGAGATGACCGCGGGGATGCCGTCGGCCCGCAACCGCTCCACGAGAGCGGCGCTCTCCGGCATGGCCGGGGCGCGGTACTCCTGGTGCAGACGGTCCTCGGTGGCCGGGAACAGCAGCTCGGGGCGGCGGGTGAGGGCCTCGACGAGCAGGGCGGCACGGCCCGCGTTGACGGCGGCGTCGACGTGCGGCACGGTGCGCGGGAGCAGGCTGCGGGCGGTTTCGGTGAGGACCGGTTTGGTGGGCACGAAAACCACCGGAACGATGGAATCGGACGGCTCCATCCTGATGGCGCGGGCGGCACCGTCCTCCATCCAGGACAGGGTGAACCCGCCCAGCAGGCAGGCCGCCACGTTGTCCGGGTGGCCCTCGAGCTCGGTGGCCAGCTCGAGCATCGCGGTGTCGTCGAGCCTGGCCTCGGCGCCTATGGTCACGGCGCGGGCGGCGACGAGGCCGGCGCAGATGGCGGCGGAGGAGGAACCGAGGCCGCGGCCGTGCGGGATGCGGTTGGCGCAGACGATCTCCAGTCCGCGCGGCTGTCCGCCGAGGGCGTCGAAGGCGGCGCGCAGCGAGCGGACGAGCAGGTGGTCCTCGTTCCGCGGCAGCGTCTCGCTGCCCTCGCCGGCGATGTCGATGTGCAGCCCGGAGTCGGCCACCCGGACCACGATGTCGTCGTAGAGCCCCAGCGCGAGGCCGAGGGCGTCGAAGCCCGGTCCGAGGTTGGCGCTGGTGGCGGGGACGCGCACCCGGACGGCGGCGGCGCGGAACGCTGGACCGGCCATCGCTCGTTGACTCTCCTTGAGCTGCGTGATGGTCGAATGAGACTCGATCGACCCTCGATGAGGACGAGAACCCTCGGGCCGCGGGGACGACGCGGCGCCGCGCCCTGTGCACGGCATATGCGACGGGCGGGTTCCCTACAGCCTATCGAAGGAAGGTTCAGTGGCGACATAGGGCGCACGGGAGGCGCACGATGCGTGTCGCAAGCCCCTTGTGCACCCCCACCTCCTCCGGAAGCCCTCGGGAGGGGGCGCCGGAAGAGGGAGTCGGCAGGAAGCGGGGCGGTTGCGCGGGGGCGGCCGGCCATCACCCGGGCGGTCGCGGTGCGCGGCGGAACACGGCCCGGACGGTACCGCCGCTCGGGTGAGAGCACCTGGAGCATCGGTGCACTCCCCGGACCGGCTGTCGCACCCGGGCGCGTCCCGCACCGGTCCCCACGCTCAGGTGATGCCCCGGACCGCCCGGACGAAACGGCCTTCCGCGCCTCCCCGGGCCCGGCCGGGCGCACCGCCGCCCGCCGCCGCGCGGGCCTCGGCCGCACGGACCGCGGGGGCGGCACGGCGCACACGGGTGCGTCCGTCGCGATCGGCCCGGGCCGGTGCGCACCCCGCCGGCCCGGCGGCCGTCAGGCCAGGCCCAGCCGCTCCGCCGCCGCCGTCGCGTCGACGGGGACCGTGACCGGCTGCGGGGCGCCGGCGACGGCCCAGTCGGGGTCCTTCAGGCCGTTGCCGGTGACCGTGCAGACGATCCGCTGCCCCGGGTCGACCCTGCCCTGTTCGGCGGCCTTCAGCAGACCGGCGACGGACGCGGCCGAGGCGGGCTCGACGAAGACGCCCTCCTGCGCGGCCAACAGCCGGTAGGCACGCAGGATTTCACGGTCCGTCACCTCGTCGATGGCGCCGCCGGATTCGTCGCGCGCGGCCAGGGCGTGCGTCCAGGAGGCCGGGTTGCCGATCCGGATCGCGGTGGCGACGGTCGTCGGGTCCTTGACGACCTCGCCGCGCACGATCGGGGCGCTGCCGGAGGCCTGATAGCCCCACATGCGGGGCGTCCGGGTGGCGACGCCGTCGGCGGCGTACTCCTTGTAGCCCTTCCAGTAGGCGGTGATGTTGCCCGCGTTGCCGACCGGGAGGACGTGGATGTCGGGGGCGTCGCCCAGCATGTCCACGATCTCGAAGGCGGCCGTCTTCTGGCCCTCGATGCGCACCGGGTTGACCGAGTTGACCAGTGCCACGGGGTAGTTGTCGCTGAGCTCGCGGGCGAGCGTGAGGCAGTCGTCGAAGTTGCCGTCGACCTGGAGGATCCTCGCGCCGTGCACGAGAGCCTGGCCCATCTTGCCGAGCGCGATCTTGCCCTGCGGCACCAGCACCGCGCAGACCATCCCGGCCCGTACGGCGTACGCCGCGGCCGAGGCGGAGGTGTTCCCGGTGGAGGCGCAGATGACGGCCTTCGCGCCCTCCTCCTTGGCCCGGCTGATCGCCATGGTCATCCCGCGGTCCTTGAAGGAGCCGGTCGGGTTCGCGCCCTCGACCTTGAGGTGGACCTCGCAGCTGGTGCGCTCGGAGAGCACCTGCGCGGGCACGAGGGGCGTACCGCCCTCACGGAGCGTGACGACCGGCGTGTCGTCGGTCACCGGCAGCCGGTCCCGGTACTCCTCGATGATTCCGCGCCACTGGTGGGTCATTGCTGGTTACTCTCCTTCAACCCGCATGATGCCGGCGACACCCCGCACGGTGTCGAGCTTGCGCAGCGCCTCCACGGTCCCGCCGAGGGCAGCGTCGGAAGCACGGTGGGTGACGACGACGAGGGAGGCCTCGCCGTCCTTGCCCTGCTGACGAACAGTGTCGATGGAAACCCCGTGCTCGGCGAACACGGTGGCGACCTGGGCGAGCACACCCGGCTTGTCGGCGACGTCCAGGCTGATGTGGTAGCGCGTGACGACCTCGCCCATGGGCGACACGGGCAGGGCCGCGTACGCCGACTCGCCGGGACCGGTGGTCCCGCTGAGCCGGTTGCGGCAGACGGCCACCAGGTCGCCGAGCACGGCGGAGGCGGTGGGCGCGCCGCCGGCGCCGGGGCCGTAGAACATCAGCTGCCCGGCCGCGTCGGACTCGACGAACACGGCGTTGTACGCGCCGCGCACGGAGGCCAGGGGGTGGGTGAGCGGGATCATGGCCGGGTGCACGCGTGCGGTGACCGACGTGCCGTCCTCGGTGCGTTCGCAGATGGCGAGCAGTTTGATGGTGTGGCCCATCTGTTTGGCGGAGACGAAGTCCGCGGCGGTGACCTCGGTCATCCCCTCGCGGTAGACGTCGTCGAGCCGCACCCGGGTGTGGAAGGCGATCCCGGCGAGGATGGCGGCCTTGGCGGCGGCGTCGAACCCCTCGACGTCGGCGGTCGGGTCGGCCTCGGCGTATCCGAGCGCGGTCGCCTCGTCCAGCGCCTCCTGGTAGCCCGCCCCCGTGGAGTCCATCTTGTCGAGGATGAAGTTGGTGGTGCCGTTGACGATGCCGAGCACGCGGTTGACCTTGTCCCCGGCGAGGGACTCGCGCAGCGGCCGGATCAGCGGGATGGCACCGGCGACGGCGGCCTCGTAGTACAGGTCCTTGCCGTGGGCCTCCGCGGCGGCGTGCAGGGCGGCCCCGTCCTGGGCCAGCAGGGCCTTGTTCGCGGAGACGACGGAGGCGCCGTGCTCGAAGGCGGTGGTGATGAGCGTGCGGGCGGGCTCGATCCCTCCGATGACCTCGACCACGACGTCGATGTCGCCGCGTTTGACGAGCGCGGTGGCATCGGTGGTGACCAGCTCGGCGGGGATCCCCTCCCGTACCTTGTCGGGCCGCCGCACCGCGATCCCGGCGAGCTCCACCGGGGCCCCGATTCTGGCGGCGAGGTCGTCGGCGTGCGTCGTCATGATGCGCGCCACCTCTGAGCCGACAACCCCACAGCCCAGCAGCGCCACCTTCAGCGGACGCGTACGCATCATCCGACCTCGTTTCCTCATACCGACTACGGTTGGACCAGTCTCACCCACCGGATCGGAGTTTCCGCCTTTTGTCCGGATCGTGAGACGTCTGTTTCATTTCCGTCGGCCCGGAGAACAGGAGATCTTCCGGCCGCACCGGCGCCCCGGCCTTCGACCTTCCTGTTTCCCGGGCCCACAGGTTCCTTTCCGGCCCCACAGGCCCCCTGGATGTCCCCGGCTTCCGGGGCCGCCTCACCCGACGTCGAGCCGCAGCAGATCCTCCTCCGTCTCCCTCCGGACGATGACCCGTGCCTCCCCGTCGGCGACGGCGACCACCGGCGGGCGCAGCGCGTGGTTGTAGTTGCTGGCCATGGACCGGCAGTACGCGCCCGTGGCCGGCACCGCGACGAGGTCGCCGGGTGCCAGGTCGGCCGGGAGGAACGCGTCCCTCACGACGATGTCCCCGCTCTCGCAGTGCTTGCCGACGACGCGGACGAGCATGGGCTCGGCGTCGGAGACACGGGACGCGAGAGCGATGCTGTACTCGGCATCGTAGAGGGCGGTACGGATGTTGTCGGACATACCGCCGTCGACGGACACATACGTCCGCAGCCCCTCGAGCGGCTTGATGGTGCCGACCTCGTAGAGGGTGAAGGCGGTGGGACCGACGATGGCCCGCCCCGGCTCGACGGAGATGCGGGGCGTGCGCAGCCGGGCGACCTCGCACTCGCCGGAGACGATCTCGCGCAGCGCCTTGGCGATCTCGTGCGGCTCCCGCGGGTCGTCGTCGCTGGTGTACGCGATCCCGAGCCCGCCGCCGAGGTCGATCTCCGGCAGCTCGATCCCGTGCTCGTCCCGGATCTCCCTCAGCAGCCGGACCACGCGGTGCGCGGCGACCTCGAAGCCGGACATGTCGAAGATCTGCGACCCGATGTGGGAGTGGATCCCGACCAGCTCCAGCCCGTCGAGCTGCAGCGCCCGCCGGACGGCCTCGGCGGCCTGGCCCCCGGCCAGCGGAATCCCGAACTTCTGGTCCTCGTGCGCGGTCGCGATGAACTCGTGCGTGTGCGCCTCGACCCCGACGGTGACCCGGATCTGCACCCGCTGACGGCGGCCGAGCTCCTGCGCGACATGGGCGACCCGCACGATCTCCTGGAAGGAGTCGAGCACGACACGGCCGACACCGGCCTCGACGGCCCGGCGGATCTCCGCCATGGACTTGTTGTTCCCGTGGAAGGCGATCCTCTCGGCCGGCATCCCGGCGGAGAGGGCGGTGGCGAGCTCGGTGCCGGAGCAGACGTCGAGGTTCAGCCCCTCCTCGTGGAGCCACCGGACGACGGCCCGGGACAGGAACGCCTTCCCGGCGTAGAACACGTCGGCGTCGTTCCCGAAGGCGGTGCGCCAGGCGCGGGCGCGGGCACGGAAGTCGGCCTCGTCGAGGATGTAGGCGGGCGTGCCGAACCGCTCGGCGAGCTCGGTGACGGCGATGCCGCCGACGGTCACGACTCCGTCCTTGTCACGGGTGACGGTCCGCGCCCACACCTTCGGGTCGAGGGCGTTGAGGTCGGCGGGCGGCGGGGGGTAGTGCCCCTCGGGCAGGACGTCGGCGTGACGGGGCCCGGCGGGGTGTGCGGAACGGCTCATGTCTGTTTCTCAGGCTCTCGGGATCTCTGGGGCTCTCAGAGGTGGTCGGGTGCGTCGATGCCGAGCAGGGACAGGCCGCCGGCCAGCACCGCCCCGGCGGCTTCGGCAAGAGCGAGCCGGGCACGGTGGGCGGCCGAGGGTTTCTCCTCCCCGCGCGGAAGCACGGAGGGCAGGAAGGGCAGCACGGCATCGGCGACGCCGACGAGATGCCGGGCGAGACAGTCGGGAGCACGGCGCGTGGCGGCGCGCTCGAGGACACGGGGGTGGTCCTCGAGCAGGGCGACCAGCTCGCGGGGGGCCTCCACGGGGCCCGGCTGGGCACAGAACCCCAGATCGGCGGCGTTGCGGCGGAGCGCCCGGGTGCGGGCGTGGGCGTAGCGGACGCGGAAGAGGGGGTTGCTCTCGCGCTGGACGAGATGGTCGCCGGTGATCCGGGGACGGTCGTGGACGGCGGGAAGGAGCAGCGCCCAGCGGGCGGCGTCACGGCCGAGAGGAAGAGGATCGGCGGGGGCCGGAACGGGACGGACGGTGACGCCGAAGGACGCGTCACCGTCGCCGGGGGCGCCGCCCCGGACATCCCGGACGCCGAGGACCTCGAGGACGCGCTCCCACTCGTCCGGCAGGGGTTCCTCGCAGCCGACATGGACGCTGCTGCCCTGGGAGCGCAGAAGCCGGGCCACGGCATCGGCGACGACAAGGGCACGCACCTCGCGGGGACACCGGATCCGGACGACGGCCCCGGACCTTGGGGGGACGTGCCCGTACTCGCTCCCGGCGCTCAGGATGTCGTCGACGAGCCGGACGAGGGCGGCCTCGGCGTCGTCGTCCCGGAGGCTGATGTTGAGGAACCCGGGCCCGGTGACGAAGACGTCGTCGATGCCGTCGAAGCCGAGGAGGTGGGTCTTGAGCACCTGGGCGACCCGGGGGGCGGGCTGCCCGGCCGGCCGCGCGAGCTGGAGGGCGATGTTGGTGGCGTAGTCGCCGCACCCGCCGGGCCGGGGCCGTGTGACCATGGCCCGCTCCGGCACGCTCACCTTCAGTTCTCCCGTGTCGACAGCACGACGCACCGCGCGCAGCACGGTACGGGAGAGCTCCACGGGGGTCACGGAAACAAGCGTAGGGGAGGAGGGGGGTGGGAAGGCGAACCCGTTCGAGCGGGGTATCGCCATATGGACGCGAAGGTCACCACAGCATGAACGCGGAAGTCACCGCGCCACGAACACGGAAGTCAGCGCGACAGGGACGCGAAAGCCACCGTGACAGGAACGCGGAAGTCAGCGCGGCGGAGACGCGGATGCCACCACCGCCCCAGATCGCGCGGATGCCACCACCGCCCAGATCGAAGGTGCCGCCCCGGCCACGAGGTCACCCGCTCTTCCACCCGGCCTGCTCGGCCGACCCGGCTTCCCCGGTCCGCCCGATCCTCCGGGCTCCGTGCTCGAGGAGCCGGCGCACCAGCCGCACCAGTTCCGCCGGCTCGAACGGCTTGGGCAGAAAGGCGTCGACACCGGCGTCGAGACCGGCCTCGACCTCGCACGGCGAACAGGCGCTGACGATCGCCAGAGGAAGATCGCGGGTGAGCGGATCGGCCCGGAGCCGGGCGGCGGTCCGCAGCCCGTTCAGCCGCGGCATGACGACATCGAGGGTGACGACATCCGGCCGCACCTGATGCACGACTTCCAGACACTCGGCACCGTCGGCCGCGGTCACGACCTCGAGCCCCTCAAGCTCGAGATTGACCCTGATCAACTGCCGGATGACCTTGTTGTCGTCCACAACAAGCACCCGGCCCGGAGCGGCTGGCACAACTCGAGAGTAGGTGCGGACCGGCCACCGCGTCCGGGTTTTCCCCACTTCCACCCCGTCCGAGGGACGCCCCGGCCCCCGGTGGACAACAGCTCCCCCCGGAAAACGTTCATGACCACCCCCGCGGAGCTGGTAGTGTTCTACTCGTCGCCGCGCACAGAGCGCCCGACCCGCCCCCGTAGCTCAGGGGATAGAGCAACGGCCTCCGGAGCCGTGTGCGCAGGTTCGAATCCTGCCGGGGGCACTCCGTGCGACGTGCCTGAAGACCCCGTGACCAGCGAGAACGCTGAGTGCGGGGTCTTGTTGCGTGTGCAGGCGGATGCCGCTGGAAGCAGCCGGGTGGGCCAGGGCCCCGGTCCTGCGGGAGGTCATCCCTCCGGGAGGTTGAACACCAGCAGGAGGACCAGCAGTGGCGGCAGCAGAGAGAGCATGGCCATCCAGGCCCGCGGCGTCGAGTAGCGGCGCTTCCACGGCAGCGCCCACGACGTGATCACCGCGGCATGGGTGACGAAGCCGCCGAAGTGCAGCGTCCCCCAGATCATCAGGAGCGAGGTCTCCAGCTCCTGCGAGCAGTTGTCGGGGCCGCAGCTGTCGGTCGCCATCACGGACAGTCCGCCGAACAGCAGCGCGAGCGGGGCAAGGACGAGCAGCAGCACCGTCGCGATCGTGGGCGCGATCCATGCGAAGCGGTCCCGATCGGGACCGGGCAGACGGACGGGTCGGTACGCGGGGTGCGAGGTCTGCGCTGTGGTCATGGGCCCAGTGAAGCCGCGTCGACCGGCCCGGCGCATTGGTCCCGGTACTCATCCGGCGCCGGTGCTCCTACTCATCTGCTGCAGGGCAGACTCCGGCCGCAGGCCCAGCTGTGCGCAAGGACCGGATGCCCGGCGACAACGTGAAATGCGCGACTCGCGCGCCTCGTTCCTGCACGGTGTCGCCGCGGCGCGCGAGGCCCCTGATGCCCCGGGCCGGAAGGCACAGGGGCCCACAGTGGTGCCGGGGTCGGGTGGCCGCGCCGAGTGGCGGCCCCGTTCGGCCCGACCAGGTGAGGCACCTCGCGTCCCGGCACCGTCATGTGACGGAATGCGACGTGACCGCCTGCCGCCCCATCACCATCCCATGCCCATGACGTCCGTTTCCGGCCGAGGAGGTTGGTCATGCGCGTGGCGTTCGCCGGCAAGGGCGGCAGGCGGTCGCGTCCGCGCAAAGCGCGGCACGGCTCGCTTCGAGCCGCTCGCATCGAGGCGACCGGCGGTGCAGGGCCCGGGAGCCCGGGGTCCGGTCGCCCGTGCGGCTATCGGGAGCTGTAGGGCAGGAGGGCCATCTCGCGTGCGTTCTTGATGGCCCGCGCCATCTGCCGCTGCTGCCGGCGCGTCACCTGGGTCACCCGGCGGCTGCGGATCTTCCCGCGGTCGGAGATGAACTTCCGCAGCAGGTCGGTGTTCTTGTAGTCGATGTACGTGATGCCGGCGGCGTCCAGCGGGTTGACGCGCCGGCGCTTGGCGGTCTGCCGCCCGGTACTGGGGGGTCGGGGCATGGCGGGATCGGTCCTCTCTTCGAGAAGGGGATGCTCAGAAAAAGCAAGAAGAAGGCGGGAAAGGGACGCGGTGGTCCGTGCAGGCGGTACGGCAAGCGCCGGGCAGGGCAGGTGAACCCCGGCCTTTGACGAGTGAACCCCCTTTTCGAGACGGTCTTTTCAGGCCGCCTCGCCACCGGGGCACGCCGCGGTTCAGGTCACCGGGTCGAGCAAGTCGTCGAAGGCGTGGGGAAGTTGCTGCCAGCGGTCCCTGCCCGCCGCGTACTCGTCGTCGGTGAGCAGGCACGAGTCGAGCAGGGCCCGCAGGCCGTCGCGGTCCAGGCCGGGCGAGGTGAAGGCGAGGTGCTGGCAGCGGTCACCGTGTTCGGGGTGCCAGTCCAGGGAGGCGGCGAGGCGGCGTTCGGCGGGCACCATCTCCCAGGCGGCATCGGGCAGGGCCGCCAGCCAGGGGCCGGCCGCCTCCACGCACAGCGCACCGCCCGCGGCGTCCCAGGACAGCAGGGTGTCGGGGCGGTCGGCCAGCCAGAACCGTCCACGGCTGCGGACGGCGGCGCAGGCGAGGTCCTCCAGCGCCGCGTGGAGGCGCTGCGGGTGGAAGGGCCGCTCACTGCGCCAGACGAAGGTGCTCACCCCGTGCTCGTCGCACTCCTGCGGCAGCAGTGCGCACGCGGGGTGCACACGGGCCGCCGCCGCTGCCGTGCCGAAGCCCGCCAGCAGCGCGGTCCCCAGGCCGCCGTCCTCCACGCGCACCTTGCGCGCGCCCGGTGTGAGCTGGGCGAGCAGCGCGTGGTCGGCCTCGTCGGCGGCCCCGGCACCCTCCCCGCAGGCACCGCCCTCGGCCAGGGCGATCAGCGTGGGGTACTCCAGTTGCCGGGCGAAGGTGTCGGCGACGGTGCGCTGGTCGGTCGGGGCGGCGGCGAGGCCGGTGTCGGCCAGGTCGTCGCCGTTGGCCAGACAGGGCAGGACGAGCGCCGGGTCGACAACGGTGGCGACTCCGGTCAGCGCCAGCGGCGCGCCCGCACCGGCGACGACCGGGGCCATGCCCTGGGGTTCGACGGAGTCCCACAGTTCCACGACGGCCAGCCGGCATCCGCCCTCCTGGGCGAGCCGCAGCAGCTCGGGGACGAGGTCCTCCCGCAGTGCGCAGCACGCGCAGTCGTTCACCAGGGGTGCGTCGCCGCTGCTCAGCAAACCGCCGGCGTCGCGTACGGTGCGGTGCACCGTGCGGTCGGCGGCGCACGTCAGGTCGTGGTGCAGCGCGACCGAGCCGGGGACCGTGCGCAGGATCTGCTCGACGGCGGTCCGGCGGGCGTCCGCGTGCAGCCCGGCGACGATCGCGACCGGCAACCGTGCCCGGTCCGCGCTCATCGTTCGCTCCGTCCGCGTCCGTAACGCCGCTCGAAGCGCTCGACCCGGCCCGCGGTGTCCAGGACCCGCTGGGTGCCGGTGTAGAAGGGGTGGCTCGCCGAGGAGATCTCGACGTCGATGACCGGGTAGGTGTTGCCGTCCTCCCACTCGACGGTCTTGTCGCTGGTGGCCGTCGACCGGGTCAGGAAGGCGAAGCCGGCGGCCCGGTCGCGGAAGACGACCGGGCGGTAGGCGGGGTGGATTCCGGGCTTCACGGCTCTCAGCGCTCCTCACGGAAGTCGACGTGACGGCCCACGACCGGGTCGTACTTGCGCAGTGTCAGCCGGTCGGGGTCGTTACGGCGGTTCTTGCGGGTCACGTAGGTGTAGCCGGTGCCGGCGGTGGACCTCAGCTTGATGATCGGACGCAGTTCGTTACGGGCCATGGACGACACCATACATTGAATTGGTTTTCATTTTCATCAAGGTGCTACTGTGGCTGCCGTACACCGCGCCACAACCGCCGCCGCCCCCCGCACGAACGCACGCGGGCGCACGGCCCGCACACACAGCCCACATAGGGAGAACCATGTCCGCCCACTGCCAGCTCACCGGCCGACAGCCCGGCTTCGGCCACCGCATCTCCCACTCCCACCGGCGCGGCAAGCGCCGCTTCGATCCAAACGTCCAGCGCAAGCGCTACTGGCTGCCGAGCGAAGGGCGCCATGTCCGGCTCACCCTCTCCGCCAAGGGCATCAGGACGGTCGACGCGATCGGCATCGAGGCCGCGGTGGCCCGCATCCGCGCCCGGGGAGGGAAGGTCTGATGGCGAAGAAGAGCAAGATCGTGAGGAACGAGCAGCGCCGTCGCATCGTGGCCCGCCATGCCGCGCGCCGCGCCGAGCTGAAGAGGATCATCTCGTCCCCCTGGGCGTCCGACGACGAACGCGCCGCCGCCCAGCGGGAACTGCGCCGGCAGCCCCGCGACGCCAGTGCCACCCGCCTGCGCAACCGCGACTCCGTGGACGGCCGCCCCCGCGGCCATCTGCGCGCCTTCGGTCTGTCCCGGATCCGCGTGCGCGAGATGGCCCACGCGGGCGAACTTCCCGGGGTGACCAAGAGCAGCTGGTGACCCGCGCCCGGTCCGCTCACCCTTCATGGCCGCACCCCGACCGCGGCGGCTCCTTCCCGCCGAGGCACGCGCATACGGGGCCGCCCTTTCCGTACTCGTGGCGAAGGATCTCCATCTCCCTGAAAGCCCCGTCCCCGCCCCGAAAGGCGCCCGGTGCCCCTTCCTCCCGGCCGAGCGGAGGGAGGGGCACCGGGCGCCGGTTCTTCCCATGGGATCACCCTGCGGGCCCACCCCGTGGGGTCGTCTCATGAGGCCATCTCATGGGTCATCCCGTGGGGGTGAGCGGCAGGGCGTCGGTGTAGGCGTTCACCGGCTTGTCGATCTTCTCCACGGACCGGGCGTCGAGCGCGGCGGATGCGGAGCGCGTGCCCAGCGTCCCGTCGGGGTGCCAGGTGCCGGTGACGGCCACCCAGGTGTTGGCCGGCGGGGCCGGGGTGCCGTGGATCCGTACCTTCACGGACTGGGCGTCCGCCGCACAGCAGGAGATCATGATCCGGGTCAGGAACCAGCTGTCGTCCTGCCCGGCGGACGTGACGAAACCGGTCAACCGGACCGTGCGCCCCTTGATGGCCTGTGTGCGGTCCTGCTGCACACGGCGGGTGAAGTCCGAAAGCGTCATCGGAAGCGGCGAGGTCGCGGGCAGCGGGTCGAAGTCGTTCTCGTCCTCGTACGTGACGGTCTTGGACGGCTGGCGGGAGGCGGTGTACGCGCCGAGGGCGGGCGGAGCGTAGAACAGCAGGCTCAGCGCCGGGAGGAACAGCAGCCACGCGGCACGAGGTGCGCCGGAGTGGTGGTGTCCGTGACCGTCGTCGCCGTGGCCCGCGTGTCCGCCGTCCTCGCGCCGGCACGCGTACGCCACCGCGTCCGCCGCGCCGAGCAGGATCAGCAGGACTCCGGAGGCGATCAGCAGCGGGCGCATCCCCTCCTTGACGTACCGCAGGTACAGATCGGTGAACAGGGACACGCGCAGCAGGCCGACGCCGCTGAGGACGAGCAGGACCATCTGGAGCGGGCGTCTCACAGCAGTGCTCCTCCGATCAGCACGCCGGCCAGGACCGCCACGACCACCGTGGCGGCGGAGAACCGGATCGCGAAGGCCCGGCCGAAGGTACCCGCCTGCAGGGCGATCAGCTTCAGGTCGACCATCGGACCGACGACCATGAACACCAGCCGCGCGACCGGCGAGAACCCGCTCAGCGAGGCCGCCACGAACGCGTCCGCCTCCGAACACACCGCCAGCACGATCGCCAGCCCGGCCAGGAACAGCACCGACAGCCAGGGCGATCCGGCGAACGCGTCCACCACGGAAGGGGGCACCATCACATTGAAGGTGGCCGTCGCCATCGCGCCCACCACCAGGAAACCGCCCGCGTGCAGGAAGTCGTGCTGGAAGCCGGCCAGGAACTCCCGCCACCGGCTGCCGCCCTCCTGGTGTCCCCGGTACCGTGCGGCCGGCCGCAGCCACTCGGTCCGTCCCCGCCACAGCCACAGCCAGCCCATCACCCACGCCGTGCCCAGCGAGGCCAGCAGCCGGGCGACGACCATGGCCGGGTTCCCCGGGAAGGCCACCGCGGTGGCCGTGAGCACCACCGGGTTGATCGCGGGCGCCGACAGCAGGAACGTGAACGCGGCCGCGGGCGCGACGCCCCGCCCGATCAGACGTTTCGCCACCGGCACCGACGCACACTCGCAGCCCGGCAGCACGACTCCCGCCGCACCGGCCACCGGCACGGCGAGCACCGGCCGGCGCGGCAGCACCCGGTTGAACACCCGGGCCGGCACGAACGCGTTGATGGCAGCGGAAAGGGCCGTGCCCAGCAGAAGAAAGGGCAGCGCCTGCACGGTCACGGCAAGACAGACGGTCCGCCACGCCTGCATCGCCGGTGTCTCCATCCACCGGCCCCCGAAGTAGAGCACCGTGCCGGGAACGACGGCCGCCCCCAGCAACAGGAGCGGCCAGAACCGGGGCCAGCCGGGAGCGCCCTCGCCGTCCGCCGCTCCACCCGCGTCGGCGACCTCGGTCTCCTCGGCCCGTTGGTCTGTTCTCTGCATGCCAGCTCCGCCTGTCGGATGTTCCGATCAACATAACGGGAGCAGGCGAACACACCTGCGAGCACGTCCCGGAGACACCGGCACCGGCCGTCGCGCCAAACGGAACCGCAGCCCGCAGGCACACGGACGCTCCTGTGCTGTCCCCCCTCCTCATGGCCGGTGTTCTCCCAGCTCTGATCGCGGTCCTGGGGACCCTGATCGGCGTTGCCATGACGCATCTGTTCCAGCACCGGGCGGCCGTCCACGACCAGCTCTTCTCCCCTCGGCAGCAGCTCCGGGCCGAGCACATGGCCGTGTACAGCGATTTCGCGGGACCGTGGCGGAGTTCAGACGCGGCCGGCAGAACCGCTGGGTGCGGTGGCAAAGCGGGCGCGCCGGTCCCCTTCACCTCCTCCTGGGAACCTGGGAAACCCCGGGAAAAGGGCCTGCCTCAACTCCTCGCCACCGCACCGGAGCTCAGTCGCCGCATGACCATGACGGGAAGAGGGAGGGCTGCTTCCCTCCCCCCTGTCCGGTCGGAGAACGTGTGCGGGTCGACGGGCTACCTGGCCGGGAGGGTGACCGTGCCCCGGATGGGCCAGTGGTCGGACGTGCTGGTGTCCGTCCCGATCGTGCAGCCGCTCCAGGTGGCACTGGTCGGCGCGAAGATGTAGTCCAGCTTCAGCGATCCCTTGGTGGCCCGGTTACGGGGCTGGTCGCACTCGGTGTAGTTGTCGTACAGAGGCTGGAGCACGGGGACCTCGCTGCCCGTCGGGGTGTGGGTGGGGGTGGCGTTCAGATCGCCGCCGAAGAGGGACCGATAGCCCTTGTTGCCGTACTCCACACCCTTGTTCACCAGGAACTGGGCCTGCTGGGCCTGAAACTTCCGGTCCCGGTCCTCATAGCCGGGACCACCAGTGCTGAAATGCGCGGTGCAGCCCATGACCGCCCACGACTGTATCGCGGCGCACAGCGCCGTCCGCCGCTCCTTGCGGCTTTCATTCTCATCCTTACGCCTGGGGGACTCCAGCTCGATGGCCCTGTACCAGGTGTTCTCCGCGGGGACGGCGATGGCGACTCCATAAGCCCCGCGGTTCTTTGCGCAGGCCTTCTGGGCGTACAGCCCATTGCCACCATCTTCTGCTCCCGTACCGTCGATCTCATGCTGAATCGGAGCGAATCTCACATCCCAGGTGTCCGCACCGTTGTCGAACTTCTTCTCGAGCCCCTGTTCCAACGGCTTGGCAAGCTTCTCGCAGAATTCCTGCAAAAAGATGATGTCGGCTCGGGCCTTCTCCGCCTGAGTCACGACCTCGTCCACGAACTCTTCGGTGGTCTTGCCGTACATCGGGCAGGATCCGTTGTTGCTGCACACATTCCACGACAGGGCGCGGATGTTCCTGGAGGGCGTCGACGAGGCAGCGGGCGGGACTCCTTCGGAATCTATCCGGTGAAGTTTGAACAGTTCCCATGAGCCCGGTGTTCCGGTCTTACGGGCCCGCAGCAGCCCCTCGTCGCTCCCAGTGCTGTTGATCTCGGCAGAAACGTAGTACTTGGTGGTCGTACCGCCCTCCGAGAAGGTGTAGCGCAGCGCGAACCAGCCGCCCCCCTGGGGCACTATTTCGAATTTTTCCCAGTTCCCGATGCCGTCGCCCTTTCGCGCCCGGAGCATTCCGAAGTGGGAACCGGAGTCATGGAACTCGGCGGAGACGTAGAGGCCGTTGGCTTCGGACCGGAGAGTGGCCGTCTCCCCCTTGTCATTGGTGTGCAGCGCAAAGGTTTCCCATGACCCGATGTCGTTGCAGTCGGTCCGGGCCCGCAGTTTTCCGTACTGGTTTCCGGAGTCATGGATCTCGGCGCTGACACATATCGGCTTTCCAGCCTCGGCACTCGCCGCCTTCGATTCGATCTTGTACTTCCTTCCAGCCGATTTCTCGGTCAGGATGTCGCCCGCCAGCGCCGACGGTGCGCCCGAAAGCGTGATGAGCGTCAGCAGGAGATTGAAAAGAGCCCCCAGCCCCAGTGTTCGTCTCAAGATTTCCGCACTCCATGCATGAACGGATTGAGAACTTCGAATGATCAGCGGATTGTACACATCGGGCGGCATCCTTCTCCGGCCGGACGGATCAGTTTTCCCCCGACATGCGGGAAAATCCTGCCACCTTCACCTGAAATGCCGGTTTCACCGCAAGAGCTGGGCAGCCCCGGGGGATCGGTTTCTCCGGCGCTTTCAGCTTCTTCGGCTTCTGCCGGCGGATGGCCGTGATCGGGGCCCTTCGAGCTCTCCGGCCGCGAAGCCGGGTTTGCGCGGGCCGGCGACGACCGGCAGCGACAGACGCGCCACCGCAACTGCCAGTGAAGATGGGCCAGGACCTCACCATCACGCGGGTTTCCACCCAAGAGTGATGGCGCGTCAGGGATGCGGGGGTATTCCTCTCCCCGCCTCAGAACCGCGATGATCCACCTATTGAGCGACTGTGGACGGCCGCGTCGGCACTGTACGTTCTCGCTCACGGAGTGATGCAGCGCAAGGGGGCGGAATGTCCGTGTACGGGCGCGCGAACAGCGAATGGGACGAGCTGGCAGAGGCCGGACGCAACTTCCTCATCGAGCGAGCACGGCTGGGCAAGCTCACCTCGTACACAGAGCTCAACGCAACGCTGGTCAGGCGCACCGGCTGCCGGCCCTTCGACTTCCAGCGTGCCGACGAGCGAGCCGCGATGGGGCATCTGCTCGGGCTGATCGTGGAACGAGACCAGGAGATCGCTCCCTCGGATCCCCCTGTGATGCTCTCGGCACTGGTGGTCTACTTGGACTCCAACGACGCCGGCACCGGCTTCTATCAGTTGGCCAAGGAGCTCGGCCTCCTGTCCATGAGCGCATCCGCGCGCGAGAAGTTCGAGTTCTGGATCGAGCAGGTGAAGCGGATCCAGGCACGCCACGGAGCTGGTCCCGCGGTCGCCTGAGGCCGAAGGCGCCCTGGTCGCGGTCCGGGTGCGCACGATCCCCCGCGTGCGCGCAGCACAGCCGGACCGGTGCCTCGTCCAGGCAGCTCGGAGACGGTGCCGAGGGGCCTCGTGAACAACCGGTGCACGAGAACCGCGCCTCATTGGCCATGGGCGCCGAGACAGAGCGTGCCCCCACCGACGCGGACACCCCGCCCGCCCTCACGCACCACCTCGTTGGAACCGTGCCGGGAACCGGCGTGCCGGTGCCGCTGTGGATCGTCTGTGTCGCATACGCTGCGCGGGCGCCCGAGCCGGCGTCCTTGGCCGTGCGTACGCGCGGCAAGGGAATGCCGCCCGAGGGCGGTCCTCGCGTCGGCCCGGACGGCACAGCCGCCGGATGCAGGAAGAGGTGTGGCATGAGGTCTCCAGGAGTGCACCTGCGGGAGATCACCGACGACAACCGGGATGCCGTTCGTGCCCTCCGCGTCCGACAGGACCAGAAGCAGTTCGTGGCGTCCGTGTCCAAGTCGCTCAAGGAGGCGGCGAAGACACCGGAGGCCAACCCCTGGTATCGCGCCGTGTACCGCGGCGACGAGCCGGTCGGCTTCGTGATGCTGTCGTGGAAACCGCCGACCGGCCCTTTCAAGGGGCGGCACTTCCTCTGGCGTCTCCTCATCGACAAGCGGTACCAGAAGCGAGGGATCGGCCGGGAGGCGCTCGCGCAGGTCATCGAGCTGGTGCGCGCGGACGGCGCCACCGAGCTGCTGACCAGCTACAGCCCCGGCGACGGCGAACCGTGGCCCTTCTACCAGAAGCTCGGGTTCGAGCCCACCGGGGAGATCGACGACGGCGAGATCGTCCTGCGCCTCGCCCTCCCCGCGCGGTGAACTCGTACCGGAGCCGTCGGTGAACTTCGGTGAACTGTCGGTGAGCAGTCGGGCCGGGCCGGTCGCGGAGCCGGTCGTCCGCCGTGTCGTCGTCCTCCTCGCCGTTTCCGGGTCCGGCGTCGTGCTCGTCCCCTCGGTCCGGAAGGCTTCCCCCTCTCGGATCCGGAAGGGCTGATCGCCCTCTGCGGAACATGGACTGCTGTCGGCAGGATCTGACGCCTTCGTCCTCTGGGAGCGGGCCGCGTCCGGCGGCCTCGCCCGCGGTGCGTGCGGTGTCCCAGGGGCCGGACGTCCTATTTGCCCGGTGCGGCGGAGTGCCCAAGACTCGTGCGTGAGGGTCCGCCGGTCGGCGCGGGCCCGGAGAGGGTGACCGGCGTGCTCCAGGTCCCGCTCTGGTTGTGGGGAGCGTTTGCCGTGACGGTGGCGGTGGCGCTGACCGTCGATCTTCTGGCCCACCGCAGAGTGCATGTCATCGGTTTCAAGGAGGCCGGTGCCTGGAGCGGCGTGTGGGTGGGGCTCGCCCTGGTCTTCGGCTGCGTCGTCTTCCTCGTGCTCGGCACGACGGCCGGCACCGAGTACATCACCGCGTGGCTGCTGGAGAAGAGCCTGTCGGTGGACAACCTCTTCGTCTTCGCCGTGATCTTCGCCTACTTCAGAGTGCCCCGTGCCTACCAGCACCGGGTCCTGTTCTTCGGCGTGTTCGGCGCCCTGGTCTTCCGCGGGATCTTCCTCTCCCTCGGTGTCGCCGTCGTCAACCGCTTCACCGCGGTGCTGTTCGCCTTCGCCGCCGTCCTCTTCTACAGCGCCCACAAGCTCCTCAAGGGCGAGGAGGAGCCCTTCGACCCCGGCAGGAGCGTCGCGCTGCGGCTGCTCCGCAGGATCGTCCCGGTGCGGGACGAGTACGCCGGGGCGAAGTTCTTCGTCAAGGAGGCCGGCAAGCATGTGGCCACCCCGCTTCTCGCGGTGGTGGCCGCGATCGAGACCGCCGACCTGGCCTTCGCCGTCGACAGCGTCCCCGCCGTCCTCGCCGTCAGCGACGACGCCTTCGTCGTCTACACCAGCAACGCGTTCGCCATCCTGGGCCTGCGCGCCCTGTACTTCCTGCTCGCCGGTCTGCTGGACCGCTTCCACCGCCTGGACAAGGGTCTTTCGGTCATCCTCGCCTTCATCGGCGTCAAGCTCATCCTTCAGGCGTCCCACGAGATGATCAGCCCCAGCATCCCGGAGATCCCCTCACCGGTCAGCCTCGCGGTCATCGTCGTCGTCCTGGCGGCATCCGTCGTTCTCAGCCTGCGGCAGCCCGCCCCGTCTACCCCGTCCTCGCCGCCTCGCACCGCCCAGGAGGAGCCGCCCCGCACCGCCCAGGGGGAGGCACCGCGTCCGGGTGCGATGGCCGGGAATCCGGGGTCCGCCGGCGACACGCACACGGAGGCGGACCAGGGGGACGATCCTCCCGGCGAGTGCGACGACCGCACCACCGGGTGATCGCACCACGGGACGACCCACCGCAGGGCGACCGCACCGCTTGGGACCGCGACGGCGGCCGCGCAAACATGCTGTCCCCTTTTTCGCACCAACGGCCTATCGTCGAAGAATGAGCAAAACCGCGCATGAGACCGGCCCGCAGGGGAGGCTTGTGTGCCCGGTCTGCAAACACCCCGTGGACACGGTCGCCAAGAAACGGCACAAGACTTTCGGGATCTTCGTACCCGTGTGGGATCCCGGTCCCTGTCACAACCCCGACTGCTCCGAATATCTGAAGGAGCCGGAGCACTCGGAGCACACCGACTCCCGGAAACACTGAACCGACACCGGCCCGGCATCGCGTGGACCGGGCCCCGGACGGGTAAAGGGTGCCGACCTCGCCACCACGCGCCGCTTCTTCGTGCCTTCCTGCCTGACTCCGCATCAGATATGGTGAGTCGTTGACTTCCACGGACCGAAAGCGGGTGTGATGGCGGTAGTACAGGAACCAGAAATTCCGGCGCCATCGGTCACGGCTGCCGACGCTGCGGAACCTCTTGTTTCACCGGTCAATTCCCACAACGAGTGGGATCCGCTGGAGGAGATCATCGTCGGGCGTCTCGACGGTGCGACGGTTCCCTCCGACCATCCGGTCGTGGCCTGCAACATTCCCCCGTGGGCGGCGCGGCTGCAGGGGCTTGCGGCCGGCTTCAGGTATCCGCGCCTGCTGGTCGAGCAGGCGCAGCAGGAGCTCGATCAGTTCGTCACCCTTCTGCAGGCCCTCGGGGTCACGGTCAGGCGCCCGGACGCGGTGGACCACAGGAAGCGCTTCAAAACCCCCGACTGGTCGTCGCGCGGTTTCTGCAACACCTGTCCGCGGGACAGCATGCTGGTGATCGGTGACGAGATCATCGAGACACCGATGGCATGGCCGTGCCGGTACTTCGAGACTCACTCCTATCGCACGGTTCTCAAGGATTACTTCCGTCGCGGGGCGCGCTGGACGTCGGCACCGAAACCTCAGCTCACCGACGAACTGTTCGAGGATGATTTCCGTATCCCCGAACCGGGCGAGCCCATGCGCTACATCCTCACCGAATTCGAGCCGGTGTTCGATGCGGCGGATTTCGTACGGGCGGGCCGCGACTTGTTCGTCACACGAAGCAATGTCACCAACCGGATGGGCATCGAGTGGCTGCGCCGCCATCTCGGTCCCGGCTATCGCATCCACGAGATCGAGAGCCGCTGCCGCACGCCCATGCACATCGACACGACGTTCATTCCGCTCTGTCCCGGCAAGGTGCTGGTCAACCCCGAATACATCGACGTCGACCGTCTGCCCGACGTCCTGAAGTCGTGGGACATCCTGATCGCCCCCGAGCCCAACCCCATCAACGACCGCCTGCTCAAGATCACTTCCATGTGCGGCAAGTGGCTCAACATGAATGTCCTCGTGATCGACGGCAAGCGGGTCATCGCGGAGCGGCACCACACCGACACCTTGCGCGCGCTCGAGAAGTGGGGCTTCGAGCCGATCCCCTGCGACCTGCTGCACTACGCGCCGTTCGGCGGCTCGTTCCACTGCGCGACGCTCGACGTCCGTCGTCGCGGCACGCTGGAGTCCTACTTCGACTGAGGAGTCCTGTCCCGGCCGATCCTTCGACCGCCCCTTTGATCGATCCTTCGGCCGGCCGCGAGCGGGGCCGCCGGTGAGGGGGACCCGCGCCGCCCCGCCGCGGTCGCGAGAACGAGAAGAGGGAACAGGCCCGTCGGGGCCCGGCACGCCCTCAGCCGGCGGCCTTGGCGACGATGCGGTTCATCTCCTCCCGGCCGAAGGCCCGCAGGGTCGTGGTACGGACGTTGCCCACCCCGCCGAGCTGCAGGAGCACCGCGGTGGCGGTCTCCTCGTCGGGCGCCTCGACAACGGCCACGAGGTCGTACGGGCCGACGGTCCAGTAGAGGTTCAGGAGGTTCGCCCCGAGCCGCTGTGCTGCCGCGGCAAAGGCCTCGGCACGCTCCGTGGTGTCCTTGTAGTTCCGGATCCCTTGGTCGGTCCAGTTCAGCAGCGCGACGTACGTCGGCATGGCCTTCGCCTTCGTGAGGGGACACATCCAAGACCAACTGTGGACGCAGCGGTCGGAACACGCCCGGAGTGCCGCACCCGGACGGGTGACGGGAGCGCCCACGGGAGTGCTCGCGGCGGGGACCGGTGAGACGCGCCCGGCACCGCTCGGTGACCGGCCGCGCGCCGACACGACGCCGGCACGACGCCGTCACGACAACGCCGACACGGCTCCGGGCCGCTCCGGTCCGGGCCGGCGATCGGCGCCGGCCGGCCCGGACGGTGCGGGTGGTGCGGCGGGCCGGGGAAGAAGCTCCGGCCCGGTCAGCGCAGCGGGTCGAACGGCGCCAGCTGCGCGGGCCGCTCACCGGTGACGATCGTCTCGGCGAGAAGCCGTCCGGTGGCCGGGCCGAGGGTGATGCCCCACATGCCGTGCCCGCCCGCGACGAAGACCCGGGGGGAGCGTGTGGCCCCGATCAGGGGCAGGCCGTCGGGCGTGCACGGGCGGGAGCCCACCCACTCGTCCTGGCGGGCCTCCAGGTCGGCGCCGCGCAGCAGCGGGCGTGCGGCCTCGGCGATGGCGCGGATCCTGCGGGCGTCCAGGGGTGCCTCCGGCCTGCGGAACTCCATCATCCCGGCGACGCGCAGACGCCCGCCGAGAGGAGTGCAGGCGACGCGCTGCGCGGGGAAGTAGACCGGACCGGACGGTACGTGCTCCACGGGGACGCTGAAGCTGTACCCGCGGCCGGCCTGGACGACGGAGCGCACGCCGAACTTCCTGGCGTGGCGGCCGAGCCAGGCCCCGGTGGCCAGGACCACCGCGTCGAAGCGGTCGCTCTCACCGCCGCCGGTGAGGACGGCGACACCGGTCCCCGCCTCCCGTACGCCGGCGACCTCCACGCCTTCCCGGACCACCCCGCCCCGGGCACGGACCGCGTCGGCCAGGGCGTGCACGAAGTGCCCCGGGTCGATGTAGCGCTGGCCGTGCAGCCGGAGCGCCGCGCCGACCTCGTCCGACAGGGACGGCTCGATCCCCCTGGCCTCGTCGCCGTCGAGGACGTCGAACTCCATGGTCTGGCCGGCGGCGTGGATCTGCTCGAGCTCCTCCAGCAGGACCCGGCGCTCCTCGGCGGTGCGGTAGGCCGCGATGAAGGACTTGGCCTCGAGTGTCCGTGCCTCGACACCGCCCTGGGCCAAAAGGTCGAAGCTCGGCAGCGCCAGGCTGTTGATGGGGACGAGCGCACGCATCGCCCGCAGCCACCGGGACGCGGTGCTGTTGCGGGTGAACCCGGCCAGGAACCTGAGCAGGTTCGGGTTCGCGCTCGGCGGGACGTAGACGGGAGAGGACGGGCTGAGCACGGCCCGCACCCCGTAGGCGAGGACGGCGGGCTCGGGCAGCGGCGTCGCCAGGCCGGGGGTCAGCCATCCGGCGTTGCCCCACGACGAACCCGCGGCAACCCCCTCGCGGTCGTACACGGTGACCTCGACGTCCCGCTCCTGCAGGAACCAGGCGGTGGACAGTCCGACCATGCCCGCGCCGACGACGGCGACACGGCTGGGGCCGGGGTGTGCGGGTGAGGAAGGGCGGGTCATGCGAAACCTCTCCTTCAGGGCGGTGATGCCTCCGATGGTGAGGCCGGTCGCCTCCGTTGTCTTTGTGCCGGAAGGACAAGAGAGCGGGGGCCGATGATGCGCGGAGCACCATGCCCGGGGCCACAATGGGACGCGTGGGCATGAGCAGCTCTCCGTATCGCGGCGCAGGACGCCGGTCATGATCACCGTCACCGACCTGGTGGAGTCCCTGGGGACCGGTTTTCTCCGCACGGTCGTTCCGGCCGGCGACCGCGCGGTGCACGACGTCGCCCTGGCCGAACCCGGCGACACCGGGAGCCAGCCGGGGGAACTCGTCCTCGGGGTGGGCGTGACGGACCGGACGGCGGCCCTCGCCCTGCTGGAGCAGGCCGCCCGGGAGGCGGCCGCGGGTGTCGTGCTCAAAGGAGACGTCGCGCACGACCCGCAGGTGGTCCGTGCCGTCCAGGGGCTGGAGGGCCCCGCGCTGGTCGAGCTGCAGCCGCACACCTCGTGGGCACATGTCGTCTGGCTGCTGCGCGGCGTCATCGACCGGGCCTTCGCGCCCGACACCGGCATCCTCGGCACACCCGGTCCGCACAGCGACCTGTTCGCCCTGGCCGACAAGGCGGCCGAGATCATCGACGCCCCCGTGACGATCGAGGACGCGCAGTCCCGTGTCCTCGCCTACTCCGCACGGCAGGACACCACCGATCCGGCGCGGGTCTCCACCATCGTGGGCCGGCGCGTTCCTCCGGAGACCCTGACGCACTTCCGGGCCAGCGGCGTCTTCCGCCGGCTCGCGCGCTCCAGCGACCCCGTCTGGACCCCTGCCGGGCCCGGCGGCATCCTGCCCCGGCTGATCGTTCCCATACGGGCCGGGGGCGAGTGGCTCGGCTCGATCTGGGCCGTGGTCAAGTCGCCGGTCCCCCCGGAACGCGTCCGTGAGCTCGGCGAGGTGGCCTCCGTCCTGGCCCTGCATCTGCTGCGGCTGCGCGCCGAGGCCGACATCGCACGGCGGGTGTCGGCCGGACAGCTGCGGACGGCGCTGCGCGAGGGCACGGTCCCGGTCCGGGGGCCGGGAGCGGCTGCCGCACTGCCTGCCGGGCCCTGGCGGGTGGTGGCCCTCGGATCGGTCCGTGGGGCCGGTGCGGCCGGTGGGACCGGTGCGGCCGACGGGATCGACGGGGCCGGTGCGGCCGAGGACGTACGCCGGCAGCTGGACCTGTGGGAGTCGGTCGCACGCCGGTTCGGCTGGCACCAGCCTCTGCTCGCCGACCTCGACGGGCTGCTGTTCGCCCTGGTCACCGAGCGGTCCCCGGGCTCGCAGCGGACCACGCCCGGTATCCCGGCCGACGCCGGTGCGGGCACCCTCGGCTGGCTCCGGCGGGTGCTCGCCGACATACGGTCGCACGATCCCGGCCTGTACGCCGCGGTGG
>NZ_MUME01000067.1 GCF_002155915.1 Streptomyces thermovulgaris | reverse complement strand
GGCGGGACCGGTGTCGGAGGCGGGATCGGGGTCGGGGTGGGGGTCGGTGTCGGTCCGTGCGGGTGCCTTGTCGTGGACGAGGGCGGCCAGGTCGCCGAGCTCCTCGGGGACCCGCGCGGACTCGGTGCGGCCGAGGCCCGCCATCTCGACGACCGTCACGCCGTCGGCGCCCTCCACGGCGCGCACCCAGACCCGGCGGCGCTGGATGAACAGGGAGGCGGCCAGGCCCGCGATCGCGCAGACCGCGCCGGCGAGCGCCCAGCCGTTGCCGGACTGCTGGACGATCTGGAAACCGGCCCACTCCTTGATGTCCTTCTCGAAGGTGATGGAGCCGGCGCCGTCGGGCAGGGTCATCGTCTCGCCGGGCAGCAGCCGGGCCCGGACGATCTCGCCCTTGTCGTCCTTGAACTGCTTCAGCTTCGGGCTCTTGGTGTCCAGCTGGTAGACGTTCTGCGGAAGGCCCGAGTCGACCCCCAGGTCGCCGTGGAAGCCGGTCAGCGCGAGGACGGGGAAGTCCAGCGCGGGGAACTGGGAGAACATCGTGCCCTGGCCGGCGCCGGCGAAGGTCGGCACGAAGAACGCCGAGAAGCCGAGCTGCTCGGACTCGCCCTTGGCGTTGCGGTAGCCGTCGAGCACCTTGATCGCGCCCTGCGAGGTGATGTTGCCGTCCATCGGCAGCAGCGGCACGGCCTGCCGGTAGACCACGTTGCCCTTGCCGTCCCGGACGGTGACGGTCGGGGCGTAGCCGTGGCTGACCAGGTACACCCGGGCGTTGCCGATCTTCAGCGGGTGGTTGGGCGAGATGGTGGCCTTCTGCTCCTTGCCGTCGGCGCCCACGCTGTAGGTGACGTCCGCCTCGAAGACGCGCGGGGTGCCCCGCTGCGGGCCGGTGCGCTCATAGGTGCCGGTGAACTCCTCCAGGGTGAAGCTGAACGGCACCAGGTCGTCGTTCTCGAAGAGGCTGCCGGACTTGAAGTCGTCGTACTGGGTGAGCGTGTTGGCGAAGCCGTCGCCCTCGACGACCAGCTTGTTGCCCTCGGTCTTGTACAGCTGGCCCCAGGCGAAGGCGACCAGCATCACGATCAGCGCGAAGTGGAAGACGAGGTTGCCGACCTCCCGCAGATAGCCCTTCTCGGCGGCGACGGCGTCCCCGGCGATGTGGGCGCGGAAGCGGCGCTGCCGGAGCACCCTCAGCGCGGCCTCGCGGACCTCCTGGGGCGAGGCGGCGGTGCGCCAGGTGGTGTACGCGGGCAGCCGGGTCAGCCGTCGGGGGGCGCCCGGCGGGCGGCTCCGCAGCTGGCCCGTGAACTGCCAGGTGCGCGGCACGATGCAGCCGATGAGGGAGATGAACAGCAGGATGTAGACCGCGGAGAACCACACCGAGCTGTAGACGTGGAACAGGCCGAGCTTGTCGTAGATCGGCCCGAGCGTCGGGTGCGCCTCCTTGAACTCCTCGACCTTCAGCGCGTCGGTGCCCTCCTGCGGGATCAGCGAGCCGGGGACGGCGCCGAGGGAGAGCAGGAACAGCAGCAGCAGCGCGACCCGCATGGAGGTCAGCTGCCGCCAGAACCAGCGGGCCCAGCCGAGGAGCTCGCGGCCGGTCCAGGCGAGCCGGCCGGCCAGGCCGGGCGCGCGGCTGCCGCCGAAGGAGCCGGGGACGGCGATCCCGGCGGGGGCGGTGGCCGGCTGGGAACCGGCGGCACCCAGCTCCTCCTCACCGGGGGGCACCGGGGTGCCGTCGGCCGTCGGGCCGGGCGTTGTCTTGCTCATGTTCAGATCCCCACAGTGAAGCCGGTGGACCAGGTCTGCATCCTCTGCACCAGCAGGTCCCAGACGCCGGTCAGCAGCAGGACACCGGTCGCGATCATCATCGTGCCGCCGAGGCGCATCACCCACACATAGTGGCGCTTGACCCAGCCGAAGGCGCCGAGCGCCTTGCGGAAGGCGACCGCGGTGAGCACGAACGGGATGCCGAGCCCGGCGCAGTAGGCGACGGTCAGCAGGGCGCCGCGCCCGGCGCTGGCCTGCTGGAAGGAGAGCGTCTGGACCGCGGAGAGGGTCGGGCCGATGCACGGGGTCCAGCCGATCCCGAACAGGGCCCCGAGCAGGGGCGCGCCCACCAGACCGGTGGCCGGCCGCTTGTGGAAGCGGAACTCGCGCTGGGTCAGCCAGGGCATCAGCCCCATGAAGAAGGCGCCCATGAGGATCATGAGCACGCCCAGCACCTTGGACAGGATGTCCTTGTAGTCCTGAAGGGTCTGCCCGGCGTAGCCGAAGAGCGCTCCGCCGGAGACGAAGACCGCAGTGAAGCCGAGCACGAAGAGCGAGGCACCGACGGCCATCCGCCCGCGCCGGGCCTCCGCCAGGTCGGTGCCGGTGACGCCCGTCACATACGACAGATAGCCGGGGACGAGCGGCAGGACGCACGGGGAGAAGAAGGAGACGAGCCCGGCGAGCAGGGCGATGGGCAGGGCGAGCAGCAGGGCCCCGCTGAACACCGTCTGCTGGGGATCAGTGACCGCGGCCAGGAGCACGGCTGCTCACTTCTCCGCGACGATCGGATCGAGCATCGTGCGCAGCTTCTTCTCGCTGAGTGCCTGGAGGGCACGCGCGGCGATCTTCCCCTCCCGGTCGATGACGATCGTGCTGGGGATGGCCTGCGGGTTGAGGGTGCCCTTCTCGAAGCGGAGCAGGAGCTTGCCCGTGGGGTCGTACAGGCTCGGGTACGGCACCTTGTACTGCTTCTCGAACGCCAGGGCCGGCTGAGGGCTGGTGTCGCGGGTGTTGATGCCGACGAACTGCACGCCCTTGTCGGCGGTGGCCTCGGCCACCTTCACCAGATTGGGCGTCTCGGCGCGGCAGGGCGCGCACCAGGAGCCCCAGACGTTGAGAACGACGACCTTGCCCTTGTAGGCGCTCATGTCGAGGTGCTTGCCGTCGAGCGTCCTGCCGGACAGGTCGGGGGCGGGCTTGCGCTCGCCCTTCTTCACGGTGGCGATGCCGTCGGAGCCGGTGACGAAGTTGGTGTTGCCCGAGCCGCCGGAGGTGCCCCCGGACCCGCACGCGGACAGGGTGAGTGCGGCGACGGCGGTCCCGGCCGCGAGCAGGGCGGTGCGGCGGCGGACGCGGCTCGGGCGCGTGCGGCGCGGACGGGGCGTGTGGTTCGCCCGGTTCGAGCACGGGGGGACGCGACTGGCGGCACTCATGTGAAAAGTTTCGCATGCCCGTTCCGGGGATCTTGCCCACCCCCCTGACGGCCGGGGCGCCGCACCTCAGCCCGCGTCCGAGGAGCCCTTCGCGCTCCGGGACCCGGCGCCTTCGGTGTCCTTGCCCTCGGCGTCCTTCAGGAACTCCTTCCAGCCCCCGGGCGGCTGCTGCCCGACCTCGAGGGTGCGCAGCCTGGCGAGCACCCGCGGATCCTGCGCGTCCAGCCAGTCGACCAGCTGCCGGAAGGAGACCAGGCGCACATCCGCGCCCTTGTCCCTCTCCCGCGCGATGTGCTTGAGGGCCTCCTCGACGGCGTCCATGTAGATGCCGCCGTTCCACTGCTCGAAGTGATTGCCTATGAAGTAGGGCGCCCGGTTTGTCTCGTATGCTCGCTTGAAGCCCTGGATGTAGGCCTGGGTCGCCTGCCGGCGCCAGCCGGGGTGGCGGTGGGCGGGGGCGTTGGTGGAGTTGACCGACTGGTTGGCGAGCATGTTGTAGTCCATCGAGAGGACTTCGAACCCACGGCCGGGGAAAGGTATCTGCTGCAAGGGCAGGTCCCAGATCCCCTTCCGCTTCGCCGGCCACACCTGACGGCCGCCGGGCGAGGAGGCGTCGTAGCGCCAGCCGAGCTCGCGGGCGGTGGGCAGCAGCTGGTCCTGGCCGAGCAGACAGGGGGTGCGTCCGCCGACGAGCTCCTTGTCGTAGTCGAAGGGCAGGGCGGGCAGCTCGGTCCAGCCGGTGTTCGTCTTCCACCGCTGGACGAAGCTCTTGGCCTGCTCGATCTCGCTGCGCCACTGCCGGGGCGTCCAGTGCGCGACCGAGCCGCGGCCGGAGCAGAAGTGGCCGTTGAAGTGGGTGCCGATCTCATGGCCCTCGAGCCAGGCGCGGCGGAGGTTGGCGAGGGTGTCCTTGATGTGCTCGTCGGTCAGATAGCCGATGTCGGAGGCGCCGCGCGGGTTGTTCGGCGGGTCGTACAGACGCTTCTTGGACTCGGGCAGCAGATAGATGCCGGACAGGAAGAAGGTCATACGGGCGTCGTGCCGCTCGGCGAGGTCCAGGAAGCGGGGGAACAGACCGTTGCCGACCTCGCCGGCCCCGTCCCAGGAGAAGACGACGAACTGCGGCGGGGTCTGACCCGGCTCCAGCGGGACCGGCTCGGCCGGCTGGCGCGGCTGCCGGCCGGTGAAGGAGGTCGACCCGTCGCCGATGAGGCGCACGGAGGGCGCGGAGGGGGTCGTACGGGGTGTGCTCGTGGCCCGGGATCCGCCGGTGCGGCCCGGGCCGTCCGACGATCCGGAGCCGCCGCAGCCCGCGAGCCCGACGGCGGCCGCGGCACCCGCGCCGAGGCCGAGCATTCCCCTCCGGGAGAAAGTGCGCATGGAGATCCCCGATCGGTCACGTCCTCTGGTGGTCACCTCCTCAGAGGCCGTGACGAGCGCCGGGGTTCCCTCAACTCCGTACGATTTTCGTGACAAACGTCATTAATACGTTCGTACGTGATCGGGGGCTCGCCGCCCCCGCGCGCTCCCTTGCTCTTCCTTGTTCTCTCACTTGTTCTCCCGCGTGTTCCCCTGCTCTCCTGCGTCCCGTGCGCCGAACGCCTTGCCCTTCCCCTTCACCGGCTCGGCGCCCGGGAGGAGATGAGCGGGGCCGGTGTCGTCCGGGGCAGCGGGGCGGCACGACCGTCGCTCAGGTGCGACGCGGCAGACCGCTGATCACCCGTTCGGTGATCTCGCCGACCGGTCCGACGGCGTGGACGGTCAGCAGGATGTCCGCGTAGTGGTCGAGCAGAGGGGCGGTCTGGCGTGCGTAGACCTGCTGCCGGTGGCGGATGACCTCCTCGGTGTCGTCCGGCCGGCCGCGCTTCAGCAGCCGTGTCACCACGACCTCCTCGGGCACGGCGAACTCCACCACGGCGTCCAGTGCGGCCCCGGCAAAGTCCAGCATGCCGGCGAGTTCCTGAGCCTGGGGCACGGTGCGGGGAAAGCCGTCGAGGAGGAAGCCGTGCCGGGCGTCCGGCTCCGCCAGCCGCCGGCGGACCATGCCGCCGGTGATGTGGTCGGGGACGAGTTCGCCGGTGTCGAGATACCGCTGGGCCTCCTGCCCGAGTGGCGTTCGGCGGGTGACGTGCTCGCGGAACAGGTCCCCGGTGGAGATGTGGGGGATGCCGAGTCTTCGGCTGAGCAGGGCTGCCTGGGTGCCCTTGCCCGCTCCGGGAGGGCCGATGAGGACGAGTCGCATCAGCGCGTGCGTGCCTTTCAGTCGTCGCGCTCTCGGCGCGTGGACGGGACCCGGGACTCGCGCCGCTCGGACCGCGGCCGGATCCCGGGCGTCGGATACCGCTCGGTTGCTTCGGATCGGTTGCCTCGGACACGCCCGGTCGGGCGTCGTGGTCGTACGCCCGACCGGGCGTGTCCGTCGTGTTCGTCGTGTTCGGATGCGCCGGTACCGGCGTTCTTCGATCAGGCGGCCCGTGGCCAGCGGGCGCATCCCTCGGTCAGGACCAGCACCGGGCCGTGCGCCCGGTCCGGACGGCGGGCCAGGAGGTGGCACAGCGCGCCGGCCGTCGCCGCCCGGGCGCCGTGTGCCGGCAGTCTCTCCGTCATCGCCGCGACGGGACCGCCCGCTCCGGTGAGGAGCACGACCCGGCCGGACGACAGGCCGCTGCGCGCCATCCGCGTCCTTGTCCCTTCCTTGTCCCTTCCTTGTCCCTTCCTTGTCCCTTCTTCGTCCCTCGGTGCCGGCCGGTCAGCCGGCCTGTGACGTCCCGCCCTTGAGGCGGGCGTCGATCAGGTCCATCACGGACGCGTCGGCGAGCGTGGTGACGTCGCCGACCTCCCGGTTCTCGGCGATGTCGCGCAGCAGCCGTCGCATGATCTTCCCGGACCGGGTCTTGGGCAGTTCGGGGACCACCATGATCCGGCGGGGCTTGGCGATCGGTCCGATCTCCCGGGCCACGTGCTCGCGCAGCGCCGCGGCCACGTCCTCGGTCCCGGCGGCTCCGCCCCGCAGGATGACGAAGGCGACGATGGCCTGTCCGGTCGTCGGGTCCGATGCGCCGACCACCGCGGCCTCGGCCACCGCGGGGTGCGAGACGAGCGCCGACTCGATCTCGGCGGTGGAGATCCGGTGCCCGGACACGTTCATGACGTCGTCCACGCGGCCGAGCAGCCAGATGTCCCCGTCCTCGTCGTAGCGCGCGCCGTCGCCGGCGAAGTAGTAGCCCTGGTCGGCGAAACGGGACCAGTACGTCTCCCGGTAGCGCTCCTCGTCGCCCCAGATCCCGCGCAGCATCGACGGCCAGGGCTGGTCGAGGACGAGGTAGCCGCTCTCGCCCCTGCCGACCTCCTGGCCCTGGTCGTCGACCACCTTGGCGGACAGGCCCGGCAGGGGGGCCTGGGCCGACCCGGGCTTCCCCGCCGGCCCGTCGGGCAGGGGGGAGATCATGACGGCGCCGGTCTCGGTCTGCCACCAGGTGTCCACGATCGGCGCCCTGCCGCCCCCGATGTGCTCGCGGTACCAGCGCCACGCCTCGGGGTTGATGGGTTCGCCGACGCTGCCGAGCACCCGGATCGAGGACAGGTCGTGGGCGGCGGGGATGTGCTCGCCCCACTTCATGAAGGTGCGGATGAGGGTGGGGGCGGTGTAGTAGATCGTGACGCCGTACCGCTCGATGATCTCGAAGTGCCGTCCCTCGTGCGGGGTGCTGGGCGTCCCCTCGTACATGACCGAGGTCGTCCGGTTGGCGAGCGGCCCGTACACGAGGTACGAGTGCCCGGTGATCCAGCCGATGTCGGCGGTGCACCAGTAGACGTCGGTGTCGGCGTCGAGGCCGAAGACGGTGCGGTGGGTGTACGCGGCCTGGGTGAGGTAGCCGCCTGAGGTGTGCAGGATGCCCTTCGGCCTGCCCGTCGTACCGGACGTGTAGAGGATGAACAGCGGGTGCTCGGCGTCGAAGGGCTCCGGCGTGTGCTCGTCGGGCTGGGCGTCGACCAGGTCGTGCCACCACACGTCGCGGCCCTCGGTCCACGGCACGTCGATGCCGGTGCGCCGGACCACCAGGACGTGCTCGATGCTCGGGGTGTCCTTGGTCGCCTCGTCGGTGTTCGCCTTCATGGGCTCCGCCTTGCCCCGCCGGTACTGCCCGTCCGACGTGATCAGCAGCCTGGCCCGGGCGTCCTCGATACGGGACTGCAGGGCGGCCGGGGAGAACCCGCCGAACACCACGCTGTGCGGAAGGCCGAGCCGGGCGCAGGCCAGCATGGCGAAGACCGCCTCGGGGATCATCGGCAGCTGGATGGCGACCCGGTCGCCGGCGGTCAGGCCGAGGGAGAGCAGGGCGTTGGCCGTCCGGCAGACCTCACGCCTCAGCTCGGCGTAGGTGATCGTGCGGGTGTCGCCCGGCTCGCCCTCCCAGTGGAAGGCGACCTGGTCGCCGTGGCCGGATTCGACATGGCGGTCGACGCAGTTGTACGCCACGTTCAGTCTGCCGCCGGTGAACCAGCGGGCGAAGGGCGCGTCGGACCAGTCCAGCACCTGGTCCCACTCGGTGTCCCAGTGCAGCTGTCCGGCCTGCTGCGCCCAGAACGCCAGCCGGTCGGCCGCGGCCTGCTCCGGAAGTCCGGACACCGCGGCGTCCCGGGGGGTGAGCGGGTTCTCGGCAGGGGCGTGGTCGGCGGAGCGCGGAGACATTCGGGATCCTCCAGTGGGGTACGGGTGCGGACGGCACAGGTTCCGGGCCGGGGGAGGGCGGCCGGCCGTCCTGGGAAAGACACGATGACCGGGGAGGGTTGGCGGGAGGTTGGCGGACGCGGTCGCGGCGCTGGGGGCCTGTCGGGGTGTCAGGGCCGCTCTCCGGCGGTCCAGCGGCTCACCAGGCGCAGGGCGAGGCGTGGCCGCAGGGGCGCGGTGGTCCTGCGGCGTGCGGCGCCCAGCCATACGCCCCAGCCGTAGGCGAGGTCGTCCAGGCGGCGGATCGCCAGGTGGGCGAGGGGCGAAAGCGAGGTGCCCGAGCGCCGGTGGTCGGCCAGCCCTTCGGCGACGGCCGCGACGATCAGCACGCGCCGCACGCGGCGGCTCGCCACGGCGGCGGTCACCGCGACGGGCCAGTGGTGCCGGGTGGCGCAGCGCAGCAGTTGCTCGGCGGTTCCGCGCAGCGCGGCGAGGGACAGCAGCGCTCCCGCCCGGGGCGGGTTGTCGGCGTCGGGCATCCGGCGTGCCACCCGTACGGCGGTCACCGCGGTCAGGGCCGCCGCCACGGCCGCCGGGCCCGGCCTGCCGCGCAGCAGCAGGGCACAGGCGGCGAGCGACCAGGGCGCGGCGTACAGGGGCGGCACCTGACCGGGGTGACGCAGCGCCAGGTCGGCGGCGCCGGTGCCGTATCCGGCCCGCTGGGCGAGCCAGCTGCGCAGGTCGGTGCGGTGCCGGTGGCCCACGCGCGCGGCGGGGACGTACCGCAGCCGCCAGCCGGCCTCGTGCAGCCGCATGCACAGGTCGACGTCCTCCCCGACCCGCATGTCCTCGTCGAAGCCCGCGCCAACGGCACACCGGCGGACCACGATGGTCGCGCTGGGCACGTACGACAGCGCGGACACCGGCACGACCGGCCCCTCCCTGTCCCCCATGTCCAGCGGCGAGCACCTCTCCTCGTACCGGTCCAGGAGCCCTGGCGCGGGTACGGGCAGCGCGACCACGCGGGGGGCGGCGAGCGCCACCGCGGGGTCGGTGAACTGCGCCAGCAGGGGCGCGAGCCAGCCGGGTTCGGGGATCACGTCGGAGTCGCAGAACGCCACGTACGCGGTGCGGGCGTGCCGCAGGCCGGTGTTGCGGGCCGCCGCCGGGCCGAGGTTGCGCGGGTGGGTCAGCAGCTCGGCGTCATGGGCGCGGGCCACCCGGGCCAGGGCCGCGGGGTCGGTGGAGCCGTCGTCCACGACCAGGACCGGCAGGCGCGCGGTCGGCGGGTCGGCGCGCAGGGCGGTCAGCAGCCGGTCGAGCTGGTCGGCGCGGTCGCGGACGGGGATCACCACGGTGGTGTCGGTCACCGGCACCGGCGCGGGGCGCGGATGCGCGATCCCGGCGTCGAGCAGCCGGCGCGCAAGCGCGCCGCTCGCCGGGTCCGTGACCGTGAACCGGCCCCCGTCCAGGCGGCGGGCCGCCGGGGCGGTCAGCCGCAGCAGGCGCAGCGGTGAACCGCCGAGCACCAGCCGTCCGTCCTTCGACCGGTGGGTGTCGGCCGCGAGTTCGACCGTGAAGCCGGCCGGCAGAGCGGTGTCCGGCGGGGCGGGGAGCCGGACGCCCCGCGGGGGTGCCGGTGTGCGCGGTGCGTGTGTCGTCATGCTGTGAACCCTCCGTCCGCGTGCAGTACGGAACCGGTGAGCGCGAAGGAGTCGGGCGAGCAGGCCCAGGCCACCGCGGCGGCCACCTCCTCGGGCTCCAGCAGGCGCCCGGTGAGCTGCCGGGCGGCGAGTTCGTCGACGCCGGGCAGGCCGTAGAGGCCGGCCGTGGCCCGCAGCATGTCCGTGCGGGTCGAGCCCGGTGAGACGGCGACCGCGGTCACGCCGGTCTCCCGCAGGTCGCAGGCGAGGCCGCGCACCAGGCCGACCACGGCGTGCTTGGCCGCGCAGTAGGCGCCCAGGCCCCACAGACCGCGGTGGGCGGCGGCCGAGGCGAGGGCGACGAAGCGGCCGTGCCGGGGGTGCGGCCTGCGCAGCAGGGCCGGTACGGCGGCACGGGCGAGGTTGGCCACACCCATGACGTCCACGTCGAACAAGGTCCGCCACTGGGCGTCGGTCTGCTCCCACACCGGGCCGCCGCCGAGGATCACCGCGGCGGCGGCCACGGCGGCGTCAAGACCACCGAACTCCTGTTCGGCCAGCTCCACCGCGCGGTGCAGCGCGGCGGCGTCGCGCACGTCGGCGCGGACCGTACGGACCTGGGGGAACTCCCGCGCCAGGAAGTCCAGCCGGCGGGGCTCGGCCAGCGGATAGGGCACGTCGGGGTCGTCCGCGCAGCGGTCCACCGCCACCACGGCCCAGCCGTCGCGCGCCAGCCGCCGTACCGTCGCGGCACCGATGCCCCGGGCGGCGCCGGTGACGACGGCCACCCGCCGGCCGGTCATCGCCCGCTCTCCGCGGGAGCGGCGGCCGGCTTCCTCGCGGGAGGTCCGAGCCGTCCCCGTTCGCCCACCCGCCAGGCGCGGATGTCCTCGGCGAGGCGGTCCGCCATCCGGTCCAGGAGCCGCTCGCCCTCGCCCGCACTGGCCCCGGCGGGGTCGCCGAGGACGCCCGACGGGCTCACCCCGCGCACGGACTCGGCGATCAGACGGTCCATCAGCAGAGGGACGGGCTCGGTGGGCCCGGCGACGGCCCGCTCGCTCCGCACGGCCGCGTACCGCAGCCGCAGCATCATCGAGGTCTCGGTGCGCCCGGCGTGGGCGTCGGCGCCGGGACTGGGCGGCAGACACGGCCACCAGGCCGCGTCGCGGCCCTCGCCGCGCAGGCCGGTGACCGCCTCGGCCAGGCTCGTCAGGTTGCCGCCGTGCCCGTTGACCACGAGCAGGCGGTCCGCCCAGCGCAGCAGCGAGCGGCCGATCTCGGTGACCAGCAGGCGCAGCGCGTCGTGGCCGAGGGACACCGTGCCGGGGAAGCCCTCGTGCTCGCCGCTGGCGCCGTACGGCTGTGCCGGGGCGACCAGCACGTCCACCTCTCCGGCGAGCCGCGCCACGGTCCGCTCGGCGACCTCGGAGGCGACCGCGGTGTCGGTGTCCAGCGGGAGGTGCGGGCCGTGCTGCTCGCAGGAACCCAGCGGCAGCAGCACCAGGGGGCGGCGCTCCGCCAGGTCCGGCCAGACCAGGTTCGCGAGGCGGAACATCACGGCGCACCCCCGTGGCCGGCGCTCACCTCAGACCGCTCCCAGCGTCCGGGTGAACCCGGGCGGGATCACCACGTCGTCACGGGTCAGTTCGTGGACGGACGAGCGCCCGAGCCCGAGCAGGGCCGAGTCGATGCCGCGGCGCAGGATGTCGAGAACGTTCTCCACCCCGGCCTGCCCGCCCGCCGCCAGGCCCCACAGGTAGGCGCGTCCGATCATCACCGCCCTGGCGCCGAGCGCCAGCGCCTTGACCACGTCGCTGCCGCGCCGGACGCCGCCGTCGAGCAGCAGCTCGACCTGGTCGCCCACCGCGTCCGCGATGGCGGGCAGGGCGCGGATCGGCGCCGGGGTCGCGTCGAGGTTGTTCCCGCCGTGGTTGGACACCGAGATCGCAGTGACTCCGGCGTCGACCGCGCGCAGGGCGTCGTCCACCCGGCAGATCCCCTTGAGCATGAACGGTCCGTCCCACTGCTCGCGCAGCCAGCGCACGTCGTCCCAGGACGGCGGAGGCGTCGCCATCCACTCGCCGTAGGCGCCGAAGAACGTGGGCGCCTCCTGGCCGGGATCGACGACGTTGGGCACCTTCAGGTCCGGAAGCCGGCGGGACTTGACGAAGTCCCACAGCCAGGCCGGGCGGGTCAGCGCCTCGGGGGCGAAGCGCACCATCTCCTTCAGGGTCAGCCGCTCCGGAATCCTGGGGCTGCCCCAGTCCCGGCCGTAGGAGAAGGACCAGTCGAGGGTGACGATCAGCCCCTTGGCGCCGGCGTCACGGGCGTTCTGAAGGCGCCGGGCCATCTCGTCCTTGGAACCCATCCAGTACACCTGGAGGAACGTCTGCGGGTTGGCCGCCACGACGTCCTGGAGCGGCTTGCTGGCGAACGAGCTGAGTCCCATCGCCGTGCCCCGCGCGGCGGCGGCGCGGGCGACGGCCACCTCGCCGTCCGGGTGCACCGCCTGCACACCGGTCGGGGAGATGATCACCGGCAGGGAGATCTGCTGTCCCATGACGGTCGTGGCCTGGTCGCGCTTGGCCGACAGCCCGGCCACGTGCGGGGCGAAGCCCAGCTCGCCGAAGGCGGCGGTGTTGTCGTCGTACGACACGCCCTTCTCGGAACCCGCGAGCAGCGCGCTGTAGACGGATTTCGGCAGCCGCTTCCTCGCCCGCCGCTGGGCTTCCGCGACCGTCTCGATCCACCCGCTCATCTCCATCCTCTTTCGTCGTCTCACATCGGCCGTGGGGGATCCCCTGCCCGGGTGGGGCCGGGGTCCGGGGAAGGTCGTACGGCCGTTCACATCGGTTCAAGGCCGGCCAGCGGGCTCTCGTCGCAGAGGCGGTCCGGGCGGCGGGACCGCACGGTGGGCATGCCCAGGGGCACGGTGCGGTGCGAGTGGTCGTTGCCCTGACGCGGCAGTGCGTCCGGGTCGACCGCCGAGAGCGCGGCGGCGCCGTGGCCCCTGACGCACTCCGGGTCCGGGCCGTCCAGCGGCAGGCCCGTGAAGAACTTCGCGGCCATGCAGCCGCCCTGGCAGGTGTCGTACGCCGGGCAGCCCGAGCAGGCCCCGCCGGATGAGGGCCGGCGCAGACCGGCGAAGAGGTCCGACGTGCGCCACACCCTCTCGAAGCCGCCGGGCGAGCGGACGTTCCCCGCCCTGAACGCGTCATGGATGGCGAACGGGCAGGCGTAGACGTCGCCCACGGGGTCGATCAGGCAGACCACCCGTCCGGCGCCGCACAGGTTGAGGCCCGGGATGGGCGTCGAGCCCAGGGCGTTGAGGTGGAAGAACGAGTCCCCGGTGAGCACCTTCTCGCCGTGGCCGACCAGCCAGTGGTAGAGCTCGCGCTGCTGCTCGGCGGTGGGGTGCAGCTCGTCCCACACGTCCGCGCCGCGCCCCGACGGCCTCAGGCGGGTGATGCGCAGCTGGGCGCCGTAGCGGTCGGCGAGTGCGGCGAAGTCGTCGAGCTGCGCGACGTTCCGGCGTGTCATCACCACCGAGATCTTGAAGCCGTCGAAGCCGGCCTCCGCGAGGTTCTCCATGGCACGCACGGCCATGTCGTACGAACCGGGGCCGCGGACCGCGTCGTTGACCTCGCGGGTGGCCCCGTCCAGGGAGATCTGCACGTCGACGTAGTCGGTGGAGGCCAGGCGCCGGGCCCGCTCGGGGGTCAGACGCACGCCGTTGGTGGAGAACTTCACGCCCACCCGGTGGGCGATCGCGTAGTCGAGCAGCTCCCAGAAATCGGGGCGGACCGTGGGCTCGCCGCCGCCGACGTTGATGTAGAACACCTGCATCCGCTGGAGCTCGTCGATCACGGACTTGATCTCGTCCGTGGACAGTTCCCGGGGGTCGCGCCGTCCGGACGAGGACAGGCAGTGGACGCAGGACAGATTGCAGGCGTACGTCCACTCCCAGGTCAGGCAGATCGGGGCGTGCAGGCCGCCCTTGAACTGCTCGACGAGGGCGGGAACCCGCTGTGCGGCGGGCGGGGGATCGTGCAGGGTGGTCATCGCCGTGCTCCGGTTCCACTGCGCTGGGGAACGATCATGTCGGCGGCGGCCAGCGAGGCCAGCGCCCGCAGAAAGGCCTCCCGCCGGGCGTCGGGCACCTCGGCCAGGGCGGCCCCGGCGCTGGGGTGGCGGTCGAGTCCGCGGACCAGGTCGACGAGCTCCGGCGCCTTCAGGAAGGACAGCCGGCGGTTGCCGAAGTGGTAGGCGAGGGCCCCGAACGGCTCGGGGCGCAGCGCGACGGAGGGATTCAGCCGGTAGGGCCGCGTCGCGTCGAACGCCGTGCCGTCCGGGGCGGCCGAGGGGGAAGGCATGGCGGCCGGCCTCAGTAGACGCCGCACATGCCGTCGATCGACACCTCCTCGACGAGGACTTCCTCGATCACCTCGTCGACGGCGGTGTCCGGCTCGGCGCTGGTCGTCTGGTTCTCGTTCACGGCACATCTCCTGTATGGACGGGATCCTGTACGGACGGAAAGTGAGGGGAGGTCCGGCACCGCCGTGCGGTGACCGGCCCGTACTCGACGCTACGGAGGTCTCCGTCGCGTCTCGCCCTGCTTCCGGCCGCCCTCGCCCTGTCCGGTCGGACAGGTGGGTCACCGCCGGCACCGGTGTCCGCCGTGCGTCCTGTCCGATCGGACAGGGTGCCTCCCGTCCGTTCGCGCTCCGCTGCCGTCCGGGCGGCCGGTGTCGTCCCGCCCCGTGTTCGGCGGAAGGTGAGTCACGCCACGCACTCCGGCACGTCCGTGCTCCCCCGGACCGTCCGTGCTCCGCCACGGGCGTCCGCGCCGCCGGCGGGCCCCGCCTTCGAAGGCGACGTCGTTCGCCCGAAGGACGGGCCGTGCGGCGGCGCGGGGAGCCCCCCTGCCCGAGCGCGGCCGAGCGCACACGACCAGGCGTCACACGCGCCGGGCGTCCCACGGCAGACGGCGCGTGGAAGCAGGGCCCGGGGAGCAGTCGACGCAGTACGCGCGGTCCTCCCGCGCGGAGAGGAAAGTCCCGATCATGAAGGTCGAAGAACTTCTCAAGCCGTTCCCGATCAAGGAATTCCACCCTTTCCCGCGGGCGCTCATGGGCCCGGGCGCCCATGAGCTGATCGGCCCCGAGGCCAAGAAGCTGGGCTTCAAGCGCACGCTGGTGATGACGACGGGTCTGCGCGGCAGCGACACCGTGCACAAGATCGTCGAGTCGATGAAGTACCACGGCCTGGAGGTCGTGGTGTACGACAAGGTCGAGTCGAACCCCAAGGACTACAACGTCATGGACGCCGTGGCGCTGTACCAGGAGAACAAGTGCGACTCGTTCGTCTCCATCGGCGGCGGCTCCTCGCACGACGCCTGCAAGGGCGCCCGCATCTCGGTGGCCCACGACGGCCGCAACGTCAACGATTTCGAGGGCTTCAACAAGTCCGAGAACCCCAAGAACCCGCCGCACATCGCGGTCTCCACCACGGCCGGCACCGGCTCGGAGACCTCCTGGGCGTACGTCATCACCGACACGACCACCGACCCCGACAACCCGCACAAGTACGTCGCCTTCGACGACGCCTCCGTGGCCACGCTCGCCATCGACGACCCCACGCTGTACTACGACTGCCCGCTCGACTACACGGCACAGTGCGGCTTCGACGTCCTGGCGCACGCCTCCGAGCCCTACGTCTCCCGGCTCAACTTCCAGCCGTCACTGGGCAACGCGCTGCACGCGATCCGGCTCACGGCCCGTCACCTCCGGCAGGCGGTGTGGAACGGCCAGGACCTGGCCGGGCGTGAGGGCATGATGTACGCCCAGTACATCGCGGCGCAGGCGTTCAACTCCGGCGGCCTCGGCATCATCCACTCCATCTCGCACGCCGTCAGCGCCTTCTACGACACCCACCACGGCCTCAACAACGCCATCGCGCTGCCCCGCGTGTGGGCGTTCAACATGCCCACCGCCTACGAGCGGTTCGCGGACATCGCCGAGGCCATGGGTGTCGACACCCACGGCATGACCAAGGTCCAGGCGGCCGAGGCCGCGCTCGCCGCGGGCATCCGGCTGCTGCGGGACGTCGGCATCCCGGAGAAGTTCACCGACGTCAAGCAGGACACGTACTCCAAGAACCGGCTCGGCCAGGGCCCGACGAAGTTCTACGAGCAGGCCAAGGTGATCAAGGGTGACGCGGCCGACGTCGACCGCATCACACGTCACGTCCTCGGTGACGCCTGCACGCCGGGCAATGCCAAGGAGTGCACGTTCGACACCGTCCGGCCGGTCGTCGAGCACTGCATGAACGGCGACCTGGACGACCTGCTCAGCTGAGCGTCTCGCGCTCGGGAGCGGGGGCCGCACTGGGAGGTCGCCCCCGCTCCCGCCCCATCGGACGGAGGACCCGTGCCCGCCACACCCCAGAATTCCGACAGTCCGGCGTTCGCCTCGGTCGACGAGGTCGTCGAGCGGTTCGCCGAGCACGGCTACATCGCCGACCGGCGCCTGGCCACCACCGTGTTCCTGCTGACCCGCCTCGACAAGCCGGTGCTCCTGGAGGGCCCGGCCGGCGTCGGCAAGACCGAACTCGCCAAGACGCTCGCCGCCGTCACCGGGCGCCGCCTGCTGCGCCTGCAGTGCTACGAGGGCCAGGACGAGAGCAGGGCGCTGTACGAGTGGGACTACGGCAAGCAGCTGCTGTACACCCAGATGCTCCGCGACAAGATCGGCGACCTCACCGCCGACGCCCCCGACCTGGCCTCGGCCGTCCAGCGGATCGAGGAGCAGGACAGCGTGTTCTTCTCCGACCGTTTCCTCGCCCCGCGCCCGCTGCTGGAGGCGATCCGCGGCGAACAGCCGGCGGTGCTGCTGATCGACGAGGTCGACCGGGCGGACGAGGCCCTGGAGGCCGTGCTCCTGGAGTGCCTGGCCGAGTACCAGGTGTCGGTGCCGGAGATCGGCACGTACACCGCGAAGGTCCCGCCCTACGTCGTCCTCACCTCCAACAACACCCGTGACCTGTCCGCCGCCCTCAAGCGGCGCTGCCTGCACCTCTTCCTCGACTACCCGGACGCCGAACGGGAGCTGGAGATCGTGCGGTCGAAGAACACCGGGCTGCCGGAGGCCGCCGCCCGCCGGCTGGTCGAGGTGGTGCGCGGCCTGCGCGACCTGCAGCTGCGCAAGAACCCCAGCATCTCCGAGACCGTCGACTGGGCCCGCACCCTCGCCGTGCTCGGTGTCGAGGAACTCGCCCCGGCGGTGCTCGCCGACACGGCCAACGTCGTCCTCAAGTACGAGCGCGACCTGCACCGCGCCCTGGACGTCCTGCCGCACCTGGCCGACCCCAACCGCGTCCTGCCCCCGCCGGGCCACCACCACGACGGACACGGCCACCACCCTCACCACGCGGGGCACGGCCACCAGCATCACCACGACGGCCACCACCACGACCACGATCAGCTCCCCGAGGTGGACGGCCGCGCGGTCCGGGCCGCCATGGACCGGCAGGGCCGGCACGACGAGAACTACTACGGCGCCCCCGGCCCCGGGCCGACCCGCCGCCCCGTACCCGGCGGCGGACAGGGCGCCCGCGCCTTCGCCGCCGTCACACGGCGGCGCACCGGCTGACGCGGGAGACGGGCATGGAAGCGGGTGTGCACCGATTCGTCCGTCTGCTGCGGCTGTTCGGGCTGCGGGTCTCCGTGTCGGAGGCGGTGGACGCCATGCGCGGGGCGGCCCAGCCCGGCGTGCTCGGCGGGCGGGAGACGCTGCGGGAGGCGCTGCGCATGACGCTGGTGAAGGACCGGCGTGACCACGCACTGTTCGACGACCTGTTCACCGCGTTCTTCTCGCTCCGCCCGGTGAGCGGCGAGTCCGGCGGCCACGGCCACGGCCATGAGCACGACGACCTGACCGACACCGGGGAGCTGGAGTCCTTCACCGTCTCCGACGAGCCGTCCGAGACGCCCCAGCAGGGGCACAGCCACGGCAAGCCGTCCGACATCCGGGACTTCTTCGACCAGCAGGACCTGGCCCAGCGGTACAACCTCCACCAGGAGGCCAACAAGCTCGACCTGGCCTCGATGACCGACGAGATCGTCCTGTCCAAGGACGGCGCGGCCGACGGCCCGAGCACCGCCCCCTCCGTCCAGCTGGAGACCGAGCGGCTGCACGGCGCCGGCGTCCCGGGCCGGCTCGCGGCGGCGGCCGGGCAGCCGATCGACACGGCCCTGACCGTCGCCCAGCAGGACGCCCTGCTCGGCTGGCTCGCGGACGACACCGACGACCTCGACGAGCAGGAGCTCGGCGCGCTGCGACGGCAGCTGGCCGGCGTCATCGAGAACCTGCCCGAGCTGCTGAAACGCCATCTGGACCGGCTGGCCGAGCTCCAGTCGGTGGCCGTGGAGTCCTCCCGGATCGCCGAACGCGCCCGCCTCGAGACGGTCGACGAGGACGAACGCGCCCAGCTGGAGGAGGCGCTGCGCCGGATCGGCCGCTCTTTGCACGGCGCCCTCACGAGCCGGAAACGCGACACCCCGCACGGCCGTATCCACCCTGGCCGCACCATGCGCCGGAACATGCGCTACGACGGCGTGCCCTTCCGGCCGGTCACCGTCACCCGCGCCGAGGACAGGCCCCGTCTGGTGGTCCTGACGGACGTCTCGCTGTCCGTGCGGGCCACCGCGCGCTTCACCCTGCACCTGGTGCACGGCCTGCAGTCCCTGTTCGGGCAGGTCCGCAGCTACGCCTTCGTCGACGAGCCCACCGAGATCACCGAACTGTTCGCCGAGCACCCGCTGGAGCGGGCGCTCGGGCTGGTCTTCGACGGTCTGCCCGCCGGCGGGCTGCTCGACGTGGACGCGACCTCCGACTACGGCCGCACCTTCGAGCTGCTGCTGGCCGAGCACGCCCCCGCGCTGGGCCGGCGGACGACCCTGCTGGTGCTGGGCGACGGCCGCGGCAACGGCAACGACCCGAGGACCGAGGTGTTCGAGGAGATCACGCGCCGGGTGCGCCGGACCATCTGGCTGACCCCCGAACCCCGTTACTCCTGGGGTCTCGGCTCCTGCGACCTGCCCCGCTACGCGGAGTACTGCGGCCGTGTCCAGGTGGTCTCCGACCTCGCCGGCCTCCAGCGCACGGCCCACCGGATGGCGAGGGAGGCAACCGGACGATGAGCGTTCCCAGCCTCCGCATCGCCGCCGCGGCACGTCGTATCGATCCCCTGGCTCCGCATCCGGCGGGCCAGTACACCGATCATCTGGTCCGGGTGGTCCGCGACAGCCGTACGGACGGGACGAACGGCCCGGTGCCCCACCCCATCGTCCGTACCGAGCACTTCACCCTGCGCCGCCGCGGCCGCCGCGTCGAACTCGGCCACTCGATCCCTCCCGAGAGGCTCGACAACGACCTGGCCGGGCTGCTCGCCGAGGAGCTGTTCGCCCCCGGTTGGCTGTCCGGCAGCGATGTCTTCGAGCGCGTCTTCACCGGGGTGGTGCGCTCCTGCGTGGACGGACCGCTGCCCGCCTGGACCACGTTCTACGGCAACACCCTCGCCCGTATCCGGCAGTTCTGGCACACCCCCGAACCGGCCGGGCACTCGTCGATCGCCGGGTTCGCGCCGGTGTACCGGCGCGTCCTGGACCTGGTCCCCGCGGGCAGTGTGCTGGATCTCGGCTCCTGCTTCGGTTTCCTGCCCCTGCTGTTCGCCGAGCGGCAGGGGTACACGGTGACCGCCTCGGACCTCGCCGGGGGGACCATGCGGCTGCTGGATGCCGTGGCCCGGTCGACGGGCCTGCGGCTCTCCACGCTGACCTGCGACGCGGCACGGGTGCCTCTGCCGTCCCGCTCGGTGGACACCGTCACCGTCATCCATGTGCTGGAGCACCTCGATGCCCGGCACGGCGACGCCGTCGTGCAGGAGGCGCTGCGGCTGGCCCGCGGGCGGGTCGTCGTGGCCGTGCCGTACGAGGACGAGCCGACCGCGGCGTACGGGCATGTGCGGTGCTTCGACCAGGACCAGCTCACCGAACTGGGCCGCCGCACCGGCCGCCGGTTCTCCGTCGCCTCGCACCACGGCGGCTGGCTGGTCATCGAGCAGGGCTGATCCCCCGGCCGCCCCGGTCGCGGGGCGCGGACCGCCGCCCGGCTCTCCCGCCGCGGGCGGCCGGTCCGGCACCAGCCGCGAGGGCCGGGACCGGTCGCCGCCGGTTTCGGCCCTCCGGCCCTCCGGCCTTTCGCGCCGTCAGATCACGCCCATCTTGCTCGCCTCGTACACGACTTCCGCCCTGCTGCCCACGTCCATCTTGCGCATGATGTTGCGGACGTGGAACTTCACCGTCGTCTCCGAGATGTACAGTTCGGCCCCGATGTCCCGGTTGCTCAGTCCGCGGGCGAGCAGCTTCAGGACCCTCACCTCACGTTCGGTGAATCTGGGCTGCTCGGGCTGCACACGCATGGAGCGCACCATCGCCGCGGCCGCGTGCGAGTCGAAGGCGCTCTCGTTGCGGGCCACCGCGCGGATCGAGCGCAGCAGCTCGGTGGTGTCCACGTCCTTGACGACATAGCCGCGCGCGCCGTGCCGGATCGCCTCCACCACCAGGGAGTCGTCGAGGAACGTGGTGAGCACCAGCACGGCGAGTCCCGGGTGACGCTCGGTCAGCCTCGCGCACAGCTCCAGGCCCTCGGTGTCGGCTCCCGTCGACAGCTTGAGGTCCAGCAGCACGATCGACGGGTGCGTCCGCTCCACGACGGCGGCCGCCTCGGCGGCCGTGCTGGCCTCCCCGACCACCTCCAGGTCGCTCTCCCGCTCCAGGATCGAGCGCAGCCCGTGCCGGACGATCGCGTGGTCGTCGACCAGGACGATCCGCTGGGCCGCCGTGGGGGCCGTCGTCTGCCGCTCAGTCGTCATCGGCTGCCTCCTTGATCTCCGGCTTGATCTCCGGGCACCGGCAGCGGGACGTCGACCCGCAGCAGGACGCCCCCCATTCCCGACCGGCGGATGGACAGTCTGCCGCCCAGCTCCTCCGCCCTGGTGACCATGTTGGCCAGCCCCCGGTGGCGCCCCGACAGATCGGTGGCCCGGGACAGCCGCAGGGCGCGGCGCAGCTGGGCCGGGTCGCCGCCGCCGTCGTCGGAGACGGTCAGCACGACGGACTCGGGCAGATACCGCAGCCTGACCAGCGCCCGGCCGGCCTTGCCGTGCGTGGCGGAGTTGAACAGGGCCTCCCCGGTCAGCCGGAGGAGCGACTGCTCGGCCTCGGGCGGCAGCGGCAGCGGGCTGCCCTCCACCCGCACCCGCACGTCGAGGTCCGTGGTCAGATGCACCGTGGACAGCCGCTGCAGCATCACGGGGAGAGGCCCCGCGGGCTCCTGTGAGGTGCGGTGGAGTGCGTAGATCGCGGCGCGCAGCCGCTCCACGGCCTGCCGGTTGAGGTCCTTGGCGTCGGCCAGCCGCTCGGCGATCTCCTTGGCCCGCCCGCCGAGCGCCTCCAGCTCCGCCCGGCACACCTCGACGGTCATGCCCGCGCTGAGCACGTACTGCGTGACGCTGTCGTGCAGTTCGCGCGCGATGCGGCGCCGCTCGTCGTCCAGTGCCTGCCGCTGCAGCGCGCCGAGCAGCCGGGCCTGGGTCTCGGCCAGCTCGGCGTTGCGCGCCGCCAGATCGCGGGCCTGCTGCTCGGCCGCCTCGGACAGCTCTTCCGTCCGTCCGCGCAAGGTGGCCGCCGCGTGGAAGAGGAACGTGTTGTGCACGGCGACGGCGGCCTGGTTGGCCAGGACCCTGAGAATCGCCAGGTCGGTGTCGGCCACCTCGACACCGGCGCCGGGCTGTGCCGCGATCCCGCCGACCGGTTCGCCGTCCAGAGTCATCGGGGCGCGCACCCATCCCGCCCCGTCGCCCGGCGTCTCGGCCTCCCACGGCCGGGTGCGCAGCACGTGCAGGTGCTCCCGCGCCTCGGCCGGCACCCGGGTCTCGTCGTCGATCAGCACGTCGTCGGCGTACAGCAGGAACCGCGGCCGGGCGGCGCGCAGCGCTCCGTCCGCCACGGCCAGCAGCAGCCAGCGCGCCTGCAGATGCTCGGCGGCGGTGCGCACGACCGTCTCGACCAGGGCGCGCGGCCCCTCCGCCGTGCGCACCAGGGCGCGGGAGATCCCGTCGAGTGCCTCCACGGTCCGCTCCAGCCGCTCGGTGGAGCGGACGTACGCCGGGTAGTACGAGCGTTTGCCCGAGCGCAGTCCCGTGAGCACTCCCAGGTCGGCAGCCTGCGCGGACTGTTCGGGAACGCTCACCGGTACCGCCTCACAGCGCCGCGCGGAACAGTGTCTCGACGTCCCGTACGTCGACGTCCCTGGGGTTGGTGGCCATGCAGGCGTCCTTCAGCGTGGTGCGGGCCAGCACGGGCACGTCCGACTCCGCGACGCCGAGGCTGGCCAGGCCCTTCGGGACGCCGACGTCGTCCGCCAGCCCGCGCACCAGTTCCGCGAGCTGCGCGGCCACCTCCTGGGGCGGCACGCCGTCGGTCGGGATGCCGGCGGCCGCGCCGAGCGCGACGAACCGTTCCGGCCACGCCTCGGCGTTGAACCGGATGACATGCGGCAGGAGCACGCCGTTGACAACGCCGTGCGGGGCGTCGAGCAGGCCGCCGACCTGGTGGCTCATGGCGTGCGTCGCACCGAGGATCGCGTTGGTGAAGGCCATGCCGGCCTCCAGGGAGGCCTGGGCCATGGCGAGCCGGGCGGTGAAGTCCTTCGGCCGCACCTGGGTGCGCACCAGATTGCCGGTGATCAGCTCGACCGCGTGGAGCGCGTGGCTGTCCGTGAGCGGGCTGTGCGCCCGGGACACGAACGCCTCGATGGCGTGCGTCAGGGCGTCCAGACCGGTCGCCGCGTTGAGCCAGTCCGGCATGGTGGTCAGCAGACGCGGGTCAATCACCGAGATCTCCGGCACCAGCGTGCGGCTCACGATGGTGACCTTGACGTGCTCGGTGGTGTCGGTGATGACGGCGAACTGCGACACGTCCGCCCCGGTGCCCGACGTGGAGGGCACCATCACGGTGGGCGGGATCGGCAGGCCGACCCGGTCCACACCCCCGTAGTCGAGGATGCGCCCGCCGTTGCTCGACAGGATCGCCACCCCCTTGGCCGCGTCGATGACGGAGCCGCCGCCCAGCCCCACGATCACGTCGCAGCCGCTGGCCGCGTACTGCTGGAAACCGGCCTCGACCTCGTGGTCCTTGGGGTTGGGCGTCACGTCGTACCACAGGACGGGCCGCAGCCCGACCCTGCGCAGATGGCCGACCGCCTCGTCCACCCACCCCGCCTCGATCAGCCCCGGATCGGTGACGAGGAACGGCCGGCGGCCGCCCAGCCGCAGCGCACAGTGACCGATCTCGGCCAGCGAACCGGGCCCGAAAACGACCTCGGGCACATGGAACTTGGCCAGCCGCGCGGACCGGCGGACGGCGTCGGTCCCGGTCTTCTGCGGCCCCAGCAGCTCGCACTGGTACGCGTCGCGGCCCCAGTCGACACTCGATTCATTACCGCTGGTCATCATGACGCCGGACACGAGCGACATGCGACCTCCAGGGACAGTGAAGCTCGCAACGCGTGCGAAACCTTGATTTTCTGCGCCATCCGCCGATAACACTGCCGTCACACCGCGGACCACGCTAGGCGCGCGAGCCCGGACGCGGCACCTGTCCATTCGGACGGGGAGACCTGCCCGACCGGGCAGGTGCACGTTGTGTAGTCCCGACGACAATAACCGATTGTCCCCGTTCCATGGCAGGGGAAGCACACATGTCACAGCGCAGTGATCTCCGGCGCCGCAGGGCCGCGCTGGAGGACGAGTGGTCTCGTGTGGTGCCTCGGCTGAAGGCCGCGGGTCCGGCGCCGAACGGCGGCGGAGCGCTGCGCCACGAGGTGGCCGAGTCCTGGGTGCGCTCGCTGGTCAGCGTGGACCCCGCCCGGGACAGCGCCCCGGTCGCCGAGGGGGGCGCGGTGCACCACCGCTGGGCCGACTCGCCGCTGCGCCGGCCGGTCGGCGAGCTCGCCGACGAGCTGCGCAGCATCGCCGACGACGCGGGATTCGTCACCGCGGTCACCGACGAGTCCGGGACCATCCTGTGGACCTGCGGCGGCCCGACCATGCGGAAGCGGGCCGAGCGGGTCAACTTCGCGCCCGGCGGGCGATGGGACGAGCAGGCCATGGGCACCAACGCCCTGTCCCTCGCGCTGCGCACCGGACGCCCCAGCACCGTCTTCTCGGCCGAACACCTGGTGACCGCGCTGCACGGCTGGGTCTGCTACTGCGCCCCGATCCGCGGCCTCGACGGACGCGTCCTCGGCGTCCTGGACCTGTCCACCACCTGGGACCGTTCGAACCCCCTGGCCATGTCCACCGTGCGCGGCCTGGTGTCCGCCATCGAGGCCAGGCTCCGCGCCGAACCGCCCCGCCACCCCCGGAAGAACGCACCCCGGGTGCGGCTGACCTGCCTGGGCGAGGAGAGAGCCGTGCGCGAGGGCGTGCCCCTCGCCCTGCGCCCCCGGCAGCTGGAGATCCTGGCCCTCCTCGCGCTGGAACCGGACGGCTTCTCACCGGAGAGGCTGCGCGAGGCCCTGTACGGGGACCGGCCCGTCACCGCCTCCACCTTCAAGGCGGAGATCTCCCACCTGCGCCGCGCCCTCGGCGGCGGCATCGCCCCCCGCCGCTACGCGCTCACCGCACCCGTGTCCTGCGACGCCGTCGACGTGCTGCGCGCGCTGGAGCGCGGTGACACGGAGACCGCCCTGGGCCTCTACCGCGGTCCGCTGCTCCCCCGGTCCGAGGCGCCGGGCATCGGGGAGTGGCGCATCCGCCTGGAAGTGGCCGTCCGGGAGGCGGTCCTCACGAGCACCCGCCCGGAGCACGCCCTGCGCTACGGCGAGCGGGCGCCGTACGACGCGGAGGTGCACGAGCACGCGCTGCGCCTGCTCGGTCCGGGCGACGCACGCCGCGCGATCGCGGCCGGCCGGCTGACCGCCGCCCTGCGCGACTGACCACCGCCCCGTGCGGCTCGGCCTCCACCGGCGCACGGGCGGCGCCAACCTTGCGCCAACCTCGCAGGCCCACAGTGAGGTGCACCACGACGGCACGGGCCGTCGTGGCCACCGCACTCACCATCGCCATCGAGGAGAGCCGCCATGGTGTACGCGCAGCCGGGAACGGACGGCAGCATCGTCAGCTTCGCCCCGCGATACGACAACTTCATCGGCGGCGACTGGGTCGCCCCCGTGGAGGGCCGGTACTTCGAGAACCCCTCCCCGGTGAACGGAAAGGTCTTCTGCGAGGTCGCCCGCTCGACCGCGGCCGACATCGAGCTGGCCCTGGACGCCGCCCACGCCGCGGCCGACAAGTGGGGCCGCACCTCCGTCGCCGAGCGGGCCGCCCTCCTCAACCGGATCGCGGACCGGCTCGAGGAGAACCTCGAGAAGCTCGCCGTGGCCGAGACCTGGGAGAACGGCAAGCCCGTCCGCGAGACCCTCAACGTCGACATCCCGCTCGCCATCGACCACTTCCGCTACTTCGCCGGTGCGGTGCGCGCCCAGGAGGGCACCGTCGGCGAGATCGACGAGGACACCGTCGCCTACCACTTCCACGAGCCGCTGGGCGTGGTCGGCCAGATCATCCCGTGGAACTTCCCCATCCTCATGGCCGCCTGGAAGCTCGCCCCGGCCCTGGCTGCGGGCAACTGCGTGGTCATCAAGCCGGCCGAGCAGACCCCGGTCAGTCTGCTGAAGGTCATCGAGCTGATCGCCGACCTGCTCCCGGCGGGTGTGGTCAACGTGGTCAACGGCTTCGGCGTGGAGGCCGGCAAGCCGCTCGCCTCCAGCCCGCGCATCGCCAAGATCGCCTTCACCGGTGAGACCACCACGGGCCGGCTGATCATGCAGTACGCGTCCGAGAACATCATCCCGGTCACCCTGGAGCTGGGCGGCAAGAGCCCGAACATCTTCCTGGACGACGTCATGGCCGCCGACGACGCCTACCTGGACAAGGCGGTCGAGGGCTTCGTGATGTTCGCGGTGAACCAGGGCGAGGTGTGCACCTGTCCGTCGCGGGCCCTGATCGCCTCCTCGATCTACGACGAGTTCATGGCCCGTGCCCTGGAGCGCACCAAGGCCATCAAGGGCGGCAACCCGCTCGACCCGCAGACCATGATCGGCGCACAGGCCAGCAACGACCAGTTCGAGAAGATCCTGTCCTACATCGACATCGGCAAGCAGGAGGGCGCCGAGCTCCTCACCGGCGGCGGGCCCCGCACGGTCCCCGGTCTGGAAGGCGGCTACTACATCGAGCCGACCGTCTTCAAGGGCACCAACGACATGCGGATCTTCCAGGAGGAGATCTTCGGCCCGGTCGTGTCGGTCACCACCTTCGACTCCCCCGAGGAGGCCGTGAAGATCGCCAACGACACCCTCTACGGCCTCGGAGCCGGCGTGTGGTCCCGCAACGGCAACCTCGCCTACCGCCTCGGCCGCGAGATCAAGGCCGGACGCGTGTGGACCAACTGCTACCACGCCTACCCGGCCCATGCGGCCTTCGGCGGCTACAAGCGCTCCGGCATCGGCCGCGAGACCCACAAGATGATGCTCGAGCACTACCAGCAGACCAAGAACCTCCTGGTCAGCTACTCCGAGCAGAAGCTCGGGTTCTTCTGATGGGCACCCGCACCAGGCGCGTCGAGCTGACACCGGCCGCCGAGGACCTGGTGCGGCGGCTGGTGGCCCGGCACGGGCCGGTGATGTTCCACCAGTCCGGCGGCTGCTGCGACGGCAGCGCGCCCATGTGCTACCCGCGCGGCGAGTTCCGCGTCGGCGCCTCGGACGTGCTGCTCGGCCGTCTGGCCGGCGACACGCCGTTCTGGATGAGCGCCGACCAGTACGCCTACTGGTCGCACACCCACCTCACCGTCGACGTGGTCCCCGGCCGGGGCAGCGGCTTCTCCCTCGAGGCCCCCGAGGGAGTGCGCTTCCTGATCCGCTCCCGGCTGTTCACCGACGAGGAGTGGGAGCGCATACGGGCGGAGCCGCCGCTGCCGACGGGGGCCGAGGCGGCCGGATGACCCGGCGGCCACGGCACCGGCGCGGGCGGCGGTGGTGACGGGCGGGGCCGGACATCCGCGTGTCCGGCCCCGCCCCCCGCCGTGCGCGGCGGGGCCGCCCCCTCCGATCGGAGAGGGACAGTCCGCCCCACTGCCCAGTCACGAAAGGTCACACCGCCGCGTAGCGTCGACGGCGACACGCCGCACAGAAGCACCGCCCAGGACCATCCCCGGTCCCCGGCTCCACCGGTCCTCGCACCGGCGAGGCGGTGGCCGAGCCGCTCCGCCGGGTCTCACGGCCCGGACCCACGACAGGACCGCCGAGCGCAGCGCTCCTCCCGCCCCGGCCTTGGGAAACGACCATGAGCACCGCAGCCCTCCACGACACCATGCAGCCGAGTGCCGTGACCGGCCGGGCTGTCCCACGTCGGCGGGGCCCCGTCGGCCCTCGCCCGGGCCTCGTCCGTGACCGGACCCGGCCCGCCGCCCGGCCCGCTCCCGGCCGCCATGCCATCCTGGCGCTGCCCGCCGAGGTCCGCTGGGTTCCGGTGGCACGCCGCAGCGCCACGGCGATCCTGGCCCACTGGCGTCTTCACCCCGCCGACCTGGCGTCCGCCGAACTCGTCATCGGTGAACTCGCCGCCAATGCCGCCGTGCACGGCCGCCGCGACATGACCCTGCGTCTGTCCCTCGACGCCAAAGTCCTGCGGATCTCGGTGACGGACTCCGGTGGCCCGGCCCGGTCGCGGCGGCCGTACGACGACGATCCCGACGAGCACGGCCGGGGGCTCGCCATCGTCGGACTCCTGGCCGGCGAGGTCCGGGTTCACCCAAGCCCCCTCGGCCGCCGGGTCAGCGTGGTCCTCCCCACCGGCCTTCCGCGCTGACCGGACAGGGCACGGGTTTCCCCGACGCACCGGACCGGAGCCGGGCCGTGCGGGCCTCACGCGCTCCAGCGCCGGCGCAAACGTCATGAACGCATACGTACGCGACCGGGGGCTCACCGCCCCCGGTCGCTTCCTTGTTCTCCTGGTTCTCTCGGTTCTCTTGCTCTTTTGCTCTTCTGCCCTTCTGCGTTCTACGCGCCGAACGCCTTGCCCTTCCCCTTCACCGGCTTGGCTCCCGGGAGGAGATGAGCGGGGACCAGGTCGCGGGCCGGCTCGGTGTAGCCGACGGAGATGATCCGGTCGCCCCGGAAGGTGAACGACGTCAGCGAGGCGAGCGTGCACTGCCGCTTGCGCGGGTCGTGCCACAGCCGGCGCCGCTCGACGTAGGAGCGCACGATCCAGATCGGCAGCTGGTGGCTGACCAGCACCGCCTCGTGCCCGCGCGCCTTGTCCTTCGCCGCGTGCAGCGCGGCCATCATGCGCACCACCTGGTCGATGTACGGCTCGCCCCAGGACGGCCTGAACGGATTGACCACGTACTTCCAGTTGGCGGGCCGGCGCAGCGCGCCGTCGCCCACGCCGAAGGTCTTGCCCTCGAAGATGTTGGCCGCCTCGATCAGCCGCTCGTCCGTGGCGACGTCGAGCCCGTGCACCTTGGCGATCGGCGCCGCCGTCTCCTGCGCCCGCTCCAGCGGGGAGGCAGCGACATGGACGATGTCGCGGGAGGCGAGGTGATCGGCGACCCGCTCGGCCATCCTCCGGCCCAGCTCGGACAGGTGGTAGCCGGGCAGCCGCCCGTACAGGATCCCCTCCGGGTTGTGCACCTCGCCGTGCCGCATGAGGTGGACGACGGTGAGGTCGTCACCGGTGACGCTCTTCTCGACCCTCTCGACCCTCTTGGCCTTCTCGGCCTTCCCGGTCTTCCCGGGCTCCTGGGCCTTGTCCGTCTTCTCGGTCTTCTTCTCGGCGTGGTCGCTCATGCCGTGGCCTCCGCAGCCGCCCGGGCCGCCGCCGGAAGGGCGTCGGCGATCCGCTCGAGCGCCGTCTCGTCGTGCGCGGTGGAGACGAACCAGGACTCGAAGGACGAGGGCGGCAGATAGACGCCGTTCGCCAGCATCGCGTGGAAGAACGCGGTGTAGCGGTACGACTCCTGCGCCTTGGCGTCGTCGTAGTTGCGCACCGGACGGTCCGTGAAGAAGACGGAGAACATGTTGGAGGCGTTCTGCAGGGTGTGCGCCACGCCCTCCTTGGTCAGCGCCTCGGAGACCAGTGCCTGGAGCTGCTGCGAGACGGCGTTCAGCTTGGCGTACGCGGCCTCGTCGAGCAGCCGCAGCTGGGCGAGTCCGGCGGCGGTGGCGACCGGGTTCCCGGACAGGGTGCCGGCCTGGTAGACCGGCCCGGCCGGAGCGAGGTGCGCCATGATGTCGGCGCGCCCTCCGAACGCGGCGGCGGGGAAGCCACCGCCCATCACCTTGCCGAAGGTCATCAGGTCGGGCACGACCCCGTCGATGCCGTACCACCCGGCGCGGCTGGTCCGGAACCCGGTCATGACCTCGTCGGAGATGTAGAGGGCGCCATGGGCCGCGCAGAGGTCCTTGAGGCCCTGGTTGAACCCGGGCAGCGGAGGAACGACCCCCATGTTGCCGGGCGAGGCCTCGGTGATCACGCAGGCGATCTCGTCCGGGTGGGCGGCGAAGGCGGCGCGCACGGCGTCGAGGTCGTTGTACGGCAGCACGATCGTGTCGCCGGCCTGGGCGCCGGTCACGCCCGGGGTGTCGGGCAGGGCGAAGGTGGCGACACCGGACCCGGCGGCGGCGAGCAGCGAGTCCACGTGCCCGTGGTAGCACCCGGCGAACTTGATCACCTTGGACCGCCGGGTGAATCCGCGGGCCAGCCGGATCGCGGACATGGTGGCCTCGGTCCCGCTGGAGACCAGCCGCACCTGCTCCAGCGGCCCGACCCGGCTGGTCATCTCCTCGGCGAGCGCGACCTCGCCCTCACCGGGCGTGCCGAAGGACGTACCGCGCGCCACCGCCTCCTGCACGGCGGCGACCACCTCGGGGTGCGCATGCCCGAGGATCATCGGCCCCCAGGAACACACCAGGTCGACGTACTCCCGTCCGTCGGCGTCCTTCAGATACGGGCCGCTGCCGGACACCATGAACCGGGGCGTGCCGCCCACGGCACGGAAGGCACGCACCGGCGAGTTCACGCCTCCGGGCGTGACGGCCGCCGCACGGTCGAACAGCGCCTGCGAGACGGGGGCTTCATACGGGTATGGCAGTTCGCTCATGACCTGCGACTTCTCCGACTTCTCGGGGGCTTTCCCGGGGGTTCTCCGATTCCGGTGGGCAGTGACCTGTTCAGGGTAGGCCAGCGTCGTCGGCGACCTCATCGGCGACCTGGGGGCCGGAGCGGCCCGCCCGGCGACGCCGTGGTGCTCCGAACGACGGATTCGAGGATTCCGGGCCGCTCATCTGCGAAACTGGGCTTGGCGTACGTATGGACCGTACGGACGAGGCAAAGGATCGTGTCGAAGACCGTGAGCTCCTGAGGACAGATGACCCGGCGCACGTTTCGGCGGGCGGCCGTGGGGGAGGTCACTGTCACGATGATCGGGTTGCGCGGCGGGGGACACGCGCCCTAGAAAAAGCAGTCGGGTGGAGATATGCATCGCGGTGGCGGACTGGGCGAGGGGACTGACGGCCTGGGTCCTCGACGTGCCCGGCGGGGAAGGCACCGGCGCGAGGTTGACGAAACGGCCGAGGCACGTCAGGCAAGGGATCTTCCGAGGGAGCCCGAGCGGCTCAGCCGAGGGGTCGACCGTCTGGGAGCAGGGAGCAGGAATGGTGGTCGGGTGGGGGTGACGTACAAGTACTTCGGCGCGCCCGACGGCGCGACGGCGGCCCGCGTCCCGCTCTCGATGCGTCCCGAGGAACTCGGCGGCGATGAGCTCGGCATGAACGGCATGTTCACCAAGATCAAGCCGGAGACGGTGGCCGCCATGGTGCTGACCGGCATCGAGGGGGTGCCCCTGCACAAGGTGCCGCCCCTGGAGCTGGTCGTCCTGCACCCCGACTACGCGGTCGTGAAGCTCCCGATGACGGTGGTCGACCCCCTCCGCGACCTCGGCGAGGAAGCGGTCGGCGCGGCTGCCTTCATCTGGTCCACGGTCCCGGACCGCGGCGGTCCCCGGGACGCGTTCAACGTGTACCAGCTGCTGCACGAGTGGCAGGACTTCTCGCAGCGGCTGCACGCGGCGGGACACCAGCCGTACTGCCTGGTGTGGCCCTGAGCCGCACCCACGCTCGACGAACGAGGGCGGGACCTCCAGGTCCCGCCCTCCGTCGTCTCCGAAGACCGCCTTCCGGCGCCCGCTCTCCGTCCGTGAACGTGCGTGCAGGTCCGTGCACGTCCGTGAAAGGGGCTTCCTTCCGTACCTCTTGGCAACCTCTTGGCACAGCCGCCAAGGCCACGTAATGTCTCCGGCGTGAACACCGGACCGGCGCTGCGCCACACACGGATTGGCTGTCCGGTGGAGAGCTGACCGCACAGCGGGTGCGCAGAGCGCACCCCCTCGGTACGGCACGCGGACCTCCCGTTGCTCGTGCACGACGAGTCCCTTTTCCGCGTCCTTTTCGTGTCGAGCACCGAGCGAGGTCAGCTGCATGACAGTCACGTTCAACCACACCATCATCGCCGCCAAGGACCGCGACGAGTCGGCCCGGTTCTACCGGGAGCTCCTGGAGCTTCCGGAGGCTCCGTCCTGGGGCCTGTTCACCAACGTCCAGCTCTCCGACGGCGTGCTGCTCCAGTTCGCCGAGCCGCCGGTGGAGATCCAGATGCAGCACTACGCGTTCCTGGTCGACGACGAGCTGTTCGACCGGGCGTACCGGCGGCTGTGCGAGCGCGGCATCGAGCACTGGGCCGATCCGCAGATGCGCCGCCCGGGCGAGATCAACCACGAGCACGGCGGTCGGGGGGTGTACTTCAAGGACCCCGCCGGCCACGCGATCGAGCTCATCACCCGCCCGTATCTGTAGCCCTCGGCGCGGGCGCCGCCGCCGGCGCGGGCGGCTCGGCGGGAAACCCCGTCACCGTCCCGGCGGACCACAGAGTCAGGTCAACTCTCCTTGCGCACAAGGACGTTGACGAGTGCGAGGTCCGGCTTCCGGCGGACGCCGGACGGACCTTGCGGCTGCGGCTTTGCCGGGCCCTACGGCTGCGGCTCCGCGGTCCTGTCGTCCTGCGGGGCGGGCAGGGCCGCGGAGCCGTCGAGCCGGTACTGCTCGGACTGGACGAGGTACATGCGGCGGAAGAGGCCGGGGCCGTCCGTGTCCGGCCGCATCAGCTCGTCGAACGTGCCCTGTTCGACGACCCGCCCGTGTTCGAGGACGTAGATCGTGTCGGCGTGGCGGACGCTGTGCAGCCGGTGGGTGATCAGGACGATCGTCTGGCCCTCGGCGGCGAGGTCGCGGATCCGGTCGAAGACCTGCTGCTCGGCCTCGGCGTCGAGGGCGCTGGTGGGTTCGTCGACGACGAGGATCCGCGCGGCACGGTGGCGGGCGCGGGCGATGCCCAGGCGCTGCCACTGGCCGCCGGAGATCTGGTGGCCGCCCTTGTAGCCGCGGGCGAGCAGGGTGTCCCAGCCGCGGGGCAGGGAGGCGACGGTGTCGTCGGCACCGGCGTACGCGGCGGCGGCGTGCAGCAGGTCGTCGTCGTACGGGGCCTCGGGGCGGCCGATCGCGATGTTGACACGGGCGGTGAAGGGCCAGCGGTAGAAGTCCTGGGCCACGACGGCGACGCGGTCGAAGAGGTCGGCGCGGTCCGCTTCGGCGGCGTCCACGTCGCCCCAGAGGATCCGGCCGGCGTCCGGGGCGTACAGGCCGCACAGGAGCTTGGCGAGCGTGCTCTTGCCGCTGCCGTTGCTGCCCACCAGGGCGACGATCCTCCCCGTGGGGATGGTGATGCTCACGTCCTTCAGGGCGGGGCGGCCGTCGACCGTGCCCGGGTAGGTGAAGGTGACGTTCTCGAAGCGGACGGCGTCGATCCTCCGGGGCAGGGGACGGCCGGTGGCCGGGATGAGACGGCGGTCGGCCTCCCGGCACAGCCGGTCGAGGTCGGCGACGAACAGGCTTTCCTCGTAGAGGTAGTTGAGCTGGACGACCAGGGACTCGAGGTTGGCGGAGCCGGTGCGGATGGCGATGACGGCGGTGCCGGCGACGGCCAGGTCCATGGCACCGGTCCACAGCAGCACACCGAGCACCCCGTACGTGGTGACGGTCGCGAGCCCCGTCCAGCCCGAGGCGATCAGACCGGTGCGGGCGGCCAGGGAGGCCAGGCGGGTCTGCTCCCGTTCGCCGGTCTCGGCCATCGTGCGGAAGTGCTTGAGCAGGAACGGCCCGATGTTGTGCACCCGCACCTCGGGCGCGGCCTGGACGTCGATGAGCAGCCGCCCCAGCAGCTGACCGGCCCGGGCGTGCTGGACCCAGGTGTGGAAGGAGACGTAGCGGCGGCGGGCGATGGTCAGCGCGCTCCAGGCGCTCGGCAGCGTCATCATCGCCAGCAGGGGCAGCAGCACCGGGTGCAGCGCCGTCAGGACGCCGGCGGCGGCGATCAGCGCGATCGCGGCGGTGACCACCGACGCACAGAACCTGATCATCCGTCGGGCGGACTCGGCGCCCCACTGCGCGGAGTCCAGCAGCTTGTGGAACTCCTCGTCCTCCACGGCGGCCAGCTCCACTCGGGCCACCCGCTCCAGGTACTCCTCCGTCGCCACCCGGAACACCTTCGGCTCCAGCCGCCCGGTGCCGGCGGTGGAGGCCGACTTCAGCAGCGCGCCGACGACGGCGGTGACGGCCACCGCGACGAGGGCGGGGGCCGCGGCGACGAGGCGTTCGGTGGTCTCCCCCTGCTCCAGCAGCTGGGCGAGCACCCGGTTGACCGCGACCAGGCCGACCGCCTGCGCGATGCCGCCGCCGGCCTCCGCCACGGCGACCTGGAGCAGCGCCCGCCGGTCGGCGCGGTGGGCCAGCCGGATCGTGGAGCCGATCAGCCGCGGCATCCGCAGGACCATGGCGCGCAGGCCGAGCTCCAGGAAGGAGCCGTCGTGCCGGCTCCAGCCCCCGTCGTAGCGGAGCGGGCCGCCGAAGAGCAGGCGTTCCGACTCCGAGACCTCCTGGGCGCCGGCCGCCTCCTTCGCCGCCCGGGCGGTGTCCCCCGTGGACTTCCCGCGCCTCCCCGCACGACGAGCTGCATGACTGATACGACTGATACGACTCACACGGCCTGTACGGCTCATACGCCCCTGCCCCGCCGTCCCGAACGCCAGGTGAGCATCATCCGGTGTGACCGCCCGGTGCGGTGCCTCCGGTGAGCGGCCGGCAGCGGCAGACGGGCGAGTTGTGGATGCGTCGGGGGACGGCCCCGGGCATGAACGCGGTGACGGCCCTTGGGTGTGCGCCCCTCTGTGTCACCGCGCGCCCGCCTGCGCACCGATGATTCGCCGGTGGCACAACCGGTAAAGCTCCGGGATACGCATGACGCGTGTACCGCGCGCATGCGGTTCGTACGCTGGTTTCCGGGTGGGGACCGTCGCTCGCGACGGCTGCACACGGGGGAACACGCGGGGGAAGGGACGGGCAGTGCTCAACGGGGATGGGACAGGCGTGTCGGCGTCAGGACGGGTACGCGTTCTGTCGACGCGTGAAGTGGTGCACGGCGCCGGAGTTCTGGTGGCTCCGGACACGGTATTGACCTGCGCGCATGTAGTGGCGTCGGCCGTCGGGACGGCGGAGCCCGGGCAGCGGCCCGTGCTCGTCGACCTTCCCGGACGACCGGACGCCGGGGCGGGCGAGGCGGTCGTGGTGCCCGGCGGCTGGTTCCCGGGCCCGCTGGCCGGAGGGTCGGACGGGGACCTCGCCGTTCTGCGCACGGACTGGTCGCCGCCCGCCGATGTCCTGCCCGCGCGGCTCGGCCCGTGCGGGGAACCGGACCGGCGCGAGGTCGGCGTGTACGGCCACCCGGCGGGAGCGCCCGCCGGTCTGTGGTCGTACGCCCGGCTCACCGGGCGGGGCGGGCCGTACCGGGACTGGATCCAGCTGGAGGGGATCGGCACCACGGGCGTGCCGGTGGGGCCCGGGTTCAGCGGAGCCGGGGTGTGGGACCCGGCCGCGGGGCGGGTCGTCGGGCTGGTCACCGCCGCCTACACCGACCGGCAGGCCAAGGTGGCCTGGATGCTTCCGCTGGAGGCGGCGGCCCGGCTGTGGCCGGCGCTCGCCCCGGCTCTCGGGCCGCCCCGGCCTCCCGCGCCGTCGGGGTTACCGGAGCCCCCCTCCGACAGAGACCAGTTCGCGCTGGCCGACGCCCTGCTGAACGTCCCTCAGATCGAGGACGACGGCGCGGCGGCACTGCGCCGGCTGCTGCCGGTCCCCATCCGGCGCACCATCCGCACCAGCCCCCGCCCCCGCCTCCAGCTCTACTACGTCGTCCAGGCCTGCGCCGACCACCGCGACGGCAGGCAGGCCCTGATCGACGCCCTGCGGCTGCTGGACGACGCGTCGGAACCCGCACGTGCCGCGCTGGAACTCTTCGACAAGCTGTGGCCGACTGCCGGATCCGCAACGGGAGGCGAGGCCCCGTGACACTCGCTCAAGGGACCTGGATGCCGCCCAAGATCCTGCTCGACGCACTGGAGGCCCTCCCGTGCTTCGAGGAGCCGGGGATGCTCCACGAGTGCGCCCGTCTGGTGGGCCACGCGCTGGGGGTGCGGATCACCCTGCCGGAGAGCAGCCACCGGCGCCGCTGTCTGCTGCACCTGCTCAGGGAGGTGATGCCGCATCCGGACGGCATCCAGGTGCTGGGCAGTGTCGTGTCGACGCTGGAGGGCGAGACCCGGCACATGGCCCAGGTCCGCACCGCCATCGCGCTCGCGGAGGTGCCCCTCTTCCCGGCCGACAGCTGGAAGCGGCTGATGGCCCTGCTCAGCGGGCTGGACCTGCTCGACGTCCGCGGAATCTTCCAGGAGGCCCTGGGCTGGCGCCCCGACCCCCTGCCGAAGCACTGCGAGGAGCCGTGGTCGGCGGTGCTGCACGCGGCGACCCTCAACGCCCGCCCCGGCGAGCCGCTCCCCTGCGTTCTGCTGGTCGAGCGGTTCGCGGCGTACGCCAAGGGCCGGCAGCAGCGGGAACTGCTGGAGTGGGTGGAGGAGCACCGGTTCCAGCCGGACGCGTACCCCCATGTGCCCACTCCCCGCCCGGCCCCGGCCGCCTCGCCGGTCACCCCCGCACCCGCTCCCGCGACCGCCCGGGCGG